>CAMYIS010000265.1 GCA_947258485.1 uncultured Woeseiaceae bacterium
GCGGCAAGCCAGCTTTTGGCTGTTGGGCGGATTAGAGCAGTGAGCACCTAACAAATCCAGATGAATTTTATTGTCTTTTTAATAAGAAAAATTTATTAAAAACAAGGCCCGCGAACGGAGCCCAAGAGAGGGGGAAACTTGATTTTCCGGCAACTTTTTATGGCTTGATGGTTTGGTTCCAATGCAGCGCGTTGTATTTTTCCAGAACGCGAATGACCTCATCCAGGGGTATTGCCGTCAGCGTTCCGCGACGGCTGCTTATGGATGTTGCCCGGAAAATCGCATTGTAGACAGCCTCCTCCGTGGCCTCGGCCGTTGCCGCAAACAGCGGCGACATTGACGCGTTGACGAGCGCTGGCGCATCGACCGGGGCGGCGCTTTCCCTGGGCCGCCGAACCTTTTCATGGGTGGAAAATGCAATGACGTAATCGCCGGAGCCATTGTGGGCGAACGAACCGGTTCTCGCCAAACCCATCATCGCGCGCTGCGCAAGGCGGTCGAGACTGCGCGCATTGAGCGGGGCGTCCGTTGCTATAACCATCATTATCGATCCGTCTTCCCTGTCGTCGCTTGCGGCGTCGCCGGCAAGCTCATCGCGGTAGGCATACTGGCCGAGCTCGCGCCCGACTGGCGCGCCGTTGATCGACAGTGTGCCGCCAAAGTTCGTTTGCACTAATGCGCCGATCGTATAGCCGCCGAGCGATTCCGGAAGCACCCGGGAACTTGTGCCGATACCGCCCTTCCAGCCAAATGCCTGCGTACCGGTGCCGGCACCGACGCTGCCTTCAGCAACCGGACCCGCGCTGGCACTGTTGAGCGCAGCGAAAACCTCGTCGCGACCAACAGGATTGGACCACATGTTGTTGACAACTGAGTCGTTGGTTTCCCCGACAACCGGGTTCACCGTGTGTTCACCCATGCCCGGCTGCATGTACATCCATTCCTTCAGCGCATCGGCAGCGCGCCAAACACACAGCGTGCATGTGAGCAGCAGCGGCGTTTCGATCTCGCCAAATTCTCGAACCTGCGTCTCACCGATGAGTTTGCCGTAGCCATTGCCCACGTGAATCCAGGCTGGGACCGGGTGCGTGTAGAGGTTTCCGGGTGCGGGAATGATCGCCGTTACGCCCGAACGAATATCATCGCCGCGAATCACGGTTGCGTGACCAACGCGGACACCGCCGACATCGGTGATTGCATTTAAAGGGCCGGTCGGAAACGTGCCGACCACGAGCCCGACATCGCGGACCCTTGGCCGTGTTTCGGAAGTGGCCTCCGTTGCTGCTGCCCCAATCGTTGCAATCAGGCATAGAAGGAACAACAATCGAGCGATTAACGGCGTACTCATGGCGTCTCCCGGAAAACTGCACAGGCAGTCGAAAGGAGCATGTCACATAAGGGGCATAGTGTGAATGCGATACGCGATTCGATCGTCAACCTGCCGCTGTCACCGACACTAAAAGCAAACCAGGCCGGTGTCGCGGCAAGGGCCAGCGGCACGCGCGTTTTACAAATGGGCTTTGGTCAGTCGCCGTTTCCGGTGCCTCCTGCGCTCGCCCGGGCGCTTGCAGACCATGCCGGGCACAATGCGTATGACCACGTTGCCGGGCTGGCTGAGTTGGGTGAGTCGGCGTTGCGCTATTTTTCTGATCGCAATGGTGTGGATAGCAGCCAGTTTGACGTGGTCGTCGGGCCGGGCAGCAAGCTGATCCTTTACGCCCTGCAGATGGCAATTAGCGGCGACCTGATCGTGCCCGTACCGTCCTGGGTCAGCTACGCGCCGCAGGCTGCGATGCTGGGCGACCAGGTTGTTAGCGTACCGGCCTCGCTCACTCCGGCCGGTTACCAGCTTGAACCGGATTCGCTGCTATCGGCGATACATAGCGCTCGCTCCCGCGGGTGCAACCCGACCAAGCTGATACTCAACTCGCCGAACAACCCGACAGGGCTCTGCATACCGCCAGCAGACTACCCGGCATTGGTTGACGTTTGCACGCGGGAAGGCATTTTTATTATCAGCGACGAGATCTACTCACTCGTCACGTTCGACGGTAATCTCGAGAGTATCGCCAGCCTGCACCCCGCTGGATCTGCTGTAACAACCGGTCTGTCCAAGTACCTGTCGCTTGGCGGCTGGCGCGTGGGCTTCGGGCTGATTCCGAAAGGCTACGCGGGATTGTTCGACGCGGTGACCGCAATCGCCAGTGAGACGTGGTCGGGCGTGTCGGCCCCGGTTCAGCGGGCAGCGTTGCTTGCGGTGGCTGGAGAGCCGGACATTGAGGCACATGTGGATCTTTGCACGCGCATTCACGGCGCAGTGGCGCGTAACGTTGCGGCTCGCCTTGCCGAAGCCGGCATCCATTGCCTCGAGCCGCAGGGCGCATTTTACCTGTGGCCGGATTTCGAACCGATGCGCGAGCGTTTCGCGCAACGCGGCATAACGACCTCCGAGTCACTTTCCGAAGCACTGCTGGCCGACTGCGGTGTATTGAGCTTGCCCGGCACAGCTTTCGGTGCGCCGCCGGAAGTACTTGCCCTGCGGCTGTCGGTTTGTGACTACGACGGCGCTGCCGCGCTGGAAATGTGCAGCGATCATAACGACCTGGCCAGCCTGGTAGAAGGGTTCGCGCCGCGCGTAGATGAAGCCGCCAAAGCTATTGTTGCATTTGCACAGGAATAGCTTGTCGACAAACTCGCGCGACCACTTTCTTCAGCTTAGCTTCAGCTTTGCTCGAGTTTAATGACGTAACACAAAAGCCATTGCGGTTTTTCTTCGTAAGGAGATTGTTATGTCACGTTATATACACACAGTTCCGGGACTGATCCTGGCTACATTCCTGTTGCCATCACTGGCGAACGCCGACACCGGACTTTTTGTCGGCGCGAGCATCGGATCATCACATCTGGAAGACGACTTTAGTAATTTCAACATCGACACCGATGCAACGGCTTACCGTTTCGTCGGAGGCTTTCAGTTTACTGACTACTTCGGGATAGAAGCGGGCTACCACAACTTCGGTGACTTTTCGGAGACCATCGATCTCGGCCAGGTTCTGTCGCGAACCGAAATCACGGCAGACGGGTGGACACTCGGCGGAACCCTTGGATTACCTTTGAGTGATCAGATCTCCCTGTACGGGCGCGCCGGCGTGTTCTTCTGGGATGCCGACGTTGAAGTCGACGGATTCTCGATCGACGTGCCGGAGGATGAAAATTCATACTACGGCGGTGGTGCGAAAATCGACGTTACACGGAACCTCTCGCTGCTCGGCGACTGGACGCGCTACGAGCTCGACACTATTGACAGCGACGTGATCTCGATCGGATTTCAATACAACTTCGGCGGATAGCGGAATCAATTCACCGGCGCGAGCTCGGAGCGCAGGTCCTGCAGAAATCGTCTGACCGTTGCGGCGTGCTCGGGACCCATGCGTAGCAGAAGTTTCTGCCCACTCGACAGTGCTTCAAGGCGAGGGTCGGCAAACTTGTAGAGCACATGCGGTTGAACCAGCCGAACAGGCTCGCCAGGTTGCGGCGGCGCAGCGAGCAGGTGATCGATAACCTCGACGACACGATCGTTGAAGTAGCTGTTCGGGTAGCCCAGGCGTTCATACGATTTCTGAAAGAGGGGATAGAAGCGGCGATAAGCATCGACAATGGCATCGATGTCGGCCGACGCAATATTCATGACCAACGGATCGAATCTCTTGTAATTATCGGGACTGAGGTAGATCGGCCCGTCGCTCCCCGCTTCATCTACACGAAACCTTTCCAACAACCGTCCCGCCGGCCGGATTTTTTCGGCGACGTGATCTCGAGGCAGGTTATCGACGGTCGCAACGAATTTGTCTATAAGGGCTTCTTTGACGAGCAATGCTTCGATATTGGCGCCAAAAATATCGACGAGCGCCGACAGAAAGTAACTGTCGCTATCGTCGAGCGGCGGCAACGGTATCAGGTCCCTTTGCACCGACTCCGTTGAGTCGGGGGGCATCACAGGGTGTTTCGGGCCATCGTCGACAGCGGCCTCAACGACCGCGGATTCAGGTGGGGCAACAGCCGGCTGCTCCGGCTGCGGCAGCAGTGCGTCCCTGAAATACCAGGCACCGCCTATGACAGCCACTACAACCAGGACTGCAAGTCCTAAATTGATGTCCGGATCACGCATTGTGTCTATTGTCTCCCAGTAGTGACCTGGCACCAAACCGGAAAACCGGGGTCGAACCGAGGTTTTTTGGAAAACCGGGGTCGAACCGCGGTTCTTCAAAAAAACCTCGGTTCGACCCCAGTTACGTGGGTACTCCGATGCGTTGATCGATGACGACAATCTCAGTGCGTTGACGACCACTGATCGCACTTGGTTCATGAAAATCGGCTACGCCTGGACCCCCTGAGCTAGGGATCACGACGATCCAGCCCGTAGCGGCGCTTCATGGTCGGTGACTGGAATAGCAGCGCCGAGCAGAATGTTACGGCCGCGACGACGCCAAGGATGACAGCCATGCGGGTGAAGGGCTGGCCGGTCGCGGCACGGACCTGCACCAGCTCGTGGAGAGTACGGACCCACTCGAGTGTGCCGAGGATGAGGACAAGCTGCATGAGTCGGGCAACCCACCTGCGGCGGACCGTGAGCAGAGCAATCAGCAGCAACGATCCAAGAACACCGATCCAATTGCCATAGCGCAGGAAATGGGCGCCGAGAACTACCAGGCAGAGAACGACAGGGACGATAATCAACATTCTTTTCATAGCCTTATGATGGCACAGGATAGGAGGTTAATGACCGGGATGGGCCAGTTCGATTCCATCGCAGCACTAAATACCTATATGTCCGAACAAGCCCGTATTGACAGCCTCTGCCGCACGTGTCCGAATGAATCCACAAGGGCGCGTCACGGCGCGCCCGCCAGAACCAAGAAGAACTGACGATAGTTGAAACAACCAAGAGGTAGGCCGAAATGAACTGGCGATGCGGATTGATCTGCGGTGTGCTTGCGCTGTCTGCGAGCATGGTAGCCGTGCCGGCTGTAGCAGCCGAATTTGAGTTGGGAGCATTCGAGGGTAGCTTCAATTCCCAGATCTCCCTGGGTGCCAGCTGGCGCATGTCAGACATCGAGCCAACACTGGTCACGCCGGGCAATGCGCCGGGCTTCGGTATGGCGTCAACGAGTACCGCCGACGACGGTGACCTCAATTTCAAAGACGGCGACATTTATTCGTTGATCCTGAAAGGCGTTCACGACCTCGAGCTGCGTAAAGGCGATTTCGGCGTGTTCGTGCGTGCCAAGTACTGGTACGACCAGGAACTAGAGAACGGCAAGGTGCCGCACGGCAATTCGGCCAACGCCTACACTCCCAACATGGAGCTCGCGACGAGCGGCTTCGACGATTTCGCGCAGGGCTCGGGCATCGAGCTCCTGGACGCGTTTATCTACAACACATTTTACCTTGGAGAAAACGAAGCTCCGCTGGATGTTCGCCTCGGTCGCCAGGTGATTAGCTGGGGTGAGAGCACGTTCATTCAAAACGGCATTAACACAGTCAATCCCATCGATGTCTCTGCGTTCCGGCGTCCGGGCGCCGAGATCAAGGAAGGCCTGCTGCCGGTTGCAATGCTAACGATCGCTGCCGGTGTGACAAACGCGCTGAGCATCGAAGCGTTTTACCAGCTCAAATGGGAAAAGACCGTTATAGACGGCTGCGGAACCTATTTTTCGGCCGCGGATTTTGCCGCCACGGGCTGTAACATAGTGACGCTGCGCGCTGCGCCCCCCTTCAGCGATCAATTCAGCATTGCAAACGGCGTGTTCATCACGCGTCAGCCCGATATCGAGCCGGATGACAACGGCCAGTACGGCGTGGCATTTCGTTACTTCGCCGAGAAGCTTGCCGGCTCCGAGTTCGGTGTTTACTACATGAACTACCACAGCCGCATTCCGTACCTCAGTGGCTTTACCTCGGCGAACGAATCGCTCGGCGGCCCGCCCGGAACACCTTTTATTCCGGGCGACCCGCTTGGCGGCAACCCGCAGTATTTCGCCGGATTCCCCGAGGATATCGAGCTCTATGGCGTGAGCGTCGCGACCAATTTCGCGGGCTTCGCAATTTCGGGTGAGGTCAGCTATCGACCCGACTTCCCGGTACAGCTCAATTCGACCGAACTCCTTCAGGGAGCCCTTGCCGAGACACGAGCACCCTGGTCGACCGCGCTGCCCAGGATCATCGCGGCAGGACCAGGCGCAGCTGCCAGCGGCTATGATCTCTTGCCCGTGACACAGGCGCAGGTCACCTTCATTCGCTTCTTTGACCAGGTCCTGGGGGCCAGCCGTCTGTCATTCGCAGCCGAGATCGGCGCCAACTGGGTCGGCAGTCTGCCGCAGCAGTC
>CAMYIS010000266.1 GCA_947258485.1 uncultured Woeseiaceae bacterium
TCCTGTCGTGCTACATACGGCGTCGCGGACTCTCTCGCCAACGGCTACTGCTTGTTCGACATTGGCGTCGGGCAGCAGTATCGCAAACTCGTCGCCACCATAGCGCACCAACAGGTCACGTGGGCGGAACTGTTTCTGCAGGATCTTGGAAACGGCACAGAGGGCGCGGTCGCCGGCGATGTGGCCGAACGTGTCGTTGAATTGTTTGAATCGGTCAACGTCGATCATTATCAGTGAGACGGGTTCTTCACTGTCGACGCAGGCTTGAATTTCGTCCGGGAACGAGTTCTGCATGGCATGCCGGTTCGCCAGCCCCGTCAGCGCATCGGTTGTTGCGTGGCGTTCGAATTTGCGCATCTCGCCATAGCTGTCGGCGATTACACGATTGTGGCTCCGCACGCGTTCAGACAGCACGACGAGCAGGTTCTTTGCGAACTCGTGAGACGCATCGACCATTTCCCAAAGCAGGGATTGATGCATTACAAGCATGTGGGTATTTTCTGCGGCGATTACATAGGCGGACGGATCTCGGTCTTCGATAATTGACATCTCACCGACGCATGCCCCGGTCTCCATTGTTGCGAGCACCGGCGCTTCAGGAGAGCCGACATGTATATTGAGGCTTCCCGACAGGACGATAAATACGTGTTCGTTTTTTGCGCCCGGGGACAATAAGAGTTCACCGGCTGCGAGATCGCGGCGATCGCAGCGTTGCAGCAGTTCGTGAACATCATCGGGATAGACGCCCTTGAACAGCTCGAGTCCCTCGAGCAACGAGCGCCTGTAGTCCGAATTTGTGGCCAGGGATTCCTGCAACGCGGTTTCTCACCTAAAAGAAGGCGATTGTCGCGTCTACAAGCCCCCAATTAGTATCGATCAGGCCACAGTTTTGGCCTTGAAGTCTGAATGTTTCTTTGCTCGCCTCATGAATCGCCGGAATCGAGCTCCGCGCGGGCTTCTGCGAACTCTGCACGGTCCTTGTTCGATGGCTCGGGATACCTGAGGCCGATACTCTGCAACGTATCAATTATGATGTCTGCGACTCTTGCGCGCATGTAGGACTTCTTATCGGCTGGAATCGCATACCATGGCGCCCACGGTCGTGAGGTTGCGTTCAGTGCGTCCTCGTAGGCCTTCATGTAATCGTCCCAGGAGCGTCGCTCAACCACGTCGCGTGGTTCGAACTTCCAGTTTTTGTCGGGATCATCAAGACGCGCCAGGAAGCGGCGTTTTTGTTCGTCTTTGGAGACGTTCAACCAGAATTTCAGGATCACCGTGCCATTGCGAGCCAGATGCTCCTCCTGTTGGCGAATCGATGTCAGTCGCTCATCCCAGATTGTGTCGAGATTCAGTTCACCAGGGAGCTTCTGGTAGCCGAGAATCTCGGGATGCACTCGCACGACGAGTACTTCTTCGTATTGGCTGCGATTAAAAATACCGATCCGACCCCGCTCGGGTAATCGACAGGTCGTGCGCCACAGAAAATCGTGATCAAGTTCAAGGCTCGATGGCTTCTTGAAACTGAAAACCTGGCAGCCTGACGGGTCGACGCCCTGCATGACGGATCGTATTGTGCTGTCCTTGCCCGCGGCATCCATCGCCTGGAAAACAAGCAACACTGCGTGGCGATCGCCTGCGGCGAGCACTCTCTGCAGCTTGTTCAGGTCTTCTGTCCGTTTGGCCCGATGCTTGCCCTTGTGAGGGTGACCGTCGGTCTGCGGTACAGTACTGGCTGTCGCTACGTCGAAACTTCCGTCGAACGGCACGAGGTATTGCGAATCGGGTGCCTCAAACATCTTTGCTCTCCATTTTATTTTCTGCGTTGTGTTGCTCTAGCGCCCACAGCACGTGTTCCGTTACCAGTTGGGATTCTCCCTGCTGCCTCGCGCGAAGTGCCGCGATAACTTCGGGCGTGCTTTTGGCATTGCCCAGGGCGACGGCGATATTGCGTAACCAGCGTTCAAAACCTATGCGCCTAATAGCACTTCCTTCCGTTTTTCGTAACCAGGTCTCTTCATTCCACGAAAACAACTCGGCAAGGTCGGCCGAATCCAGTCCGTGCCGTGGCGCGAAATCGGCTTCTGCGGTTGGCTTTGCAAACTTGTTCCAGGGGCAAAAGATCTGGCAGTCGTCGCAACCGTATACGCGGTTGCCGATCGCTTTCCTGAACTCGACGGGAATCGCATCCTTCAGCTCGATCGTCAGATAGGAAATGCAACGCCGCGCATCGAGCAGGTACGGAGCGACGATGGCGCGGGTGGGGCAGACGTCGATACATGCTGCGCATGTACCGCAGTGCGAATCCTCGGGTTGATCGACCGGCAGAGGCAGGTCGGTGTACAGCTCGCCCAGGAAAAACCATGAGCCATGGTGCTGGTTTATTACATTGGTGTGCTTGCCAATCCAGCCGATGCCGGCTTTCTCGGCCAGCGCTTTCTCCATCACCGGGGCACTGTCGACGAACACGCGATATCCGAATGGCCCGATTCTTTCTTCGATTCGACGTGCCAGCGCACGCAAGCGACCGCGGAGGACCTTGTGATAGTCACGACCCAATGCATAACGCGAAATATACGCGCGCGCATCGTCATCAAGCAGCTGCCGGGAAGCGTCCTGTGCTTCCGGCAAATAGTCCATGCGCACAGAGATGACGCGAACGGTTCCCGGCACCAGTCGGTCCGGCCGGCTGCGTTTGACGCCGTGGCGCTGCATATAGGCCATCGTGCCGTGAAACTTCTTACCCAACCAGTCGGCAAGACGATCTTCGGCGTCGGTAAGATCGACATCGCTGATGCCGGCTTGCTGAAAGCCAAGTTCAGTGCACCAATCGATGACCTCGGCTTTGAGGGCCGCCATCTCGGTATTGCCGTATTGCTGCGTGGATATCGTCAATGTCAGTTCCGTGTCGCGTGACAGTATAATCGCCCAGATGCAGACCTTACCCGCCCGATCGGACCGCGATCGAAGATCATGGCATCCCCGGATATACGTTGATGACGCGAGCCGCAGCAGCGTCTATGCAGGCAGCGCGCCGGCGATTTCCGAACGCAAAGCGCTGGCAGGTCGTTTGTGGCGCAGGCAACAATGGCGGTGACGGCTATGTAGTCGCACGCCTTGCCGCACACGACGGCATTGTTGTATCGGTTTTGACACTGGTCGATCCGGAGACTCTCACGGGCGATGCGGCGACGGCCTATGGGGATTTTGTCGCTGAGGGAGGCGCCGTCATGCCCTGGGGCGGCGAGCTCGACCGGGAGGCCGAATTACTGGTCGACGCGATACTCGGCAGTGGCCTGGAGCGTGATGTTGGCGGGGAGTTCGCTAAAGCTGTGGCGGCAATTAACGAACATCCTGCCAAAGTCCTTTCAGTGGACGTACCCACGGGAATTAACGCTGACTCGGGTGCCAGGCTCGGGAGCGCTGTCAAAGCCGACCTCACCGTGACCTTCGTTGGCCTCAAGGCCGGCCTGTTTCTCGATTGTGCTCCGGATTATTGCGGCGAGCTGCTGTACGACGGGCTCGAGATTCCCGACGAATACAGGGCAGGCGTAAACCCGGAGTTTCACCGCATTGGCGACGCGCTCATGCGCGACGCGCTGCCGCCGAGGCGACGAGCAGCGCACAAAGGGGATTTCGGTCATGTCCTGGTCATTGGGGGCGGCGAGGGCATGCCCGGCGCCGTTCGTCTGTGTGGCGAGGCTGCCCTGCGCGCCGGCGCCGGGCTGGTAAGCATCGCAACAGCGCCGTCGCATGCGGCGGTACTGGCGGCAACGCGACCTGAACTCATGCCTCATGGCATTGAGGCCGCGGCTGATCTCGAGCCGCTGCTTGATAAAGCGGATGTCATCGCTTTCGGGCCCGGGCTTGGACGATCGGACTGGGCAAGGTCACTCTTCGAAGCTGTGGCAGCTGATAACCGTCCCGCGGCCTGGGATGCAGACGCACTTTACTGGCTCGCGCAGCATCCGAACACGGCCGAGGCGCGGATTATTACACCGCACCCGGGCGAAGCGGGCGCTTTGCTCCAGCAATCGACGGCCGATATCCAATCCGACCGTCTGGCTGCCGTTCGGGCCCTGCAGCAGCGCTACGACGGTGTTGCGGTCCTCAAGGGTTCCGGATCGCTGATTTGGGCGGGCCGCGACGTCCCCTCGATCTGTACGTCGGGTAATCCCGGCATGGCGTCGGCCGGAATGGGCGATGTCCTGACCGGCATCATCGCGGCGTTACTCGCGCAGGGTCTGTCGGCGGAGCAAGCGGCCATGGCAGGCGTTGAAGCGCATGCTCGCGCAGGCGACATCGCGGCAGCGAAAGGGCAACGGGGCCTGATCGCGTCGGACCTGCTGGCGGAGCTGCGAACCGTGATCAACCCCTGAATGGCGTCTCGCGAACCTGTTCCGTTGATGCTGTTCCTGGCCGACGAGTCGGCGACAATTGACTTCGCCCGGCGCCTTCTCAGCAAGATGCCGCAGGATCTTGCTGGCTGGACCGTGTTACTGAGCGGAGAGCTCGGAGCCGGCAAGTCCACGTTTGCGCGGGCGTTGATTCGTGCGGCCGGGCACGAGGGGCCGGTCCCCAGCCCGACGTACACGCTCGTGGAGCCCTACCTGTTGCCGCGTTCGACTATATATCATATTGATTTATATAGGGTTTCAGACGAGGAAGAGCTTCGCTACCTGGGTTGGGAGGAGCTGGACGATGGTCTTCGCCTCGTGGAATGGCCGGATCGAGCACCGGGCCTGTCGGCCCAGGCGGACCTGGCGTTGACGCTCGCTTACGAAAGCACGGGGCGCCGGGCCGAACTCAGGGGCTTGAGCGAGCGCGGCGAGGCGCTGATGAGGGACTTCGACCTACCCTGAATCAAAATGTGAACTAGTTCCGGTATCTTCATAATTTCCAAACGAAAAGTCTTGGTTTTTGCTGCCAGATTCGTATACTCACCGGACATAATCCCCGAATCTGGCTGCTTGATCCTCTATGGCTCTACGTTCCCTTATCTGTGTCGCACTCGGCTTGCTGCTGCCCCTGGCGGCAATGGCCGGTACCACGGTTGAAAATGTGCGGATATGGGACGAAAACGACAAGACCCGCGTTGTTCTGGACCTCAGCAAGTCCGTTGCGCACAAGATATTCACGCTGCGGAGCCCCGATCGCCTCGTTATCGACCTGCAGGATGGTCGACTGGCGCCGTCGTTAACGACCTTGCCGCGCGGCACGGGGGCGGTCAAAGCAATACGCAGTGCGATCCGCGCCGACGGCCAGCTGCGCGTTGTTCTCGACCTCAGTGCCGGCGTCCGCTCACGCAGTTTCACAACCGGGCCGAATGCCAGGTACGGCGATCGCCTCGTGATTGATCTGCAGCGTTCGGGCAGCCTCACCCCGGTCAAGAGAGCGTCGGAGGAATACCGGCCGGGTCGGGATATCGTTGTCGCGATCGATCCGGGCCACGGTGGCCATGATCCCGGCGCCATCGGCAAGCGTCGAACCCGCGAAAAAGACGTTGCCCTATCGATCAGCCGTGCGCTGGCCAGCCGGATCGATGCCGAACCCGGCATGAAAGCCGTGCTGGTGAGAAACAGCGATACCTATATAGATCATCGTGAACGCACGGGAATAGCTCGCCGCAATAAAGCGGATCTGTTTGTCTCCATTCATGCAGACGCGGTTGCCGACCGGCGAGCGAGCGGGGCGTCCGTCTACGCGCTTTCTCTAAAAGGCGCCAGCGACGAGGCAGCCAAGCAGTTGGCCCAGCGTGAGAACGCTTCGGTCGGGGGTGTCTCTCTTGAGGACAAAGACGATGTCCTGGCGTCGGTCTTGATCGACCTGTCGCAAAACGCGTCGCTAAGCGCCAGTCTCGATGTCGGTAGCAAAGTCATCCGGGAAATGGGCAAGGTCGCCAAACTGCATCGCAAGACCGTGCAACAGGCGGGTTTGCTCGTGCTCAAGTCACCCGACATGCCATCGATACTGGTCGAGACCGCGTTTATCTCGAATCCGAGCGAGGAGGTCAAACTGCGCGACAAAGGGCATCAGGGCCGACTGGCGAACGCCATCCTTGCGGGCATTCGCAACTATTTCTACACGAACCCGCCCCCGGACACGCAGATCGCGGCCAATCTTCGGCGTGAACCGGCCCGGCAGGTGCGTCACACCATTACGCGCGGCGACACCCTGTCAGACATCGCGCAACGCTATAACGTCAGCACGGCAGCCATTCGTGCTGCCAACAAGCTCATGAGCGACGACATCCTGATAGGGCAGACGCTGCGCATTCCTGTTTTCGCTGGCGGCTAAAAAACCTCGGTTCGACCCCGGTTCCTGCAGGCGGCTAAAAAACCTCGGTTCGACCCCGGTTCCTGTAAATAGGCGAGACTTTTCACGCGCGTTTTGAAAAAATGACGGCCCTTCGTCGTCACTCACCTTGCGCGTATGCCGATTCGACAACTTCCGAGTCACCTGATTAACCAGATTGCCGCCGGCGAAGTGGTCGAGCGACCTGCGTCCGTCGTGAAGGAACTGGTCGAAAACAGCCTTGATGCCGGGGCCCGTGCGATTCAGATCGATATCGTCTCGGGCGGGCAGAAGCTGATACGGATCCGTGATGACGGCAAGGGCATCGACCACGGCGAGCTGGCGCTCGCGCTGTCACGCCATGCGACCAGCAAGATAACGAGCCTGGACGACCTGGAGGCTGTAGCGTCACTGGGATTCCGTGGCGAGGCGTTGCCGAGCATCGCGTCCGTTGCACGTCTGACATTGACCTCGCGAGCGGCTGGTGCCGATTCCGCCTGGCAGCTGGAGGCCGATGGAGGAACCATCAGCACGCCGGCACCGGCAGCCCATCCGCAGGGCACGACTGTTGAAGTACACGATCTCTTTTACAATACGCCGGCGCGGCGACGTTTCCTGCGCACGGAACGCACCGAATACGGCCACATAGAAAAATGGGTGCGTCGCCTGGCGCTGTCGCGGCCCGACATCGCATTCACGATGACGCACAATCGCCGTACGGTGCTGAGCTTAGCGGCGGCATCCGATGAGGAATCACGGCGGCAGCGTGTCGCCAATGTGGTTGGTGACGCGTTCGCAGATCAGTGCGTCCATATCGAACGTGAAATCGACGGCATCGCTTTGTCGGGCTGGATCGGTCTGCCAACCTTTAACCGCAGCCAGCCGGACATGCAGTACTGGTTTGTCAACGGCCGCAGTATTTCCGACAAGACGCTGTCGCATGCGGCGCGGCATGCTTACCGTGATGTTCTGTTTCACGGTCGTTATCCCGCCTACATCCTGAACCTGACCATGGATCCCGCTGGCGTCGACGCGAACGCACACCCGGCCAAGCACGAGGTGCGGTTTCGGGACGGGCGAAGAGCGCATGGCGTCGTTTCTCAAACCCTGGAGCTCGCGTTAAAGGACACTCGCCCGGGTGGCCACAACGTGGCACCGATTCCCATGACGCGCGACTCGGTTTTCGGCCAGGGTTCAATGCCGCTGCACAGCGGGCCATCGACCGCCGCCGTTCGCGACACGCTGGCGGTGTACGGCTCGATGGCAACCGCGCCGTCGTTTGCGGAAACGCCGGACCCGGCGGCCGAAATTCCACCACTCGGGTTCGCTGTTGCGCAATTGGCTGGTGCCTACATACTCGCCGAGAATAGTGAGGGGCTCGTGGTTGTCGACATGCACGCGGCGCACGAGCGCATCGTTTACGAAAAATTGAAACACGGCTACGACGACCGCGATCTTGTGCGTCAGCCGCTGCTCGTTCCAGAGACAGTATCGGTCTCCGAAAGTGAGGCCAACCTGGTCGAACACTCGGGCCACATACTCGAAAAGCTCGGCCTCGTCGTGGACCGGTCGGGCCCGACCAGTCTGACGATCCGTGAAGTGCCGGCTCTGCTCAGGAATGCGGATGCGGAATCGCTGTTACGCGACGTTCTCTCCGATGTTTCAGCTTCCGGAAGCAGCAACCGTATCGATGATGTGAGCGATGATTATCTCGCGACCATGGCGTGCCACCATTCCGTCCGCGCCAATCGATTGCTGACGCTTGCGGAAATGAACGCATTGCTGCGCGAGATGGAAGTTACCGAGCGCGCGGATCAATGCAATCATGGTCGACCGACCTGGACAACCATCACGCTGTCCGAACTCGATCGCCTGTTCCTGCGGGGACGTTAGTACTCTGCCGTGAATCGCACTGCAATCCTGTTAATGGGGCCGACAGCGTCGGGCAAAACAGATTTCGCAATCAGCCTGTGCAAACGGTTTCCTTGCGACGTAATCAGCGTTGACTCGGCACTTGTTTATCGTGGCATGGATATCGGGACGGCCAAACCCGACGCCGAGACGTTAAAGAGAACGCCGCATCGATTGATCGATATACGTGATCCTGAGGAACGCTATTCGGCGGGAGATTTTGTTCGCGATGCGCGCGCGGAAATGGAACGCATTTTCGCCCGAGGTCGAATTCCGCTACTGGCGGGCGGCACCATGATGTATTTCCGTGCGTTGACAAAAGGTATCGCCGAATTGCCGATGGCCGACGAAGCCATACGGCGCGAAATCGATGCCATGGCCGAACAATCCGGATGGCCGGCTGTGCACGCCGAACTGCAAGCAATCGACCCGGTATCTGCCGGGCGCATCAACCCGAATGACAGTCAGCGTATTCAACGCGCCCTGGAGGTGTATAAAACGAGCGGCAAATCGCTGACCGAATGGCAGCAGGCATCCGGCGCACCGGCCGACGACATTGCGTACCTGAAAATTGCGCTGCTGATTGAGCCACGCAAGTTGTTGCACGAGCGCATCGCCTTGCGGCTCGATCAAATGGTAGCCAGGGGCTTCGTTGATGAAGTGCGGCGCCTGCGCGAGCGGCGCGGAGTGACGCGTGAAAGCCCGGCAATGCGTTCCGTGGGATATCGACAATTCTGGAACTACCTCGAAAACGAGTGCTCCCTGGATGAAGCTAAAGAAAGGGCCCTGTTCGCAACGCGGCAGCTGGCCAAGCGGCAGCTCACCTGGCTGCGCTCGGAGCAGTCGGTTTTCACGATCAACCCGCTTGAAGTCGGTGCAATCGACACTATATCGAAGCATCTGGCGCAACAACTGGGCTGAAATCCCTCGTGTTTGGGCATAT
>CAMYIS010000267.1 GCA_947258485.1 uncultured Woeseiaceae bacterium
TCGAGCAAATGTGACTGCGATCGGTAGTCCGACACGAACGTACCGCGACCCGCGACCCGGTCGACATAGCCTTCGTCATTCAACTCACGCAACGCACGATTTGCCGTCATGCGCGACACGCTCATTGACTCAACCAGTTCGTTTTCGGAGGGCACGCGATCGGCCGGCTGCAGCTCGCCCGATGAAATGCGCCCGATGATCAGGTCCTTTAGCTGTTGATAGCGCGGTTTGGCCTGGTTCATCGCGCCTCTCCGAGCGCTTTCAGCATCGTTGCATACTCGGCCCGGGCTCGCGCCCGATCTACGTGCGCGGCATCAACGACACGCCAGTCGCCGTTGACCATGACGCGTTCGACGGGCAGCGGGTATCCCGAGAATACGAGCGCATCGAGCCGCGACTCGTCGCCGTGGCCTGCGAGCATCGGGTCATCATCGCTAAGAACAATGAGATCGGCTGGCGCTCCTTTCGCAAGGCCGACAGTGGCCTGGCCGCCGGCCATCGCACCGCCTTCGAGAACGCGTGAAAACAATTCGCTGCCGACATGGCTGTGGCGCAGTGATACGACGTTGCGGGACTGTGTCGCGAGCCGCACCGCCACGGCCCCCGAGCCTGCCAGCGCGGCTGTCTCGTCGAAGTCCATGTGGGTGGCATGCACAAGCGACCAGCGCTCGGTTACACCGAGGTTCTCGAGCAACCAGCGAACCGGCCGGCGGCCGTAAGCGGCCATGCACTGGTCGACTTCACGCTGCTGCTCGGCGATGTGCAGATGCATCGGCGCGTCATGGTCTGCGGCGACACGCGCAATTTCCGCGAGCGACTCGTGACTGACCGCGCGCAGGCTGTGTGCCCCGATCCCGACGTTTACTGACTCGCTGGCATAGTCAGCCGCTCTCGTGTGATGTGCCAGGAACTCGTCGAGCGACATGGCGAAGTTACGTTGGTGCTCAGCGGGCTCAGGGTCGTTAAAACCGGCGCGCTCATAAAGCACGGGTATGTAGGTCAGGCGTATGCCGCTATCAGTCGCCGCCTGCACGATCGCCTGCAGCATCGCGTCCTGTTTGTCCAGGTGTCGAGGGTCGCGATGCAGGTAATGAAACTCGGCAACCGACGTGTAACCGCTGCTCAACATCTCACAGTAGACCTGCCGCGCGATCGCCGTCAGTGCCGGCGCGTCGACCTGCCCGGCAAGTTCGTACATGCGCTCGCGCCAGGTCCAGAAACTGTCACGCCCGCTCGGCGAACGCTGCTCGGTGTGCCCGGCCAACGCGCGCTGGAAAGCGTGGCTGTGTGCATTACAAAGACCCGGGATGACGCAGCCCGCCAACGTATCGTCGGAAGACGGCTTGGCCGCCTTTTCGATGCCCTCGACGCGGCCTCGATCGATACGGAAACGAACATTGTCTGACCAACCGTCAGGCAATAGCGCTTTGCTGGCGAAAACGTAGCTCATGGAGCCCTCTTGAGGTTGTATATACAGGCTAGTACATGGTAATTTCGAATGCAATTTCGCGGAGACAATCCATGGCCGTTTGGGACCTGCTGCTGACGGACGCGCGCATCGCGACGCTCGCCGCCGGCTCGCCCGAATACGGCGAGATCAGCGATGGTGCCGTCGCCATTACCGACGGCATGATCGCCTGGTTGGGGCCCGAATCCGAACGGCCGGCCGGGAAATCCCGCAAGACGCGATCGCTGGGCGGGCGGTGGCTAACGCCCGCGCTGATCGATTGCCATACCCACCTGGTTTTTGCCGGCGACCGATCGCAGGAATTCGAGCAACGCCTCGAGGGCGTGAGCTACGAAGAAATCGCCAACGCCGGTGGCGGAATTCTGTCGACCGTGCGTGCGACGCGAGCGGCATCGGCGGACGAGCTGTTCGATGCCGCCCTGCCGCGTGTCCAGGCACTTGCCGCCGAAGGCGCTGCGACCATAGAAATAAAATCCGGTTACGGACTCGACGTCATAAACGAGTTGAAGATGCTCGAAGTGGCGAGACGACTCGGCGAATCCACGGACATCACGATTCGCACCACGCTGCTCGCGGCGCACACGGTGCCACCCGAGTTCGAAGGCAAAGCCGACGATTACATCGATTTGATCAGTGATGAACTCCTTCCTGAAGTTGCGAAACGCGGACTCGCGGACGCCGTCGATGCTTACTGCGAGTCTATCGCTTTCAGCGCCCCGCAAATCGCAAGGCTGTTTCGCCAGGCTATAGATTTCGACTTGCCCGTCAAACTGCACGCCGATCAGCTCAGCGATGGAGGCGGCGCCGAACTCGCGGCCTACTTCAAGGCGCTCTCGGCCGATCACCTCGAATACACATCAGCGACGGGCGTTGAGGCGATGGCCAAAGCCGGCGCCGTCGCGGTTCTGCTGCCCGGTGCGTTCCTGACGCTGGGCGAAACCCAGCTGCCGCCGATCGAAACGCTCAGGGCGAATCGTGTACCCATTGCAATTGCCAGTGACTGCAATCCCGGCACATCTCCAATTTGCTCCTTGCGCAACGCCATGATTCTCGCGAGCCGCTTGTTCGGCCTGACGCCGCTCGAGTGTCTTGCCGGCACCACGCGCGAAGCCGCTCGTGCGCTGGGCTTGTCGCCGGATCGCGGCACGCTCGAAGTCGGTAAACGCGCCGACATCGCGATCTGGGACATCAGTCATCCGCGCGAACTCGCGTACTGGGTGGGAACGCCGCAGCTGGCGGAATTAATAATAGGTGGGCACACTACACGCCCTTGAACGCCCACCTCGTCCAATCCCGCAGTTTTATCCTGACCCTGGGCGTGCTTACGGCCATGGCGGCATTGACTGTGGATCTCAGCCTGCCCGCCATTCCTTCCATGGTCGACGCGCTCGACTCGACCCTGACACGCGGCCAGCAGATCGTCGGCATTTTCATGGCCGGCATGGCCATAGGGCAAATCCCCGCCGGCCTGTTCTCCGATCGGCTCGGTCGCATGCCCACCCTATATTTGGGCATGGCGCTGTTTGCGATCGCTGCAACAGTGGCTGCCGCGGCCAGCGACATGGAGTGGCTTCTGGCCGCTCGTTTTGTACAAGGCATTGGCGCCGCTTCGGCCGTCGTGCTGTCGAGAGCCATCGTGCGAGATATTGCTTCAGGCCGGGACGCGGCACGCCTGATGTCATTGATGACGATGATATTTACGGCGGCCCCTGTCATCGCGCCGACGTTCGGTGCATTGCTCGTCGCACAATGGGGCTGGCGAGCGCCGTTTATTGCGATCGCCATCTGCGCCTACCTGACGATTATCGCGATCAGGAAGAACCTCGTTGAGACGCACAAACCCGAAATCAGCGAACACCCGGTCCGGCAGCTCATTTCCAGTTTCGGCGAGTTCTTCTCTCATCGCCAGAGTATTTTCGGACTGCTGCTGCTACTGTTGCCGCCGGCGGGATTTCTGTCGGTCATCGCCGTATCGGCGGCACTGGCCGTCGAAATCTATGGCTACTCGGTGCAGGCATACGGCCTGATCTTTGCCTGCGCCGGGCTATCGATATTGGCGGGATCGGCCCTGAATCGTCTGCTCGTCATGCACTTCGACCAGCTGCAGCTCATCGGCATTAGTGTTGGCATCATCTTCGCCGCCAGCGCGCAGCTGGCAATCATCGCCTGGCTGGACTTCGCGCCCTTCTGGTGGCTGTGGCTATGTGTTTGCCTGTTCATGTTTACGATCGCCATCCTGATGTCCAATACCATGGTCGTCGCGCTGGACCCCTTGCCAAGAATCGCAGGAGTCGCCTCATCCATTGTCGGCACGCTGCAAAACCTTTCCGGCGCAGGCGGCGCGCTGTTCGCGGCACTGATCTATGACGGTTCGGTTCGCAACGCGGTGATCCTCATGGCGGTCGTCGGACTGCTCACGACCCTGATTTTCCTGCTACGCCCACTCATCGCCCCGGGACCGTTAGTGCACCATCCCGACGAGCTGGCGCGCGATTAGTCGAGCGGCTGGTATACTGCGCGCCACCCGGAAAAAACTCCAAACTCAATCTGATATCGCGCGGCGGGCTCCAGTATGAAAGACCGCTGCGCGGCCACAACCAAAGAGAGTTATTCATGCGTAAACATCTGGCTCCAGCGGCCCTAGCGTCGTTTGTTCTGCTGGCTTTCGCTTCCATCGCGACGGCCGCCGATATTGATATTCCCTACACCGAGTACACGCTCGACAACGGCCTCAGGCTGATCGTCCATGAGGACAACAAGGCGCCCATCGTCGCTGTGAATGTCTGGTATCACGTCGGCTCCAAGAACGAGAAACCCGGCAAAACGGGCTTCGCGCACCTGTTCGAGCACCTGATGTTCAACGGCACCGAGAACTACGACGACGAGTACTTCAAGCCCTTCGAACGCGTTGGTGCCACCGACATGAACGGTACGACAAACTTTGATCGCACCAACTATTTCCAGAATGTTCCGAAAACTGCGCTCGACATGGCGCTCTGGATGGAATCCGACCGCATGGGCCACATGTTGGGCGCCGTCACGCAGGAGAAACTCGACGAACAGCGCGGCGTCGTACAAAACGAGAAACGCCAGGGTGAAAACCAACCCTACGGAAAGGTATGGAGCCACGTATTTGAAGGCGCGTTTCCGGAAGGCCACCCCTACTCATGGTCGGTGATTGGATCCATGGAGGATCTAAATGCGGCGAGCCTCGAGGACGTACAGGAATGGTTCAAGACCTACTACGGTCCCAACAATGCTGTCCTGGCCATTGCCGGTGACGTTGTCGCCGACGAAGTCTTCGAAAAGGTCAAACTGTACTTTGGCGACATTCCGCCGGGGCCACCGATATCCAAGTACGACGTCTGGGAAGTTCAGCTGGAGAGCGACAAGCACGAAGTCCTGCAGGACCGTGTGCCACAGGCGCGGTATTACAGGATCTGGGGCGGCCCACATCTCACGTCAGGGGATGCCGATTTGCTTAACCTCGCCGGCGATGTCCTGGCCGGCGGCAAGAATTCTCGGCTGTTCGAGCGCCTGGTGTACAACGAGCAGATCGCCACGAGTGCTCAGGCCTTCATGTTCGCAAACGAGATTGCCGGGATGTTCGCGATCGTCATCACGGCACAGCCCGGCGGTGATGTAGAAGCCATCAAGCGCGCCGTCGACGAGGAAGTCGATCGACTCATGCAGGAAGGTATATCCAAGGACGAGCTAGAGCGAGTCAAGGCCGCGAGGCGCGGCGGTTTCGTTCGTGGCATCGAGCGCATCGGTGGTTTCGGCGGCAAGTCCGACGTGCTTGCCAGGAACGCCGTGTATGCCGGAAGCCCGGATTTTTACAAGGTCCAGCTGCAGCGATTCGAAAACGCGTCCACCGATTCGATCGAAGCCGCAATCGACCGCTGGTTAGAGGCCGGTGCGTATCATCTCGAGGTCCGACCGTTCCCGGAACTGAGCGCTGCGAGCGAAGGCGCCGATCGTTCCGGCGTTCCTGAAACGACGTTGTTCCCCGAAGTGGCATTCAGCGAATTTCAGCGTGACACGCTATCGAACGGTCTTGAACTGATCGTTGCAACGCGCAGGTCGATTCCGACGATCAGAATGAGTCTGCGCTTCGATGCCGGCTTCGCATCCGATCAGTTCGGCGAGCCCGGCACATCGAGCCTCGCGATGACAATGCTGGACGAAGGCACTAAACGACGCACGGCGCTGCAAATTAGCGATGAACTCGATCGCATCAGCGCCACGATCGGCGCGGGCTCGAACCTGGATTCCTCAATCGTCGCGCTCGACACGCTGTCTGAAAACCTGGACAAAGCGCTAGATATTTATGCTGACGTAATACTGAACCCGGCGTTTCCCGAAGCCGATCTCGAGCGTCTGCGCAAGCAGCGACTTGCGCAGATCCAGCAGGAAAAGAACCAGCCCGTGCAAATGGCATTGCGCACTTTCCCGAAGCTGCTGTTCGGCGATGGTCACGCCTACGCGATGCCGTTTACGGGGTCCGGCACCGAGGCTTCGGTGGCGCGCATAACGCGCAACTCGCTGGTCAATTATCACAGGACCTGGTTCAAGCCTAACAACGGCACGTTGATTGTCGTCGGCGATACCACGCTGGCAGAGATCAAGCCCAAGCTCGAGAAGCAGTTCGCGAAATGGAAGCCGGGCGACATGCCGACGAAGAATATCGGCCTCGTTGAAATCGGCAAGAAAGAACGCGTATTCCTGATCGACCGCCCGGGCTCGGAGCAATCGATCATATTCGCAGGCAACGTCGCGCCACCGGCTGGCAAGGTCAACGAGATCGCGCTCGAGACAATGAACGAGATCATCGGCGGAAGCTTCACCTCGCGCATTAACATGAACCTCCGAGAGGACAAGAGCTGGGCCTACGGCGCGTTTACGTTCATCCCGGATGCCGCGGGTCAGCGCCCGTTTATCGCTTACGCGCCAGTGCAGACCGACAAGACCATGGAATCCATGGCTGAAATCAAGCGTGAGCTGGGCGAATACCTGTCATCTAACCCGGCGACCGATGCCGAGATGGCAAAGGTCAAAGACAACAACACGCTAAGCCTGCCGGGCCGATGGGAAACCAACGCAGCGGTATTGCGCGACATCGGCGAGATCGTGACCTACGGCCTGCCGGATAACTACTGGGATACTTATGCGGATTCCGTTCGCGGGCTGTCGCTCGAACAGATCAACGACGTTGCCGGGCAAGCCATCAAGCCCGATAACCTCACCTGGGTAGTCGTCGGCGATAGGGAGAAGATCGAATCGCGCATTCGCGAGCTCGAACTGGGCGAGATTACGCAAATCGACGCTGACGGAAACATCGTCGTCTCGACGTCGGCAAACTGACCTGCACGCCGGGCGCCCGCTACATAATGACAGCAAGAACAGTAATCGACCGAATATTGTCAGGCAGCCTCGTGCTGCAGATCGCGGTTGGCATCGTTGCCGGTGTCGGTTTATCGCTGAGCTGGCCAGACGCCGCAAAAGCGTCGATGCTGCTTGGCAATTTGTTCGTTCAGGCGCTCAAAGCGGTAGCGCCCGTTCTGGTCCTGGTGCTGGTCGCCTCGGCGATAGCGAATCGCCGCGTGAGCCACACTTCGCAGATCCGGCCCATCGTCATTTTATATCTCATCGGAACGGGCGCGGCCGCACTGCTGGCGGTAACGATGAGCACGCTGTTTCCCACCACGCTTGCGCTGCAAGTACCGGAAATAAGTGCGAGCGCTCCAAAGGGAATCACCGAAGTGCTCGGCGGGCTATTGCAGAAACTCGTCGACAACCCGGTCAACGCCATACTGACCGGAAACTTCATCGGTATTCTCGTCTGGGGCGTACTGTTGGGCATTTTCCTGCATTACGCCGCGGAATCTACACGGCAGATGCTCAAGGATATTTCAGACGCCGTAACGCACATCGTCCGGCTGGTCATTCGCCTCGCGCCAGTCGGAATATTCGGACTCGTCGCCGGCAACCTGGCCGAGTCGGGCCTGTCGGTGCTCGGCGGCTACGCGCGAATCCTGACCGTGCTGCTGGGGAGCATGCTGATCATGGCCCTGTTGATCAATCCCCTGATTGTCTGGGTAAAAACGCGCAGGAATCCATACCCGATAGTACTGGCGGCGCTCAGGGAAAGCGGCGTCACGGCGTTTTTTACGCGAAGCTCAGCGGCCAATATTCCGGTCAACCTGGCGCTGTGCGAAAGACTTGATTTGGAGAAGGATACTTACGCTGTGTCCATTCCCCTCGGCGCGACCATCAACATGGGCGGTGCCGCCATTACGATCACCGTACTGACGCTGGCGGCCGCGCATACCCTCGGCATCAGTGTCGACATGCCAACGGCGCTCTTGCTCAGCGTCGTTGCGGCCTTGTCGGCCTGCGGGGCATCGGGCGTTGCCGGGGGATCGCTGTTGCTGATTCCGCTGAGCTGCGGTTTGTTCGGCATATCGAACGACGTCGCGATGCAGGTCGTTGCCGTCGGATTCGTCATCAGCATCCTGCAGGATTCGGCGGAAACGGCACTGAACAGTTCGACAGACGTGGTATTCACCGCGGCCGTGGCGGCCAAAGAGCCACAATCATCGCCTTAAGGCAGCCGGCGTAATACGTTAGACAGTTCTTTGCGCGATTGGCCCGGCGTCAGCTTCGGGTAGCCAAACCAGAAAAGACCCACGACAAATGCCTGCGACGGATCGACGCCAATAATGTCGAAGAAGCGCGGATCTCTCGTGATGTCGCCCGTCGTCCATTTGGATCCGACGCCAGCTCTCCACAGATACAGCATGAAGTTCTGCACGGCAGCACAGCACGCCGCATAGTCCTCTTGTTGCCGCAACTCGTCGGCGCTGCGTTCGCAGGTCACGACCAGCCAGCCCGGCTTCTCCGCCCAACTCTCGCGCTTGTGCAGCGCCAGTTCATCGCCTTTCTTTTCTGCCGTAATCCGCCGGCAAAGATCGAGTATTTTTTGCACCGTGTGTTCGCCCGGGAGAATAAAGCGCCAGGGTTCCGTTACGTGGTGATTCGGTGCCCACGTTGCAGCCTCGAGAGCATCGCGCACAAGCTCATCCGGCACCGGCGTCTGCAAGAAGAGGCTGATCGTACGCCGCCCTTGCAGAACTTCCGCGAACTCCCGCAGCTCCTGCGTTTCGTAACTGGGTGGGCGCTTCTTCATCAGACCCGTTCGATGATCATGGCGATGCCCTGACCGACACCAATGCACATCGTGCAAAGTGCGAGCTGCCCTCCGCTGCGCCGCAGCTGGTAGGCCGCCGTCGTAACGAGCCGCGCGCCGGACATGCCAAGTGGATGTCCCAGGGCAATCGCGCCGCCGTTGGGATTGACGTGCGGAGCGTCATCGGCGACACCCAGCTGTCGCAAAGTCGCCAGCCCCTGTGCAGCGAAGGCTTCGTTGAGCTCGATGACATCCATCTGTCCGATGGTCATTCCGCATTGCTCGAGAACCTTTTGAGACGCAGGCGCAGGGCCGATGCCCATAATCCGCGGTTCGACGCCCGCGACGGCCCAGCCCACCACCCGTGCCAGCGGTTCGAGCCCTTGAGATTCGGCTGACTTTTCAGAAGCGACGAGCATCGCGCAAGCACCATCATTGATTCCCGATGCGTTGCCGGCCGTGATCGTACCACCCTCACGAACGATGGGATTGAGCTTGGCCAGACCCTCGATCGTGGACCCGTGCCGCGGATGTTCATCCGTATCCACGATAACTGCATCGCCGCGCCGCTGCGGCACCGTCACCGGAATGATTTCGTCATCGAAGTGGCCGGCCGCGCTGGCCGCCTCGGCGCGCTGCTGGCTGCGCAACGCGAACTGGTCCTGGTCCTCGCGTGATATCAGGAAACCGTCAGCGACATTCTCGGCCGTTTCGGACATCGAATCGATACCGTATTGCGCTTCCAGTTTTTTGTTGACGAAGCGCCATCCCAGCGTCGTATCGTAGAGCTCGGCGTTTCTGCCAAATGCAGCTGTCTGTTTGGGCATGACGAAAGGCGCGCGTGACATCGACTCGACGCCGCCCGCTAAGCCCAACTCGATTGCGCCCGTGCGAATGCCGTCGGCAATATTACCGATAGCATTCATACCGGATCCGCAGAGACGATTTACGGTGACTGCCGGAACCGTAACGGGTAGGCCTGCCAGCAGCAATGACATGCGCGCGACGTTGCGATTGTCCTCTCCTGCCTGGTTCGCACAGCCATACGCGAGGTCTTCGACCGCGACAGGATTCAGGTTTTCGTTGCGCTCGAGCAATGCCGCTATCGGAACTGCGCCGAGATCGTCGGCGCGTACCGAGGACAAAGCGCCGCCGTACCGGCCAATGGGCGTTCGCACCGCATCACAAATAAACGCCTCGGCCATATTCTTTCCTACTTCAAACCCACCGTCATGCGACGCCCATCAGTCGAGCCCCAGTTCGAATCCGGCCTCGAGTTCCTGCCGCGAATACGCACGGAACGCGATCATGGTTTCGGTTTCGACGATGCCCTCCTGGAGGCGCATCTTGTCGCTGATCACATCGGCAAGGTCCTCGTTCTTGGCAACCCTCACGATAGCAACGAGGTCGTAACGGCCTGCAACGGAAAAAACCTCGGAAACGCCCACCATGTCCGCTATCTTGTCGGCCAGGTCCGGAATGCGGTTCGTTTCCGCTTTTATTAGAACGATCGCTGTAACCATGGGGGTCTCCGTGCCCTTCTCGTGAGCACGAAGCCTAACATTAGCCGACGCCGTTCGACGCCGTTATGCATCAGCGGCGCGTGTCATTCGGGTGTAGCGATTGCGCTGGCAGCGGCCAGCAGCTCGTCCGAGGAAAGACGAATTTTGTAATCGGGATTCGCGTAGGCGAACGTGATCATTCCTGCACCATCAACCGCGAATACGGCCGGGACCGGCAAAACTCCGTGGCGCGCCATCGATGAATCTTCTACGTCATCGCCTTTTTCATGGCGACGCGCGAGCGTACGATCAGATGCCTTGAACGCGATGCCCAGCGCGATCGAGGCCTGTGCATTTGCATCCGACAGAACGGTGTAACCAAGCCCGTCGATATGGTCCTGAGTCGCGCGCTCGAGGCTGCTGATGAGAAGCTCCGAGCGGTCACCACTTAGAAACAGGACGTCGATGCCCATCGCACTGATTTCTGGAATGGCATGACGCAGTTCTGACAGGTGCATGTTGCAGTAGGGGCACCAGCCGCCCCGGAAAGCAATCAGGATGGCCGGTCGCTCGAGGGTGCGCGGATCGAAATCGAAGCGCTTGTTATCTACCGTCTCAACCTTGAAACGCGGCGCCGGATCGCCCGGGCCGAGTGGCTGAATCTCAGCCGCGGTCCGCGCCACCGCCACGTCAGCGTGACCAAATCGAATGGACGTACTGTAGACGAGGCTCAGGACCAGGGTCGTTGCGAGCGAGACGAGAATTAACGAGCGTGCCGTGAGGCGCATGTCAGCGAACATAAGGTGGAGCTCCGATACGTTTCAGTAACAGACCGTCGTGCCTCGACAAATATTTCAATTATTGATGCGGAAGACAAACCCGCGGAGAAAAACCCTGCCTAGATCGCTTTTTCCAGCAGGTCGTTGCCGCGAATGTCGGCAACACCGCGGCAGCGTGCTTTGGCCCGATACATCGCTTCATCCGCCTCGCGCAGCAGCCCCGTCAGGGTATTGGCGTTGTCGGGGTACAGGGCGAGACCGATGCTGGCAGCGCAATGCAGCGTTTTGTCGCCAATGACGTATGGCTCTTCCAGGCCTTTGGCCAGGCGCACTGCCAGCTTGTCGGCGATGGTCGCATTGACGTCGGGCACCAGCGCCACGAACTCATCGCCACCGGGGCGACCGATGATATCGTGCGACCGCAGACTCTTCTTCAGCCGTTCGGCTGCAATACGCAATAACTGGTCACCAATTTCGTGCCCACACTGGTCATTTATTTGCTTGAATTCGTTCAGGTCAATAAAGAGCAACGCACCTGTCGCGTCATCATCGCTGGCGGTCAGCCGCTCGGCAGCGTCGCGCTCGAAACCGCGTCGATTCAGGACGCCGGTCAATGGATCCGACGTGGCAATCGATTCCATCTGGCGTTCTTTCGCCTTGTCGCCCGTGATGTCGATAAAAGTCGCGGCGATGTCGTCACCCATTGGCTCGCATATCATGCGCAACCAGCGATCTTCTCCGCGGTTACGCTGGTGAACCTCGATTTCCAGGCTATCGCCGCGATTCGCGGCTATCTCGAACCGGCGAACGATGTCATCGGCGGCTCTGCTGTCCATACCGCTCGTGGCGAGCCGAATAAGCTCCGGCGCCACACAATCGACGAGATCATCAACGTCCGCGCCCAGGAAACGGCCGGCCGCCGAATTGGCAAAGATGCTGTGTAGCACCTTCTCACCATCGTCGTCTTCGTCCCAGCGAAACCGAATAATTCCGTTTACCGAATGATCGATGATCGTCCGCAGCAGCTTTTCACTTTTGCGAACCTCGCTTTGCGCTTTCTCAACGTCGCTTACGTCACGGAACATCAAGACTTTGCCGCCACGGGCAGCCGCACGATTCGTGTTGATGGGCGATACCTGAACGTGCAGGAACCGTCCGGTCGTGGTCATCATCTTTTGTGGCACACCTGAATCCAGGACCTCGAATACCTCTGGCGAGTCTTCACCAAAAAGAGTTTCCAGTGGTTCGCGCAGCGCGGCGGACTCAACGATACACAGCAGGTTCTCGGCGCCATGGTTCAGACCGATGACACGGCGCTGCTCATCGATGACGACGACGGGGTCCTGCATGTTCTGGAATACGGCTTCATAAGCGAGTGGCCTGAATTCGACGATTTTTTCGCCGTAAATGAGCCACGCATAAATGGGCAACATCGCCGAGAATACGAGGGGCACGTAGGAAATCGTGTGGGGCCCAAAACCGAGGTCGTAGACCATAGTCGCTGCCAAAGGCGCGACGCAAGCGCCGGTCAGCTGAAACAGCCCGCGCCGGTGCGCTGGCGCCACGGCCGAAATCCGGCCGAGCAACGAGATGATCGCAGCACCAATCACGGCATAGCTATACGGAAGGTGCACAAACAGGAACCAGGGCCCCCATCGCTCGGGCCGCGTCAGGAACTCGCCTGCCGCGTTGCTAACAGGCAAATACCACATGAACTCGTGATAGATGTTCGTGGCCGCGAGCAGCACCGATATGAGCGGAATGATGCTCATCAACGCAAGTCGGCGCGTTGGCGTTTCCATCCCCGCGTACTCGCGAAAGTAGACATACGCGACGATCGGTACCAAAGCCGTGCCAATGAAGTGCCCGGTGCGACCAATAGAGAATACGGCGAAGCTTTCTGCGAGCAGCTCGATCGCACCGCCCGCTACCCAGATGCTGATCACGACGAACAGCACGCCAACCGGCATGCTGCCAACCTCCCGCTTGGACGCCACGAGGCTCGAACCCATCATCAGGAAACAAGCTGCAGTGAAGACCAGCAGTACGGACAGTGCCACGTCCAGGTTCATCGGTACCGTGCCCAAATAGCGATACAGGGACCCTGATCGTACGGCTCGTAAGCCGCTGATTTAAGGAACTGTTTCTCAGTTGGCCGGAGAGACGCGCCCATCCCCCTGACAACGGCCCGATTATTGTTAAATAGCGGGGCTCAGCCGCTGACCGCGCACTGCAGTTCGCGCAGGAACGTGGCTCTGCCCAGCTCGTCCAGAATGGTGAGAAAAGCGATCGCCTCGCTCTCCCGGTCCAGCGTTTTTTGCCGGTACGGGTCGTTGTGGTCGCGGGCGTCCAAGCGCCAGTAAAGCAAGGTAATTGTCGTTGCAAGACGCACTCGCACGAGATCGAACAACTGCGCCAGTTCCGCGACCGACAGGGGGCGTACCGCATGATAGCCGGCGACAAATGGGGCGATCAGCTCAAGGGCATTCTTTTCCGAAGCGCGCAGGTACGACGCCGCTATCGCGACGTCGAAGACCCGCGGTGCCCGAACCATGTCACCGAAATCGATGAATCCCGATACACGGCCGCTCCCCGGATCGACGAGTACGTTTTCCGGGTTCGCATCGCCATGTATGACCTGCGTATGCAGGGAGCCGAGCTCGGGCAAGACACGCTGATCGTAGTCATCGATCGCCCGCAGCACGCTCCGCCGTGTGATTGGATTATCGATGCGATCAAGCAGGCCGCGCAGCTCACCGGCTCGCTGCAGGTCCCATAGCAATACCGGGTTCTCACCTTCGTGAGAAAAACCGTCGAGTCCCAGGTCGAGGCGCGCAAGGGTGCCACCGAGATCTCGCGCCGTATCGGCATTTACGGGAACCGATGTGAGCGGCTCACCGGCAAGATAGCTGACCAGCCGCAGCATGTGTGACTTGCCCGCGTACTCGATGCGCCCTGAGTACCGCCCATCGAGCGCCGGGACGACCCTGGGCACAGGCACTGTCCCGACCTTCTCGAGGTGCTGTAGCGCCGCGATGTGAAAATCGCTCACCGGCCGGGGCTCGGCCGCGCTTGTCACTTTGACGACGTATTCGTCGCCGCTGCTGGTCGTGAGGCGATAGTTCTGATCACGCTCGCTGACGAGCGGCAAATAACGGCCGCACAAGCCGAACTGCCGCTCGACGGCAAGCTCGATATCGGCAGCAGGAATGCGTGGCGGCTCGGCCGATACGGCTGCATGCGCTGTTACAGGCAAAGACATCCCCGCAGTTTCGCCAATGCAGCTCATGCTGTAAATCGCCCATCGATTATCTGAAATGTCGATTGGTTCCCGTTCTGTTGAACATAAGCTGACAAAATTGGCCGATTCATGAAAAATTTAGCGAACATCGCCCGATCTGCTACGCCTGGCGACGGTGTGCAGTTTCAAAAGCAGCCTTACGGACCCAAAGGGGTCGAAAGCTTCCTGCGCGACGTTTTGGCGATAGCGAATGCATCGGTCGACGGGCCACGGTACATCGTCATCGGGGCCGAAATCGACAGTCGTGGCCGCAAGCGCGTATCCCCGGTCAGCGAAAAGGACTTCTCGGGCAAGCCGGCCTACGAGGCACTCGCGAACGACTACATCGAGCCGCCGCTGCGGCTTCGCTACAAACCCGTATCAGTCGATGGCAAGCAGCTCGGCATATTCGAAATTGGCGATTGCCAGGACCGGCCTTACATGATGCGCATCGATTACTCGGAAACTCTGCGCCGCGGCGATGCGTACATGCGCCTGGAAAATACGGCGATCAAAATGGGGCGCCGACAGCTGCAGACACTGTTCGAAACAAAGTTCCAGGACTCGGTCCCGGCACAGAACATCGAAGTCGGCTTTGCAGGTGAAATCATCCACAAGACCCTGGCGTTGTCATCCTGCGACCTGTCACAACTGCCGTCGGCATTAGCCGCCAGCAAGCTCGAACAGCTGGTCAAGATCCAGATGGATACCAAGGACTCGGGATCAACGACCGTCATGGCCAGGCTGGTACATGCGCGATTGTATGGCTCTGACGATCCCTACGTCAGTCGTACGCCGGACGAACTGATGCAGGAGATGGAACAAATTCGACACAAATACAGGAATCACGATAGCCACTTCCTGTTCGAAACGAATGGCCAGGAGATTCAGATCGTCGTCTGCAACCGCGGCGAGGAACCCATCGTCGACGCATCTATAGCGCTGGTCCTGCCGAAAGACAACGACCTGTATATTGCCGATCGGCTGCCGAAAGTATTGCACAATGAAAAATTCGTGGACCGTCCGGCCGCGGAACTGGCGTCCTACCCGACCGTCAGCCTGCACAAGAAGTCCATACACATCACGAAAAAGATCGGCGATATTCCTGTCGACAGGCCGACCGAAGCTTTCGGCTCTCCCGTGAGAATTTGTGTAGGTCCCGAACTCATCGGTCGTCGTTTCGGAATTCGTTACGCGTTACATGGCCAAAACCTGAGGTCGCCCGCAGCGGGAACTTTGCGTGTAAATTTCACGAAGTAAGCCGGCTAGCCCGTCCATTTATCGACGTGGGGCGCCGTATATCGCTCGAACTTCTGAATCAGGCCCGTCGCACTTCTGTCGCAGAGCAGCATCTGCCGGTTTTCGGACCGCAGGAAGCCTTCGGCATTTGCATGATCCAGGTAGCCGAGCAGGTGATCGAAATAGCCATCGACATTGAACAACCCACAGGGCTTGTCGTGAAAGCGCAGCTGCCCCCAGGTGATGATCTCAATGATCTCTTCAAGCGTTCCGAAACCGCCGGGCATCGCGATGAAACCGTCGGACAGCGCTGCCATCATTGACTTACGTGCATGCATTGACGATACAACGTGCAGTTCCGTCAGTCCCTGGTGCGCAATTTCCTTTTCGTAGAGCAACTTCGGAATAACGCCGTGCACCTTGCCGCCTTGCTCGAGAACCGTGTCAGCAATGATCCCCATGAGACCCTTGTCAGCACCGCCATAGACCAGTTCGAGATCATGCCGGACAAGGACGTTCGCCAGTTCGCGGGCGGCGTCCGCATACAGCGGTCGGGCACCCGTGTTCGAACCACAGTAGACACAGATTCGCCGCATCCCGCGCTCAGGCCGAAAGGGCGGCTGACTTCACATTTTGCACGATCTTGGCGATTTCCGGCCGATGCTTGCGCAACTCTTCAGGAGTCAGCGCGTCCAGTTCGTGCGGAAACACCAGCCATTCGGCCGTCTCATGCAGGAAATAATCCGGGACGAGGTCGGTTTCGTTACGACTCGGCTTGAACCACGGCACGGCAATGCGAATGTCTTCCGGCGTGTTTCCGCGCGCGCGTTTCGACAGCTCATCGATGACTGCTGCAATCGTATTGCCCGTGTCAAAAACGTCATCGACAATCAGTACGCGGTCATCATGGCAAATCTTCTTGATGATGTAATTGAGTCCGTGAACCGCAACAGCGCCTCGCTCGTCGACCCCGACATAGGACGAGGTGCGAATTGCGATGTGGTCAGACTCGACGCCGCAATAGCTCAGGACTTCCTGCACGGCCATGCCCACAGGCGTTCCGCCGCGCCAAATAGCGATAATCAGGGTCGGCTTGAAGCCGCTCTCAAGGATCCTGATACCGAGTTCGACTGAATCCTCGAGGAGGTCCTGGGCGGAAAGAACGGTTTTGTCCATTATTATTCTCTTGAATGCGGACTTGCGGCTGCCGGTATAATGCGGAGCTCAATTCTAACGCAGTGCAGCCCGGGTACAAGAACAATGAACGAGCGATTCATAGCCGCCGATGACCTGCTCCGGGATTCGTTTCAACTAGCGGCAAATATCTACGAGTCCGGCTTCAAACCGGATTTCCTCGTCGGGCTATGGCGGGGCGGCAGTGCGGTTGGCATTGCGGTGCAGGAAGGGCTCGACTATTTCGGCGTCAAGACCGACCACATTGCGATTCGCACGTCCTACACGGGCGCACCGCGCTACTCACAGATGGTCAGTACAGCGGACTCGATTCGCGTACACGGCATGCAGTACCTCCTTGAAACCCTTTGCTCACAGCACTCCATGCTCATCGTCGATGATGTCTACAGCACAGGATCGAGCGTGACTGCCGTCATTGACCAGCTTGCCAAGCGGACCCGGCGCAACCTGCCGCATGAAATTCGCACGGCATCAGTCTGGTATCGGCCGACCGAAAAAACGCTGAGGACGCCCGATTATTTTATTCATGAGACAGACGACTGGCTGGTTCTGCCCTATGAGCTATCGGGCTTTTCTATCGACGAATTGCGCGTAAGTCGCCCCGAAATGGCCGGCCTGCTGGACAGGCTCGCGCCTTACGTAAAAGCGGACAACAAGCCTGCAGCCCGATAAGCGATGCAAAACCAGTGGCAGTGTTCAGACGTCGACAGGTTCCGTGCGACGCCGGACGTCGTCGAGGCACTTGATCAGCACGCTATGCTCATGCTCACCATGGCCGCTTCGAACGTAAAGTTCCGCCGCTTTGCAAACCTGCTGCAGGAGCCGATTGTCTTCCATCAGGTCTGAAAGGCTGTGCGCGGGTGCTTCGTTGATGCTGCCGTCGCCGACGGGCAATGACTTCAGCAACGCGTCGATGAGGTCAACCGACGTCACGATACCCACGAGACTGCGATCGGCATCGACAACAGGGAGCGCATGAAAACCGCCGCCCATGAGCTTCTCCGCGGCATCGCGCAACGTCGCCGCCGTGGTCAGAACCACCGGATTCAATTCCATGATCTGGCTGACGGTTGCGAGCGTGGATAGCGCCACCTCTTCGTCCAGCACATAGAGCTTCAGGAAATCCGCCGATGACACAATGCCGACCAACTTCCCATTTTCAACGACGGGCAGATGATGGATAGCGGAGGATTCCAGTAGCTCCCTCGCCTCTGCAGCGCTATCACCCGGCCCGATCATCACGGGATCCGTGGTCATGATTCTGTCTATGGAAGTGTCACGCATCAGCCCACCTGGTGGTCACGTTCATAGCACTCGTAAAATTATGCAAAATTCGGCAGGCAGATCCTGTGAGGTAGCTCCTAGTTTCGACAATTCGCGTATCTCGGTTTTCCGCTACTTGTTATTGCCTGCCATTACCCAATATATGGGCCTTTCATGACTCTTTAGATTGGAAAAACCATGCAGGATCTGCCGCATTTCTACGTCGCGTCCGCGAACGCGGACACTGACAGCCATGTTGTACTGTCCAGCGAGGGGCTCGAGCCCCTCGACACTGCAGGTCCGCCGGAGTTTGGTGGGCCCGGGGACCTCTGGTCGCCCGAAACACTCCTCGTTGGCGCCGTGGCAAACTGCTTCATTCTCTCGTTTCGTGCGATCGCACGGGCCGCGAGATTGGATTGGGTTTCCCTGAGCTGTGACGTTTCAGGCACGCTCGACAAAATCGAGCGCGTCACGCAGTTCACGAGCTTCGACCTCAGCGTTGAACTGAGCGTGCCTGCCGGCACGGACGAAAAGAAAGCGCTTCGTCTCCTGGAAAAGGCAGAACATCACTGCCTGATCACCAATTCCATGAAAGCAGGGACACGCCTTAGCGCGAAGGTTCAATTCGCCTAGTGATGGCCGTGGCTGGCACGTTCGAACGTCCCGCCGTCGTCGTTGCCGTTGTGGATCGCCACATCGTGAGCCAGCTTAACCAGGAGTGCGCGCGGTCCCGCCTCCAACTGACGTGCCAACTTATCCTCGGCGTCCTCGATACCGGGGCTCGCCGGACACAGTGCGATCGTCTCGCCGGCAATCCGGGCTGCTCCGGTGCGCTGGAGCTCCTTGCGCATGGCGCCTTCCGGTATGTCCCCGGCAAACTGCCTGACGAGTGACTGGAAAGAGCCATGTTTGCCCGTCAACGGCAGTACCGCCGGTGCGCCGTTCTTGCCGCGAAATTCATCGGACAATCGCCACGCCGAGATGACTTCCTGTAGCGGTGTTCCGCGGTCGGTAACCGCAGCTTTTTGTTCGTCAATCCGCCTGCGGATTCTGCTGACTTCCTTGCGCGTAAGCCCGGTCATTGCCGCAATGCGCGACACGTTGGTTGGCCGACCGTGCACGCCATAGTCTTCGGCGGCAACTGCAACGAAGGCCGCTTTCGAGAGTTCCGAGAATTCGCGATAGCCCCTCCCGAAACGAAGGAAAAGTCGTGCAAGGGGCTGCAACAATGCGAAGAAAACGTTATTGAGTTTATTAGGATGTTCTTGCATGGCATAGGGAATATAGGCCCACTCATAGACCTTCGCCACAAAAAACGACCAACTGGGAAAAATCGACCGTTTCTCCTGCAACAATGCACCCCGGCAAGCGGCAGAGGCACTGTAACAATATGTTTTTAATTGCTTTTTTGCGCAGATCCGTTGATGAACGTCGCCGCCACATGCCGCTCATCACCGAGCGTCAGCAGCGCGAAAAACGCTTCCTCGATCGTTTCTGCCGCCGACGTGCGGCGGGCCGTCAGGTTCGAGCCCTCGGGGTCGAGCACGACAAAGTCCGCTTCTTTGCCTGGCAGGAAATTGCCGATGGTGTCATCAAGGTACAAGGCCTCGGCCGCTCCGAGCGTCGCCAGGTACAGTGCGCGGGTCGCCGGCAAAGCGTGGTCCTGCAGATGCAAGACCTTGTAGGCTTCACTCGCCGTCTTCAGTAGGGACAGGCTCGTTCCGCCGCCGACATCGGTACCTAGCCCGCAGCGCACATTGGCGGCCCGCATGGCCGACAAATCGAATAGTCCACTGCCCAGGAACAGGTTGGATGTGGGGCAAAACGCGGCCGCGCCGCCCATGCTCGCCATGCGCGCACGGTCCTCGTCATCCAGGTGCAGGCAATGCGCAAAAACTGAGCGCTCGCGCAGCAGCCCGAATTGATCGTACACGTCGAGGTAACTTCTCGAGGATGGGAACTGCTTTGCGATTTGTTCCACCTCGTCGTGGTTCTCGGCGAGGTGCGTGTGGACCCACACCTCGGGATATTCACGCGCGAGCTTTCCGGCCGCGGCGAGCTGCTCCTCGGTTGACGTGAGCGCAAAACGCGGCGTTATTGCATAGCCCAGCCGGCCCTGCCCGTGCCAACGCTCGATCAAAGCTTTGCTATCGGAATAGGCCGAGTCGGCATCGTCCCTGAGTTCCTCGGGGCAATTGCAGTCCATAAGAACTTTGCCGGCAATCAGGCGCATGTCCCGCGCCGCCGCTGCTTCAAATATCGCGTCGGCAGAATGCGCATGGACGGTGCCGAACACCAGCGCCGTGGTTGTGCCGTTGTTCAGCAGTTCGTCGATAAAGATCTTTGCGGCCTCGCGCGCATAGTCCGGATCGCTAAAGCGCGCTTCGGCCGGATAGGCGTAGCGGTGCAGCCAGTCCAGCAGTTTTTCGCCGTAAGACGCAATGATGTCGAGCTGCGGATAATGCACGTGACAATCGATAAACCCTGGCACGATCAGCTTGCCGGGGAACTCTGTGAGCAACACATCTTCCGGCAGCCCGTCGAGCAAGGTCGCGGCGTTGCCTGCCTCGAGGACAGTGCCGTCTTCAATGATCAGCAGGCCGTCTTCGAAATACTCGAAGGCAGATGCGCGCGACTCTTCGCCGGGGTCCGACAGGCAGTGCAGGATGGAAGCACGGAAAGCTTGCCGCATGGTATTCAGACCGCCTCGAGCATGACGACGTCATCGAGCGTGTATTCCTCGCAGTTCGACTCCACGCCACCTCGATCCACGACCAGGAACTCCTGCCCGGCTTCAAATGCGATCAGCGGCATGTGCCAGGTACCGCGATGGTAGTTGAAGCCTTGCTTGCCGTTGGTAACGAATGCGCGCAGGTCGCCGGCATCGACCGACTCGCCCGGCGGCGCAACGACAATAACCATCCTGCCGCGCTGCAGTGGGACAAAAGCCTGGCTGCCGAGCGGATGCCGCTCCACGGTATCGACCCGTAACGGCAGTGTCGTTGGCGTACGGCATCGCGCGACGCTCATCGCAAGATGGCCGCCGTCCGCAATGTCGACCTTGCAAAGATCGTCAAATCGTTCAAACCGCGCCGCATTCATGGCGGCTGACTTGCCGGGCGCCGCTTCGATAACGTCGCCAAAAAGCGCGAAGCGTTCGCCCGTGAGAGGCTCGGGCGTCAGCGATATTGCCGGGCGCTCAACCATGAACCTGGCCGAACAATCGGACACGGCTGACGCCACCATCCGGATAAATCGACACCCGCACGTGGCTCACCGCGCCGATAGCCTGCCGTGTCTCGTCAAAGTAGTGCTGCTGATCCATTTTGAGCTTGGTTTCCGGTAACAGCGTCTGCCACGCCTTGTCGCCGAGCACCGCCTGCTCGTCACTGTCGAAAATCGCCCCTTCGAGCGATACTCGGTCGGGATAATTGCCCTTGAAGTGCGCGGTATCGATCTCGGCCCTCTCGATGACGCCCGGCTGGCCGAGCGCGATTATCACCCAGTCATTGCCAGGCCCCCGGCGACGGGCCGTTTCCCAACCGTCACCCATGTTGATACCCCGACCCGGTGCCGTGAGGTTGTGCATGCTTCCGTAGTGCTCATCGCTGCAGGCGATTGCGCGACCGCCATGCTCCACGGCCGCCAGATCGACATAGCCATCGACATCGGTGAAGTCGGCCCGGATCTCGCCAAATACCCTGAGGCGGGCAACGCCGCCGTCCGGGTAAATATGCAGGCGAACATGACTGCGAATCTCATTGTCGCGGGCATCAAGGAAGTGATGCGAGTCGCCCGACAGATCCGTCTTGGGAATAAGCTCAACCCATCCTTCTTCAGGCGTCTCCAGGTCGCTCATGCAGGCCTCAATCGAGGCCTGCGGCGGATAATTTCCCGTGAAGTGGCTCGTATCGATATCGAACCCGTGTATGACGCCGGGCACACCCAAGCGGATGACGCAGTAGTCGTGTCCGGGACCTCTGCGGCGGCGGCTTTCCCAGCCATCCATCCACTTGCCGTGATCGTCGAACTTGTCGGCAATGAAGACCGGGTCGGCAGAATCGATGAGGCGCTCCTTGGCGCCAAAAAACTCGTCGCTTGCAAACGTGACCCGTGTTCCAAGCCGAGGCTGTTCAAGCTGTACCCATTTGCGGACCGGACGGGTCATTCATTGGCTCCCATGGCATCGAGACGAAGGCGGGCAATCTTGTGAATTTCGATAAGCGCTGTTTCGAATTCGAGGTCGTAATCATTTTGCAGGCGCGCGGCAAATGTATCGAGTATTTCAGCGCGATCGCTGCCGCGTACAGCCATCACGAACGGGAAACCGAATTTTTCCCAGTAAGCTGTGTTGAGCGACTGAAACCGTTCGAACTCCTCGGGAGAACATTGATCCAGTCCTGCACTGGCCTGCTCGAGAGTTGACTCCGCTGTCAGTTCACCCGCGACCTGCGCGCGGCCGGCAAGGTCGGGATGCGCGCGAATCAGCGCGAGCTGTCGTTCGGTCGAGGCGTTGTCCACGCAATCGGCCATCAGCACGGCCAGCCGTTCCCTGTTGTCGACCTCGGTCGCAAGCGCTGCCACGCGCTCGGCAACCCACGGTGAATGCTCATAAACGCCGGCGTACCTTGCAATGAAATCATGCGTTTCCATCAAACACCGACCTTCGCCGGGTGTAGCTGGCGCCAGTGCTTTGCGATATCGAGCCGTGTTGCCATCCAGGCATTGTCGTGCGACGCAACGTAGTCGAGAAACCGTGCCACAGCCGCGGCCCTGCCCGGGCGGCCCGCAAGGCGGCAATGCAGGCCAACGGACATCATGCGGCCGCCCTCGGCATGCAGCAGGTCGAACGTGTCTTTGAGGTAGTCGAAAAACTGTGGGCCTGAGTTGAATCCCTGGGGTGTCGCAAAACGCATGTCGTTCGCATCGAGGGTATAAGGCACCATTAGCTGCGGCGTCTCGAACGAATAATCCCAGTACGGCAGGTCATCGGCGTAGCTGTCTGCGTTATAGACGAAGTTCCCTTCCTCCGCTGCGATGCGGTGGCTATTCGGACTACAACGACCGAGGTACCAGCCGCCTGGCCGGGCACCACTGACGCGCTCGTGCGTTTCTATTGCCCTTCGCAAGTGCTTGCGTTCTGTCGCTTCGTCCATGAACTGGTAGTCGATCCACCGGTAACCATGGCTTGCGATCTCCCAGCCGGCGGCTTTCATTGCCGCAACAGCCTCAGGATTACGCTCGAGCGCCATCGCAACAGCGAATACCGTTACGGGCATCTTGCGTTCAGTAAAAAGTCGATGCAGTCGCCAGAACCCGGCGCGGGAGCCATATTCATACAGCGATTCCATGTTCATGTGCCGCTGGCCGGGAATTGGCTGTGCACCAATTATCTCGGACAGGAAAGCCTCGGATGCCGCATCCCCGTGCAACACGCAGTTCTCGCCGCCCTCTTCATAATTGATAACAAACTGGACCGCCGTGCGCGCAGCATCAGGCCACCCGGCATCGGGTGGTTGCCGACCGTAGCCGCTCATGTCTCTGGGATAGTCGCTGTCCGACATTTATGGGTCCTGAAGCCCCTGGTACCACCGGTCGATGATCTGTCGCTCTTCTTCCGGCATCGCGGTCAGGTTACCGATTGGCATGACACGCGTCACGACTGTTTGCTGATGAATGCGTGCGGCCTCCGCCCTGATGCGCTCGTCCGTGTCCAGCATAACGCCCAGCGGCGGTGCCGGGAATGCGGGGTGGACAGGGGCCTCGGCGTGGCAGGTCGTACAACGCGCGTTTACGACATTACGTACCTGGTCGAAGTTCACTGCTACTCCATCTGTTGCCTGGGACCGCGGCGCTACCGCGGCGGCAATCGCCGCCAGCAGCACGACGGACACGATCACGGGCACCAATGATGCACGGCCTTTGTGTCGCTCAACAAAATAGATACGAATCAGCGCACCGACCAATGAAATGCCGATCAGAATGGCCCAGTTGTATTCATGACCGTAAGTCATCGCGTAATGATTGCTGGTCATGACAAACAGCACGGGCAGCGTGAAGTACGTATTGTGTACCGAACGCTGTTTGGCTTGAATGCCCGGCGTCGGATCTGGAGTTTCGCCACGCCGTGCTGACGCGACCATTTTCTTCTGGCCGGGGATGATGACGAAGAAGACGTTCGCGACCATGATCGTGCCGAGCACGGAACCGAACTGAATATACGCGCCGCGACCGCCAAAAAGCTGGCATACGCTCCAGGCCAGAGCGCTGCAGAGCAGCATTAGTACTAACGCAAACGCGCGCGTGTCACGGGCCAGCGGTGACTTGCACAACAGGTCATACACGAACCACCCGCCAACGATGTAGGCAATCGAAATAGCAACTGCCTGAGCCACCGAAAGGTCTGCAACCGCAGGGTTAATCAGGTAAACCTCTGCGCCGTACCAGTAGACCAGCGCAAGCATGGCCATGCCGGACATCCAGGTCGTGTAGGCCTCCCACTTGAACCAATGCAGAGTCTCCGGAATCGAGGTCGGAGCAACCCGGTATTTCTGGGCGTGGTAGAAACCGCCGCCGTGTACGGACCACAGTTCGCCTCCAATACCTCTGGCGTCATCGCCCGGATTCTCGGGTGATTGCAGGTGATCGTCGAGCCAGACGAAATAGAATGATGCGCCAATCCAGGCAATACCGGTGATCACGTGTAACCAGCGCACAAGAAGATTCAACCAGTCGGCGACATACGCTTCCATGCTAGGGCCTGTTCAGCGGGTGAACGTTATCGGGGTACGACGGCGCCGATGCTTCTGCCGCCTGGCCTTTAACCTTGAGTATTTCGGCGGCAACGGCGACGGCAATCTCGGCCGGCTTCTTGCCGCTGATGCCATCCACGCCGATTGGGCAGACCAACGTATCGATCAGCGCCTGCGACAGGCCTTGCTGACGAAACCGTTTCTCGAATCGACGCCGTTTCGACAGCGATCCAATCAGTCCGCAGTAGAGCATATCGTTGCGCCGCAGGATGCGATCGCAGATGTCGTAATCCAGCGCATGGCTATGGGTCATGACGAGGAAAAAACTGCGCGGCGGCATAGCGGCAACTTCGAGCGCGGGTTCCGAGGTCTCGATAGCGCGCACGTTTCGCGGCACCTGTCGGAAGATATTGCGCCGGCTGTCGACCCAGCGAATATTGCAGTCCAGGTTCCAGAGTGCGTCGACGACGGCCGTACCGACATGGCCCGCACCGAAAACAGCAATATTCAGGTCGGGAACGACAATCGGCTCGAAAAATTCCTGCACATCCCGCTGAGGCATTCTGTCACCGTCGAGTATCTCCCGCGCCGCAGACACGAGCCTCGACAGCGCTTTGTGTTCGTCGAGGCCAAAAACGCGATCGGCTGTTACGACGAATTTGATCGGCGAGCTTCTCGAAATACGCGTTACGATCACAGCCGGCTCGCGCTGGCCGTGCAGAGCCTTGAGGTCCCGCAGCCACGCGGGCATACCGTTACCCAGCGGTTCGAACAGTATTTCCACGACTCCGCCGCAGCACTGTCCCATCGAAGAACCCAGTGGGAAGCTCCGCAACGACAGCATCTCGTCATGGAGCAGGCCCACGGCAACTCTCGTGCACTGATACTCGAGCTGGCCCCCACCGATCGTACCGATGGTTTCTCTTGCCGTGACGATCATCTTGGCACCGATTTCTCGCGGAGCCGAGCCGCGAATGCCGGCTACCGTGACGAGAACCGCCGGTTCGTCCGCCGCGCAGAGATCCGTTAACTCGTCGATCCACTCATTCATCGGCGGACCCATGGAGTGCACGCAAGACAGCTTCCGGTGTCGCCGGGGCCTGCAGGTCAGGCGACGGCAGGTCCTTGTCTGCGATGGCGTCGCGAATTGCATGAAACGCCGACAGGCTCAACATCAACGGCGGCTCGCCAACTGCTTTGGAACGATAAATCGTATCTTCGCGATTGGCGGAGCCTTGCATGAGGTCCACACGAAAGTCCGGAGCCAGGTCCGAACAGGTCGGAATTTTGTAGGTCGACGGTGAGTGCGTGCCAAGTTCCCCGTCGTCGTTCCACCACAGCTCTTCGGTGGTCAGCCAACCCACACCCTGGACATACCCTCCTTCCACCTGGCCGAGATCGACAGCCGGGTTCAGAGAATCGCCACAGTCATGCAGGATATCGACGCGCAACAGGCGATGTTCGCCCGTCAACCTGTCGACAATGACCTCGGTCACCGCCGCGCCGTACGCGAAATAGAAAAACGGCCTGCCCGAAAATGTCTTGCGGTCATAGTTGATCTTCGGCGTCTTGTAAAAGCCCGTGGCTGAGAGCGACACACGGTCAGCCCATGCCAGCTGAACAAGCTCTGCAAACTCCAGGGAATGTTCCCCGGCGCGAACCGTGCCTGCAGCAAACTCTACCTCGGCCTCCGACACTGAAAAGTGCCGCGCGGCATACTCCGTCATTCTCGCCCGGATCTTTGCCGCGGCTATTTGTGCGGCTTTGCCATTCATGTCCGAGCCACTCGAAGCGGCCGTTGCCGAGGCGTTAGGTACCTTGCTCGTGTCGGCCGCCATGATACGGATGCGGTCGACGCCGATCTGAAACTCGTCGGCAACGACCTGCGCTACCTTGACATAGAGTCCCTGGCCCATTTCGGTGCCGCCATGGTTTAGCTGCACAGTACCGTCTTTGTAGACATGCACGAGCGCCCCGGCCTGGTTCAGCAAAGTGTTCGTAAACGAGATGCCGAACTTGACCGGCGTCATCGAAATGCCACGACAGAGGATCTTGCTTTCGGCGTTGAACCTGCGGATTTCGGCGCGCCGCTTTTCATAGTCACTGTCGACAAGCAGTTTGTCGAAGATCTCGTCGATGATGTTGTCATCTACGGTCTGTTGATACTGCGTAACGTTGCGCTCGTTTTTTCCGTAGAAATTACGGCGGCGAATGTCGAACGGGTCCTTGCCGAGGGCCCTCGCGATATCTTCAATGACGTATTCGATGGCAAACATGCCCTGTGGCCCGCCAAAACCGCGAAACGCCGTGTTCGAAACCGTGTTGGTCTTGCAACGATGCGAGACGATGCGGACGTTTTCCAGGTAGTAAGCATTGTCGCAGTGGAACATTGTCCGATCATTGACAGGACCCGACAGGTCTGCCGACATGCCGCAACGAGACGCGAACACGAAATCGATACCGAGTATCCTCCCCGTGTCGTCGAATCCCGCGTCATAGTCGATGACGAAATCATGCCGCTTGCCGGTCATGATCATGTCGTCGTCGCGGTCCAGCCGCAGTTTGCAGGGCCGCCCCGTCTTATCTGCCGCGATGGCCGCAATCACCGCGATCAGCGCCGCCTGGCTTTCCTTGCCGCCAAAACCGCCGCCCATGCGCCGGCATATCACGACGATGTCCTTGGCCGAGCGATCGGTGGCATGCGCGACCATGGACTGCACTTCGTCAGGGTGCTGCGTGGAACTGTAAATGAGCAGACCGCCGCCTTCCTGGGGAATAGCCATCGCAATATGGCCTTCGAGATAAAACTGGTCCTGGCCGCCTAGTGAGACGCGTCGCTGCACGCGATGCGGTGATTTTTCTAGCGCGGTTTCCAGGTCGCCACGTACGAGTGTCTCGCTCGGCAATACAAAAGACTGCTTCTCGACAGCCGTAAGCGGGTCGAGAATCGCCTCAAGCTCCTCGTATTCGATTATCACTTTGCGTACCGCTTTACGCGCGTCGTCCACGGTGGTCGCAGCCACGGCAAATACGGGCTGGCCAACGTACTGGACGAGCCCATCGGCAAAAACCGGGTCATCGGCAACGATCGCACCGTAGTTGTTCTTTCCTGGAATATCGCCGGCAAGGCAGACGTCGACGACACCCGGCGAATCGAGAACCTCCACCAGGTCGATGCCGAGGACTTTCGCATGTGGCTTCTGGCTCATGCCGACGGCGAGATGCAGCAAGTCTCTAGGCTCCGGCAGATCGTCGGTATACGCGGCTGTACCCGTTACGTGCAGGTGTGCGCTATCGTGCGGCAGCGCTTTACCCACGCTACGCACCGGCTTTGTGCCCCTGTTAACGCTGGCGTCCATACGTGTACAACGTCGAATCGACGTTGCCTTTCGTCTCATGGAAAAAACGCCGCAGCAGGTTCTGGACCGCGCGCAAGCGAATGTCTGCCGATGCCCGCATGTCGCTTATCGGCGTGAAATCCTCTTGCAGCGCACGACAGGCTTGTTCGATACTTTTTTCATTCCAGGGTTGCCCGTCGAGCGCGGCTTCACAGTGCGCGGCACGTTTGATAACAGCCGCGAGGCCGCCACAGGCCATGCGGAAGCTGCCGACCTTTTCACCGTCAAGCACCAGGCGGTAAGCCGTGCAGACCGCCGAAATATCCTGGTCGAATCGCTTCGACCATTTCTGGCTGCCGACGATCGCCTCCCGTTCGGCAACTGGAATTCGCACGCGAACAAGAAACTCGCCGGGCGCGAGATCGTTGACCTGGTAGTCATGATAGAACTCGTCGAGCGGCAATTCTCGTGTCGCATCTCCGCATCGCAATACCAGCGAGGCACCAACCACCATCAGTGCCGGCATCGTATCGCCAATCGGCGAGCCGTTGGCGATGTTGCCGCCGAGCGTGCCGGCATTGCGAATCGGCGGTGAGGCGAAGCGGCGGAACAACTCGTCCAGGCCCGGGTAGTGATCGACAATGACGGGCATGGCGTCAGACAACGTGACGGCAGCGCCAACCTCGATGTGAGTTGACGAAACCGAGAGCTCCGCGAGTTCTGCGACACGGCCGGTATAAATTACTTTCTCGAGTTCACGATGCTGTTTCGTGACCCATAGTCCAACGTCGGTGCCACCGGCAAGAATCGTCGCGTCCGGATTGCGAACGTAAAGTGTGGCGAACGAGTCGATATCGAGCGGCGCGTAAAACCGGCGCCCCGCGTGCTCGACGTCGAGTCCTTCGGTACTCATCAGGCTAAGGAGTTTTGCGATCCGGCCGTCGGGTTTCTGCTGCGCTCCACAGGGCTGCTGCAGCCAGTCCGAACGGTCCTCGTCATCGCCTTGTTCGTACATGGCTTGTGCCGCCGCAATTATCGGTCGATAACCCGTACAGCGGCAGAGATTGCCGGCGAGCGCGTCGTCGATTTCGCGTCTCGACGGGCTCGCGTTCGTTTTATAAAGCGCGAACAGGGACATGACGAACCCTGGCGTGCAAAATCCGCACTGCGATCCGTGCTTTTGCACCATCGCACGCTGCACCGGGTGCAGTTGCGATCCAGCCGGCGCCAGGCTTTCCACCGTAATCAGTTCTTTACCATCGATCGTTGGCAGAAATTGAATGCAGGAGTTGATGGCCCTGAGCGACAAATCGTCGCCGTCACGATTCACTTCGGCAACAACGACCGTACATGCGCCGCAGTCGCCTTCGGCACAGCCTTCTTTCGTGCCCTTGCGGCGCAGGTCTTCACGCAGGAACTGCAGCACCGTTCGTGTCGGGTCCACATCGTCGACTTCGATGATGTCACCATCGAGTACGAATCGTATGGACGAACCAGGCATCTGCGCTAGCTACCGCGATAAGTCGAGTAGGACCACGGCGATACCAGCAGGGGCACGTGGTAATTGTCATCCGCCCGGATCGAAAAACGAATGACGACGGTATCGAGAAACGCCGGATCATCGACGGAGACGGCACGCGCTGCAAAATAGGCACCGATATCGAACTCCAGCTCGTAGGTGCCCGTTCGCATTGCCTCCTCTGCAAGCAGCGGCTTCTCGGTACGGCCGTCGCCGTTCGATATAGAACTGGCAATCAGCTTCCGTGCATCGCCGAGGCCAAAGAGGCGAATGCTGACTCCGGCCGCCGGGGTGCCGTGCGTCGTATCGAGAATATGTGTTGTCAATCGTCCCATTCCGCCTTCCAGTCTGCAGCGCTTCAAGATCTGCGAGCTGTCGATTATACGACGCCGGGGACGCTGCGCGCGCCTTCTCCGTGTGATAGTTTACTTTCCACAAAGAAACGCGATGAGGCGGTGACATTGAAAAGCAACAAAGTCTCGCGGCGTCAATTCCTGAAATCTTCGAGCGCACTTACCGGCGTGTCGCTGCTCCGAATTGGCGCACCGTCGATGATTGCCATCACGCAGGCCGCATGTACGGCCAAACGTGAACAAGCGGCGTACAAAGTCCTCACGGCCGAAGAAGCGGCCGATTTTGCGGCAATCGCCGCGAGAATTATCCCGACGACCGACACGCCCGGAGCAACCGAGGCAGGAGTAATCTACTTTTTCGATAGCGCGTTTGCCGCCGAGATGAGCAAAGCGCTTTCGTCGGCTCGCGCGGGCCTCGCGGAATTCAATAGAGCCCTCACCAACACATACCCGGGCGCGTCCGGCTTCCCGGCCCTTTCTACGGGTGAGCAGGATTCGTTCCTTGCAAGCCGGGAATCCAGCCAGTTTTTCGACTTATGCCGGGCGATGACCATCTTCGGCTTCTTTTCGATGAGCAAGTACGGCGGCAACAAGGACCACGTGAGCTGGGACCTGATCGGCTTCGAGGGCCATCACGGGGGCTGGGAGTACCCGTTCGGCTACTACGATGCGGAACATGCGAAGGAGCAATCTGGTGCCGAATAGCGTGAGGTTCGACTCCCGAGAGGCTGTCGATTTCGCGATCGTCGGATCGGGTTCTGCGGGCGGCATTCTTGCCAAGGAATTGTCAACGGCCGGATTTGACGTAGTGGTATTCGAACAAGGTCCCTATCGCAAGGCTCATGACTTCACTCACGACGAACTATCCGTGTTGTTCCGCGACGAGCTCCTGGGCGGCGGACCCGAAGTAAACGGTCAGACTTTTCGTAGCAACGAGAACGAAACGGCGGTAAGCATCTGGCAGGCGCCCGCCCGATACGCACAGACTGTGGGCGGCAGCAGCGTTCATTTTACGGCCAACTTCTGGCGACTGCGCCCGACCGATTTCAAGGAGCACAGCTTGCTGGGTCCCATCTCCGGAACCAACTTTGCTGATTGGCCGATAAGCTACGAGGAACTCGAACCCTACTACACCAGGGTCGACTGGGAGATCGGCGTATCGGGCGCGCCCGGCCCGTTTGACGCACCGCGATCCAGGCCCTTCCCGATGCCACCATTGCCCATTAAGTCCTCGGGTGTTCTGCTCGAAAAAGGCGCCGCGGCACTCGGCCTGCACGCGCAGCCGGAACCACATGCAATCCTGTCGCAAGCGTTCAACGGGCGGGCGCCCTGCATGAAGTGCGGCTATTGCATGTACTACGGATGCGAAGTGGGCGCCAAGTCCTCGACGCTTGCGGCAATGATCCCGCTGGCCGAGGCCAGCGGCCACTGTGAGATTCGCGCCGAGTCCGCCGTGTTTCGAATCGAAACTGACAACAACGGTCGCGCCAGCGAAGTGCTTTACTACGACGCGGCTGGCGAAGAACAGGCGCAGAAAGCGAAAGCCGTCATCGTCTCGGCAAATGGCGCCGAGACGGCTCGGCTATTGCTCATGTCTGCCAGCGAACAACACCCGGACGGGCTCGGAAACTCCAGCGGTTTCGTGGGCCGCAACCTGATGTATAACGCACACGCCGCGGTTGACGCCGTGTTCGAGCAACCCCTGAACGATTACAAGGGCGCGCAGGTCTCGAGAATCATTCACGATTTCTACGAGACCGACGAGGCGCGTGGCTTCTATGGTGGTGGTGGCATTGACGCCAGGCCATTGTGGTCCGCGACACCGATTTTTCACGCGATGCTGGGCATGCCGCCCGACGTGCCGCGATGGGGCGCGGAGTTCAAGGACGCAATGGCGCATAATTTCACACGCCAGATGTCGATCATTGGCAGTACAACATCACTCGCGCTTGACAGTAACAACATCACCCTCGACCCCCGGAACACCGACAAATGGGGAGGTGGCGAAGTTCTTACGGGACCGCGCGGCGGAGTTGGCTGATGCAGCCGGTGCGAGCAAGTTCTGGCGACACCCGGTTGTACCGACGAACGGCGGTGAACACCTGTTGGGGACTTGCCGCATGGGCGATGACCCCGCTTCCTCGGTTGTCGATCGTTACCACCGCAGTCACGACGTACCCAACCTGTTCATTTGCGACGGCAGCAGTATGGTGACGTCCGGCCGTGGCCAGCCGACGATGACCATTATGGCGCTCGCCTTCCGGGCTGCCGCGCACATCAAGGCGGCTGCCGACTCGAATCAGATTTAACCAGGAGATTTCAATATGAAACGTTTGCTTTTGTTGCTTCCGGCGATTGTGTTACTCGGTTGCGAGATTCACGTCGATGAGTCACCCGACGTCTCCTACTTACAGATGCCAGGCATGGAAGGTCGCGATCTTCCATTTTCTTCCGCGGTCCAGGTCGGCAATACGCTTTATTTGTCGGGCAACCTCGGCAATATCCCGGGTACCCTGGATCTGGCAGAAGGAGGCATCCAGGGTGAAACCCGCCAGACGCTGGAGAACATCACAGCGGTGCTCGAGCAGTTCGGTTCATCGATGGACAACGTCGTCAAGTGCACGGTATTTCTCGCTGACATGGCCGAGTGGGGCGCGATGAACGAAGTCTACAAGACCTTTTTCAAGAACCCGCCGGCCCGCAGCGCGCTCGGCGCCTCCGGTTTGGCACTCGGAGCACGCGTAGAAATCGAGTGCATTGCCGTCGTCGATTGACGGGCGGTACGTCC
>CAMYIS010000268.1:0-1623 GCA_947258485.1 uncultured Woeseiaceae bacterium
AGACGAACTGGAGGCCGCCGCCTGCTCCCACGGACACCAGCACGTACTGCTTACCTTCAAGAGAATAACTGATGGGCGCAGCGTTAATGCTGGACCCTGTTGCCACTGACCACAGCGCTTCTCCGCTGTCCGCCGCGTAGGCGTTCAACCGGCCGTGTGCATCACCCTGAAAGACGAGGTTGCCGGCGGTGGCAAGCACGCCCCCGTTGAACGGCAGGTCGTGGGCAACAGTCCAGCGCGGTTTGTTTCTTATGGGATCCCAGGCGACGAGCTTGCCCGGGCTAAACGGCTGCCCGTCGACTTCGGTGAGCATTTCGAGCGTGTCATCAAAATCGCCATCTTCGTAACCCGTCACAATCGTCGGGACGTCAATGACGGGAATGTAAACGAGCTCGAGCTGCGGGTGAAACGCCATCGCGTTCCAGCTGTGCGCGCCCCACATGTTGGGCCAAACCGCAACCGCTTCGTCCGGTCGCTGCCAGTATTCGGCGGCCGGATCGTATACGGGTCTGCCCGTCTCCATATTGATGTGCGTCGCCCAGTTGACCTTCGCAAACTTGTCGGCAGCGATGAGTTCACCCGTAAGCCGATCGAGAACATAATGAAAGCCATTCTTCGGAGCGATCAGCAGCGTCTGTCGTTGCTTGCCGTCGATCTTAAGGTCCGCGAGAACGATGTTCATCGTCGCGTTGTATTCCCAGCTATCCTCGGGAACGGTTTGGTAATGCCAGACATACTCACCGGTGTCGGCATTGACAGCAATGACAGACGACAGAAACAGGTTGTCGCCGCCGTCCGGACTGCGCAGGCGATAGTCGTATGGCAAAGCCCCGGCGGTGCCGAAAAATAGCAGTCCGGACGCGGGGTCGTAGGTCATTTCATTCCAGGCGCTGCCGCCACCGCCGAATTTTTCGAGGGCGCTTCCCGACCAGGACTTCGCCGCCATTTTCATCGCGGCTGACGTGTTTTCTTCTGACTTGTCGCTCGGGACCGTGTAAAAGCGCCATTTGAGTCCACCGCTGTTGATGTCATAGGCCGAGACATAGCCGCGATTTTTCTCGTACGATTCGGAGCCGGCGTTACCGACAAATACGCTATCGGCGCCGACGTAGGGCGAATCAGTGATCCTGTAGCCAAGCGCCGGGTCACAGGTTTGCTCCGACCAGACTTCCTTGCCGGTTTTTGCGTCCAACGCGATAAGCCTGCAGTCCGCGGTTGTTGCCAGAACTTTGCCCTGCCAGACAGCGACGCCCCGGTTTACACGAGCGGCCCACGATATATAGGGACTCTGCGCAAATCGGGAGCGCACATCGGGGTCGTATTGCCAGATGACATTGCCGCTCGCGGCGTCGACTGCAAACACCAGCGAGTATGCACCGGACAGGTAGATGACGCCGTCAACGACGATGGGAGTTGCGGATATTCCGTCGGGTACAGGGAGGTTTGTGGCCCACGCAAGTCCGAGTTTCGTAACCGTCTCATCATTTACGGCGCGCAGCGGGCTGAAATGCTCCCCACTGAAGTTGCCGCCTTTGACAAACCAGTTGCTGCCGTCGCGAGCCTCGGCCAGCACGCGCTTTTCGGTTACATCACCGGCCGCGAACAAGCATGGCGCCACCAGCA
>CAMYIS010000268.1:1638-7908 GCA_947258485.1 uncultured Woeseiaceae bacterium
AGCAGCCAGATCACACAAAAAATTGCCGGGTATCGCCGCTGCTGCATGTTACGTTACCGAGTGACCGCGCCAGCTCACATTGTGGATTAACAGCGACGCCAAGGCTAATCTTGAGGGCCGGCAGTAATCGGCCGAAGATTAGACCAGGACGGATGGGAGAGGGCATGAAAAAAATCAGCCTAATAAATACAGGGCTACTGGTTCTTGTGGCGGCCATGGCCGGTGCGTCGGTACACGAACCGCCGCATCCGGCGAAACTGTCACGAGGCGATATTGCCGGCGAGGTTTTCGATCGCGCGGAAATGATTGAGCACACGACGAACGGCAACACGACGCTCGACGTAACGTCATTTCTCTCGAGCGACAAAAAATTCGGTTCCGGCATGTACAAGTCCGCTGCCGTGCGGTTTGAAATTACCGAGCCCTACGGTGTCGACGAATTCATGTATTTCCTCGAGGGTAGCGTAACGCTGACGTCCAGCGACGGGCTCGTGCAGGTGATCAACGCCGGTGAGGCTGTGACCATCCCAAAGGAGTGGACCGGCGTTTGGGACACGCAGGGATATACAAAGATCTGGGTGATTTACTCGGAGGATGGGTCCGGACTTGAATAGCAGAATTACAACGGCACTGCTCTGCCTGGCGTTGCTGAGCGCATGCGGTGAGCGTAGCGCTAATGAGAACGCCGCGGACATCGTTTTCACAAACGCCAAAGTCTACACCGTGAACGAGGAGCAGCCCTGGGCACAAGCTGTTGCGATAAAAGGCAAGGAAATTGTATACGTCGGCGATGCGGCAGGAGCGGAAGCCCTGGTTGGCGCCGCCACTGTGCGTACCGACGCAGGTGGGCAGTTATTGCTGCCCGGGTTCATCGACTCACACGTGCATCCTGTTGCCGGCGGCGCTTATGCAACGGCGCTTTCGCTGGATACGTCTGGCTCTGTCGAGGGCTGGGTCGCGGCGATCGCAGACTACGCGGCCGAAAACGAAAATGCGCCTGTCCTGTTCGGGTACGGGTTTCTGGCAACGACGTTTGGGCCCATTGGGCCGACGCGGCAACTTATTGACGCCATTGTCCCGGATCGGCCGGTACTGATCATGGACGAAGGTTTCCACGCCGCCTGGGCCAACACGGCCGCACTCAAAGCATTAAACATCACTCAGGACACGCCTGATCCGGTTCCTGGATTTAGCTACTACAAGCGCGATGCAAACGGCGATGCGACCGGCTACCTGCTGGAAGGCACTGCCGGGATGGCTATGGACAGCCTCGACGTCATCACCGAGGAAGTAGTTGTCGACGGTTTGGGCATTGTTCTCGACATTATGAACGCTTACGGCGTTACGGCCGCTTATGATGCCGGTGTTATCGGCTACGAAGACATTGCCGCATCCGTATTGAAGCGAACCGAAGCAAGTGGTGATCTCACGGTCCGGCTTGTCGGTTCGTACCGGCCTCGCGGGCCCGAGGACGCGGCCGATGCGGTGGACAATGCACTCCAATGGGGCCGCATGATCAAGGGCGAGCGCTATCGCTACGACGTTTTAAAGATCATGGATGACGGCACGGTCGAAGGCCGCACGGCAGCCATGTTCGAGGACTACCAGGGCGAACCCGGTAACAGCGGTGAGACGGTCTTTACCCAGGAAGAGATGACGTCGATGATCGTGGGCGCGGCCGAAAACGATATCGATGTGCACATTCACGCGCTGGGCGAACGCGCGATACACGAGTCGCTGAACGCCATCGAAGAGGCGCGAAAGGCAGCGCCCGATAGCAGCACACGCTATGCGATCTGTCACATTCAGGTCATCACAGACCAGGATCTGCCGCGATTTGCCGCGCTCGACGTTATTGCCCAGAGCACGCCGCTCTGGGCGTCATACGATACCTACGGCGAGCAGTTCGTCAGTGACGACCAGTTCAGCCGGTTCTGGCGCTTCAACAGCCTCAAGAACCTGGGGGCGCGGCTTTCGTTCGGCAGCGATTTCCCCGCCAGCGGCGCGGGCACTTTGGGACTGTCGCCGGTCGTGCAGATCGAAATCGGGCACACGCGACAAAATCCGGGAGAGCCCGAGGCACCGGTACAGCCCCGAGACACCGAGCGACTCGATGTCGAAAGCCTGGTGCGCGGCTTCACGATCGATGCGGCCTACCAGATGCACATGGAAGACGAGATCGGATCGATCGAGGTTGGCAAGAAAGCGGATCTCGTCATACTCGACCAAAATATTTTCGAGATTGATGCTTACGATATTCACAAAACCGAAGTCGTCCTGACAATGATGGACGGCGACATAGTCTATGAGCCGGCCGCGGAGTAACGCACCTTGAATGAATCGAAGCTAGATGTCGCAGTCGTCACAGGCGGTGGCCACGGAATCGGTCGCGCGCTATGCCGACGGCTGGCAAAGGATGGTGTGACCGTCGTCGTTGCGGATATAGACGAAGCGGCAGCTTCAAACGTTGCGAACGAGACCGGCGGTATCGCCAAAGCGCTCGATGTCAGTGATGAAAAGGCGATAGCCCGGCTTGTCGAGGAAGTCGAACAAGCTCACGGCCCGATCGACATGTTCGTTTCGAATGCGGGTGTCGGTTATGGCGACGGGGCCGGTGGCGCCATCTCCGCAGAAGGCGGTATGAATCCGATCGACGATCGTTGGGATATATCCTGGCAGGTAAACGTCATGGCACACGTGTTTGCGGCGAGAGCGCTGGTGCCCCGTATGCTGAAACGCGGTCACGGGCATCTCGTGAACATCGCGTCGGCGGCCGGATTGCTGAGCCAGATCGGCGATTCGGCGTACACCGCTACCAAGCACGCGGCCGTCGGATTCGCCGAGTCGCTGGCGATTGACTACGGTGATGCCGGCATCGTTGTATCGGTCGTCTGCCCGCAGGCTGTGGCGACCCGAATGATCGGCATCGAAGACGATTCGGAATCGCTGGAGGGTGGTTTCAGGGGCAACGACGTGGACGGCATAATGAGGCCGGAAGCGGTGGCCGATATCATCGTTGACCAGGCATTAGCCGGCCGCTTCCTGATTCTTACGCATCCCCAGGTGACCACCTACGTGCAGCGCAAGGCGAGCGATCACGACCGCTGGATCGGCGGCATGCAGCGTTTTCGAAAAAAATTGCTCTAGGGCGAACCGCTGTACTGCCACAGCACTGAAGAGCGCTGGGCCGAGCGGCAGTAGGCGAGTACGGGCCCGTCACTATCGGCGACGATCTTCTGGAACTGCTCGATCATTTCCGCCGAGATGCCGGTATTTGAAATTGGCAGATGGTGAAACGCAATGCCGTGATTCGCGCACTCTGCTGCGATCGATGCAGCCGTCGGTTGGCCGAAGTCTTCGCCATCCGGGCGGTTGCAGACCACCGTAGTAAACCCGTCGTTTTTTAGTGCTTCGACATCGGCCGGCTGAATTTGCCCGGCGGTGCAGCATGCCTCGGTGAGTTTATAGATTTGCATGGTCTTCTTATTTCTTGTGTTTCAGTAATTCGTCGAGACCGGCAAACGGCGTATGCGAAGACGCCGGCACTGGCTCATTGCCCGGCGCGCCGCCCTTGTTTGAGTCAGCCGCTTGATACCGCGCGTGCTCATTGTCGTGGCAGTACAGGCACAGAAGTTCCCAGTTACTGCCGTCGGGTGGGTTGTTGTCGTGGTTATGGTCTTTGTGGTGGACAGTGAGTTCTCGCAGATTTTCGCCGCTGAATTCGCGTCCGCAGCGCGCGCATATCTTGGGATAAAGCTTGAACGCCTGCGCCCGGTAACCCTTTTGTCGCTCTTCCCGCGCGCGCCGAGCCATCGCCACGATCTTGTCGTCAGGTCCTTTGTTCACATCTGCTTTCTTCGATGTCACAGGTACAGCCTCGAATGACGCACCCGATTTTAACACCCATACGCCCCAACTAAACTGCGTTGATCGGAATCTTGAGATAACGAATGTCGTTGTTTTCGGGATCCGGGAGCCGCCCCGCGCAAATATTGACCTGGATCGACGGCAACAACAGCTTTGGCATTCCGAGCTGACGGTCGCGACCCTCGCGCGTTTCCACAAACGCCTTTTCCGAGACGCTCTTGTTGATGTGAATGTTGCCGTCGCGCTGTGCGGCGACTGTCGTTTCCCACGCGAATTCATCACGCCCGGGTGCTTTGTAGTCATGACACATAAAAAGCCGCGTGTCGTCGGGCAGCGCAAATATTTTCTGTATGGAGCCATACAACTGCGCCGCGCTGCCACCCGGAAAGTCGGTGCGCGCAGTACCGAAATCGGGCATGAACAGGGTGTCTCCAACGTAGGCCGTGTCGCCAATGACATAGGTGATGCATGCAGGCGTGTGTCCCGGCGTTGCGATCACGCGTGCACCGATATTGCCGATCTCGAAGACGTCGCCGTCGTCGAACAGATGATCAAACTGGCTGCCGTCCGTTTCAAGATCGGCAAGATTAAACACGCTCTTGAAAGTTGACTGGACCGCGGTAACGCCCCTGCCAATTGCCGTCTGCCCCCCCAGCTGTTCCTTCAGATAGGGTGCGCCGCTGATATGGTCGGCGTGCACATGGGTTTCGAGAACCCAGTCGATCGTGAGCTTGTTCTTCTTTACGTACGCGACGACCTGGTCCGCCGACGTTGTTGACGTGCGTCCGGAGGCGGGATCGAAGTCGAGCACGGGATCGATTATCGCGCTCCGCCTGGTTACCGGGTCGCCGACCACATAGGTAACCGTGAACGTTGCTTCGTCGAAAAACGCTTTTACTTCAGGTTTTGACATGTCTGACTCGATTGCTAAAACCGCTGTTTATCACAAAGTACCGTATTCATGCACTCAGGACCGCTTCGCGAATCTTGTCAATCTGAGGCTTGAGTTTCGGTGGCGCTTTGCCCAGGCAATGTTTTTCGCGCGGACAGCTGGAGCTGCGCTGGCAAATAATCGTTGCATCATTCGCCGTCCCCTGTGCGATCCACCCGATATTCAGAATTTTGGAGATGCTCTCAAGCTGCTTGCGTGCTTCGCTCGGGATCGGCCCTGAGCCGCCACTACTGTTACAGCTTGCTTCGATCATGTCGATTGTGCGATTTGGGTCAATGCTTTGTGCAACGAGCGCAGGCGAAAGGTCTATGCCGGCACACAGGACGTGCGGGTTTCCGGCGGCGTCCTCGCTGCGTATCGACTGACAGCAATAGAGCCGTTTGTCATCGCCGCTTCGCAGTACGGATATTTGCGAAGAGGGTTCGGTTGATCGGGTATTCAACATTCGAAAGACAGCCCAGTGCTGGCAAGGGTCCGAAACCAGGGTCATGTTGCCCCAGGGCAACGGGATGCCGTTGCCGCGATAAACCGCCCGCAGGTGACCGGGCGGGTAGGCGTCGAAATAATGCCAGTGCGGGTAAGGGGACACACTCGGCATTCGTCTCATCACGAGTGTCTTGGTCAGATCGATCTTGTCACCGGCATCGATAGCGTAGGCCTGCCGGGCAAGGAACTGTCGAAATGGTGTCTTCGGTGCGAGCAGCGCCGCCGCAAAATAGCTGCACTCAAAGTCGCGCCACGCGTACAGGATGTCCTTTGCGTCGACATTCATCGATTCGCCGTCGTGGCGACGGCCGGACACGCGCCCCCCAGAGACCTGCGGCGCACGTGCGCCATCACCGCCATGCAGAACCATGTGGCCAATATGGTTGGCAAGATCGAACTTCAGTCGTGCCGGGTCTTTCTCCAGCTCCCGGTTCACGTACACCTTGTCCGGCGCATCGAAGAAGGAACGCACCAGCGTGTTCAGGGGTTGATCGGATTCGCCCTTGTCCTCGAACGTGGGATTGTCGAACCACTGAACTTTGAGGCCGAGATCCCGGGCGATAGCGAATAAATTGTCGAGGTGCATCGGGAACTGTTTCTTGCCGACAGTCTCGGCGGCGCGCTCGATATCGGGGAAGCGGTTGTGGCTTGCCTCCTGGTGCGCGCGAATAAGCAGGTGGGCAAACTGTCGTCCCGTGGTCCCGGTCTGCGCAAGCAGTTCGGGGATCGCGAGCTGCAGCAGCGATTCCGAGAACAGAAAGCCGGGCTCCAGCGGCATGCCGCTGACCGCGGCAGCCGGCGCCGTGTCGATAGCTTCATCGTCAAGGGACTCGTCGAAAAACCAGCTCGTTTTCTTCTGGAATATTTCGGCGATGATTTCCAGCAGGCGTTCGGAAGGGACCCGCTTGCCGTTCTCGATCATTGACAGGTATGAAACCGACGGGCCGGCATCGGCATCGATCTGC
>CAMYIS010000269.1:0-1090 GCA_947258485.1 uncultured Woeseiaceae bacterium
GCGGCTTATGGCGTTCGCGCTAGACGAAGAGACGCCAATGCCGCGTATGAAAACCGAGCCGCGCCCCTTCCCGCCTCAGCCGAAACTGGACGCAAGCGCCGAAGAACTCGAAACCGGCCGACAAATTTTCAGCTGGGAATGCAAGGGCTGTCACGGCAAGAATGCCGTCGCCCGTTTCAGTGGCTCAGTGCCGGACCTGCGTTATGCAACGGCTGATACGCACGCAATGTGGCACGGCATCGTGATCGGCGGCGCGCTCCAGGTTAACGGCATGCCGCGCTTCGAACTCAGCCTCGAAGAATCGGAAGCGGTTCGCAACTACGTGCTGTCTCAGAGCCTGTCGATCAGCGAATAGTAGAACATGCCGAGCACCATGCCCGGGTAGCGCAGCAGCGTACCGCCCGGGAACATGTGTGTCGGCAAATCCGCAAATACGTCAAATCGTGTCGCCGTACCGCCAATGGCCTCGGCAATGACCTTGCCGGCGAAGTTTGCCGTCGATATTCCGTGACCGGAAAAGCCTTGTGCGAAATACACATTCGGTTTCAGGCGGCCAAAATGCGGCAGGCGGTTGACGGTGACCGACAGGGTCCCGCCCCACGCGTAGTCGATCCTGGCATCCTCGAGCTGCGGAAACAGTTTGAGCATGTACGGACGGACGAATTTCGATATGTCCGCTGGAAATTCCCGACGGTAATTTTCACCACCGCCGAATAACAGGCGATGATCTTCCGACAGCCGAAAGTAATCGACAACGAAGCGCGTGTCATGAACACCGAAACGTCCGTTTATAAGTTCGAGTGCGCGCTGCTCACCCAGCGGTTCGGTCGCGATCATAAAGTTATTGATGGGCATGATCTTGCGAGCAACGCGGCGTTCAAGCTTGTCGAGGTAACCGTTGCAGGCCAGCACCACGAAATCAGCTTTTACAGAGCCCTCTGGTGTCTCGACCAGCGCCGGGTCCGTGTGCGAATAGCCTTTCACGCGCGAGCGCTCAAAAATTCGTACGCCGGCATCCGTCGCAGCGTTTGCCAGTCCCAGCGTGTAGTTCAACGGATGTAGCGCAAGGGCCTGCGAATCGTACAATGCT
>CAMYIS010000269.1:1101-9336 GCA_947258485.1 uncultured Woeseiaceae bacterium
GGATAGTCGTATCGCTCGGCCAGCGCGTCGCTTAGCTCCTGCGGCCAGCCCTGATAGCGTTTCTTGTGAACACCCACCAGCTGACCGTCTTGCAGGTCGCAGGGTATTTCGTGTTTCGCCACACGCTGCCGGATCTCGTTTTTCGCCAGTTCCGCAAAATCCCAGAGCTGCCTGGAACGCTCAAATCCAAAGGCTTTTTCGGTTTCGAATACGTCTTTGCGCTGGCCGCTGCCGACGAGGCCGCCACAGCGACCCGATGCGCCGAAGCCGATACGCTCTGCCTCGAGCAGGACCACGTCGAAACCCTGCTCCGCCAGGTTTAATGCGGCCGAGAGGCCCGTGAAACCACCGCCAATGACACAGACGTCAGCACGCTCGGCACCAACCAGCGACGCGTGTTCGTGCATTCCCACGGCGGTGGCCGTGTAATACGTGTCAGGATAGCCCGAAGACAGTTTTTTCTCTTTCTGCACAACACGACCTGGCGATTAAACGGACGACGGTAGCCAAAGGATCAATAGCGGACGCCGGCACCGGTATTGGGCTATTGTTTCATCTTCTGAGCGACGGCGCCCGCATGATACTACGTGATGGCTAAAGTGAATCGGCAATACCACATCTACTTCGATCTCGACGGCACGCTAACCGACCCCTACGAAGGCATCACCAAGTGCATTTTATACGCGCTCGATGAACTCGGTTTTGATCACCCGAGTGACGAATACCTGCATAGCTGCATCGGCCCGCCGCTGTACGAGACATTTCCGGAGATGGTCGGCAAGGAGCTGACGCTAAAAGCGATCGATTTATACCGGGAGCGATTCGTTGACGTAGGTTGGCAGGAAAACGAGCCCTACGACGGAATTCTCGAAGCACTTGAGACCATTTCTGCTGCTGGTCACACACTTTTTGTCGCCACCAGCAAACCACACGTTCATGCCGGGCGAATCATCCAACATTTTGGTATGGGGCAATACATCAAACAGGTGTATGGCTGCGAACTGGACGGCACGCGATCCAGCAAAACGGAATTGCTGGAGTACGCGATCGACGAAAACCCGGGCGCAATAGAACGCATGATGATCGGCGACCGAAAACACGACCTGATCGGTGCGATCGCGAATGGCATGCGGCCGATCGGCGTTTCCTATGGCTATGGATCGATTGACGAACTGAGCAGCGCCGGCGCCGTTGACATCGCCAGCACGCCTGCCAGCTTGCCGGCGGTTGTCGTTAAAAACCTCGCTTAGCTAGAACTGCGTCCACCTGGCGGTAATGCCTTTGAATATCTGAACAAGGAGCCAGAGAAACGCGAGCGGCAGGATTATCGTTTGCAGCACAAACAAGACAATAAGATCCACGATGTGCTCGGCGGCTTTGGATGCGTTCTCCTGCAGGTTCGCCAAACGGTCAGAGATATTGACCGATGCCAGCGACTCGTCGATTACCGAGTTGAGACGATCCATAATCGACTGATCGTCTGTGGGCGGCGCTTGCACCTCTACGTTCGCTTCCTTGATCGCCTTTCCCGTTACCTCGAGCGCCGCTGTCGCTTCAGCTTGCTGCGGCGCCAGGAACGTATCGGACACCAGGTTGGTTCCGATGATCAGCACCGGAATAATGAATCGAATAATCAGCATCATTAGAAGTACGCGCGACGCGGCCGCAGCAATATTGTTCTTGTTTAACCGCGGCGTCCATAAAATGACGATGACAAGTATCGAAGCAACAACCATCGCGATGGTAAAGGCTCGGGATGCCGTGATTGTCAGCAGCACGTTTTGCAGGCCCAGGGAGCTCGCGGCAACCAGCATGACGCTTGAAAATTGCTCGACCAGGTCGTTGATCGGATCCAGGATCTGACCAACCGAGACCGTCACGCCGACGCCGACCTCAGTACTCTGCACGACCGATATGACGCCGTTCAGAGTTCGCGCAGCGGCAAACGTTACCAACGCACGTTTTAGCGCATCCTTGGCATAAGAGTCAGCTGCGTGATCCGCGACGCCGCTTATCGCGACGGCCGAGGCCGTCAGGGCGAGTAGAGTCCAGATGATTCTTCGTTTATCCATGGCGAAACCTTAGAATAGCATTGAGTTCGCTTTTGCGTATAAAGTGATGGTCGATATGATCACTCAGGAACTCTTGCTCGGATTCAGATGGCCGGTCACGGTGACACAGCCCATCGCAGCTCCGGCCGAGAAGGTATGGGATGTCATATCAACGCCAGGAAACCTTGAACTTTGCCATCCCTATTGCGAACGAAATCCCGTGCAGGCCTGGAGCGGTCCAGGCTCGCGCGACGAGGTTCACTATTACAGCGGCTGGATTTTCGAGCGTCGTTTTCGCAATTGGGCCGAGGGAATTGGCTATGACCTTGAGATCGGCAGGCATGGGGGCGGGACGTCATACGTTTCATGGCGAATCGCGCCCGCCGATGATCGAAATTGTACGCTCAGCATTACGGTCTATCCGTACGTGCTGCAGAAGATTCCCGTCATGGTTCGTTGGTTGCCGCACGCGATTCGCCTTCGTCCCATGCTCAAAAAATATCTCGCGTCTGTTACCAAAGGATTTGAGTGGTATGTAACCCGTGGCAAGCCTGTTGCCCGTGATCAGTTCGGCAGGCACCCCTGGTTTTCGGCGGCTCGATCGTGAGGTTCTGGCACCAAATCCCGATCGTTATCCGCGCTGTAGTCGTCGGCTTTCTTGTTTTCGCGATTGCGGGCTCCGTGGCGTGGACACTGGTCTTGTCCCTTATAGCACCACCTTGGTCGATTTTGGTGATGGTCGTCATCCTGTGGCTCTACTGGCGATATTTCCGGGGAGACTGGTGGCCTGATTCGACCAGGGCGTTCAGGAGACAGTGCTTTCGCAGTACGAGGCTGTCGTCGAAGGTCTGGGCATGGAGCCTGATCGCGGCGCTCACTGCTGCAGTACTCTTGCAGTCCATACTTGTCGTTACGTTTCGCGTCGTGGAATTCCCGGCAGAAGCATGGAAACTTCCGTACGAATTTTCCGCGCTCCCCACCTGGCAAGTCTGGATGTTGCTGGTCCTGGCCGCCGTTGTGGCGGGCATCACGGAGGAGATTGGCTTTCGCGGCTACATGCAGGTTCCGCTTGAAGATCGCTACGGCCCCGTAGTCGCAATCACAATTGTGTCCATAGTATTCACGGTCGCCCATTTCACCCAGGCCTGGGCGGGTGGCATTATCATCGTATTGTTCGCAATCAGTGCGGTGTGGGGCGTGCTGGCTCGCGTCTCCGGCTCGCTGGTCCCTGGAATCGTCAGCCATGCATCGACTGATGTCGTGAATTTTTCCTACTGGTGGACGGACATCGCCGGGTCGTTCGAGAAAAGGCCTGTTAGCGAGACAGGTATCGATACGCACTTTATTCTGTCTCTCACCATCTTCTTGGCTTTGCTTGCGCTGTTTGCATTTTCGGCTCGCAAGACCTCGCTTGCCCGTCGGGCATCGAATCCGGGGTAAACTGATCGCAGATAGTTACAGAGGTACAGGCCATGGTTACGAGAGCAATTGAACGTTTGCGCCAGACCGACTGGCGCATCTTCATGGGCAGCATCATTACCGTACTCTGGCTCATCGCTGCCGTCATCTACATTCGCGGCGGAAATTTCAACAGGGCGACGATCTACGACATACCGCTGGAAGATATCGGCAGTTTTCTCGAAGGCGCGTTCGCACCGCTCGCGTTCCTTTGGCTGGTCATCGGCCTTTTTATTCAGCAACGAGAGCTTGCCGACAATACGGAGGTCCTGCGTCAGACCTCTATCCAGTCCGAAAAACAGACCCAGGCTATCGCGGCCACAGAGATGAATGCTCGCCAGGAAACGTTTTTCAAGATCGCCGAGAGCGTCAAGGGCCAGCTGGGTGGAATCACCGGCATGCTGTTCATCTCGTGCGTGGGTGCAACAGAAGGTCAGCTCGTTTCAAGAGAACGAATATCGGAGATGTGGCACATGCTTGCCAGGCGCGATGACCAGGTATTTGCACGTGAATTCCTGCTGTTTGACGCAGACGCTTATGGCGGCTACGAGGCGCTGTTCTACAAGACTAAAATTCGTCGTCGTCATACAGAAAATTTCATGAGAACATTCGATCGCCTGATGGAAATGGCCAGAAACTGCGACAGCCCCAACGGAATAATCGCCGAGTCAATGTCGCAGACCGCACACGGGCTTCTTTACAACCACATGCGAGAACATCAGCCTGACGAACTAAAAGTTGAATGCGCACCTGTTGACACGGCGGACTACGAAAAAGTATTCGAACAGACTCGAGCCTGACGACTCATACCAACCCCGGGAGAACGATCATGGCTACGAAAGTCGCCGTCATTCAAAAACCGCCGGTTTTGCTAAACCGGCAGAAAACCATTGCGAGCATGCTCGATTCTATCGACGAAGCGGTCGCCGACGGGGCATCGCTGTTGGTGTTCCCCGAAGCATACATCCCGGGCTACCCGACTTGGGTCTGGCGCCTTCTGCCCGGTGGAGACATGGCGCTGTCGGCAGACATCCATGCCCGGCTGCGGCAAAACGCTGTGGACCTTTCGAGCGGTGACCTGCAGCCGGTGCAGGACGCGGCGGCCAGGCACGGCGTCACTATTGTTGTCGGGGTGCACGAGCTCGAGAGCGAATTCAGCGGTACGACGCTATTTAACACCGTGGTCGTTATTGGTCCCGAAGGAGCGATTCTCAATCGACACCGTAAATTGATGCCCACCAATCCCGAGCGCATGGTGTGGGGCACCGGTGATGCAACGGGACTCCGCGTGGTCGATACGCCGGCCGGCCGGCTCGGTACGTTACTTTGCTGGGAGGCGTATATGCCGCTGGCACGATATGCACTGTATGCCCAGAACATCGACATCCTGGTAACACCCACCTGGGAATGTTCCGACCGATGGCTGGCGAGCATGCGCCACATTTCGACCGAAGGAGGGTGCTGGGTCATCTCGACAGCGACTGCCCTGCAAGGCAGTGACGTGCCCAGTGATTTTCCGGAACGTGACAAGCTGTTTGATCCTGACGAATGGATCAACGACGGCAACGCGGTCGTAGTCAAGCCAATGGGAGAGGTTGTCGCCGGGCCAATGTGCCGGGAAAAAAGCATCCTGTACGCCGAGATTGACAAGGAAGAAGCGCGTCGCGCAAGGCGTTCACTGGATGTTTGTGGCCACTACGCGCGAGCCGACATTTTTTCTTTTTCCGTAAATCGGCGACCGCTTGCTCCGGTGACATTCTCCGATTAACCGTGAATATGTCGTTGGAAAACGTAATCAACCTGAAGGAATTCCCCTTAGGCAACGACGACTTCCGCAGGGAGTGCAAGCGCACGCTCGACAAGCATGGCGCGTTGCTGATGCGCAACTTTGTGAAACCGGAGGCGGTAGCGTCCGTCCAGCGCGAAGGCGAAGCGCAACAGCATCTCGCCTACTACACGGTCGATAAGCACAACATTTATCTCAATCCGCCGGATTCCCGGTACCCTGCCGACCATCCGCGCAATCGGGAAGTTTCGTCATCAAAAGGTTGCATCACGACGGACCAGGTCCCTGGCAGCTCGGCGCTGCACACTCTCTATAATGCGGCAGAGTTTCGCGAGTTCCTGTGTGCCGTTCTGGACGAAGCCGAGCTGCACGAATACGCAGACGCATTGTCTTCGATCAATCTTCACTACGCGAGCAAGGGACAGGAGCTGGGCTGGCATTTTGACAATTCTTCCTTCGCCATCACCCTGCTGATCCAGAACCCCGAAAGCGGCGGCGCATTTGAATACGTGAAAGACGTCCGCGATGCCGACAGCGGTGAGATGAACTACGAATTGTCGGGGAAGATTCTCGATGGCGATGTGTCGACGAATACCATTACGATGGATGCCGGCACCCTCGTGTTGTTTCGGGGGCGTAATTCCATGCATCGCGTTACACCGGTCCAGGGAAACCGTACTCGCATGCTGGTGGTGCTCGCATACAATACCAAGCCCGGCATATCGCTTTCGGAATCGGCGCGCATGACTTTTTACGGGCGGCTCGGGTGAGCGGCGGCTTTCTTGATGGCTGGCTTCACAAGCAGGCACGACGCTTGCTAATGTAGGGGCTGCGAAGCGGAGTGAGTATATGCGCAGATTTATCGGCCTGTTTCTCGCCATCGGACTCCTGGCAGCCTGCCAGCAGGCTCCGCAATCCTCAGCGCCGAGAATCTGGCCGACTCGGTCTATCACTCCGGCAGAATCTACACGGTCAATCCGGATCAGCCCTGGGCGCAGGCGATCGCTATTCGTAACGGCAAAATCATATTTGTCGGGTCGGACGACGCCGTGCGACGTTTTATCGGCCCGAAAACCGCCGTGCATGATTTGCGGCGTCGCCTGATGTTGCCGGCTTTCCAGGATTCACACATTCATCCGATCATGAGCGGCATCAAAGCAGCAGCTTGTGATCTCGATGGTCTCAATGATGTTGCGCTCTACCGGTCCAGAATCTCCGAATACGCAACCGCCAATCCTGACGTGCCTTGGATTCTCGGCGGCGGCTGGTCGATGGCCGTGTTCGGCCCGGGCGCATCAGCAAGCCGCAAGATCCTCGATGAACTGGTTCCCGACAGACCCGTCTACCTTAGTTCGGCGGACGGCCACTCCGGATGGGCCAATTCCGTCGCCCTCAAGATCGCGGGCATCTCCAAAAACACTCCGAATCCGCCCGACGGCATTATCGACCGCGACCCGGAATCGGGCGAACCCGTCGGCAGCCTGCAGGAAGGCGCCATGGAACTTGTGGAGCAACATATTCCTGAAACAACGCTCGAGAACCGTTTGCAGGGGCTTAAGTACGCTCGCGACATGCTGCATCGATACGGAATAACATCGATCCAGGACGCAATCGTGTATGAAAGCGATCTCGAGGCCTACGCCAAGCTCGATGCCGTCGACGAATTAAACCTGCGTGTGGTTGCCTCCCTTTGGTGGGAGCGGGGCGAAACGGAAGAACAGATCCCGCACCTGCTCAAACTTCGCGAAAAATTCAATAAAGGTCATGTTCGACCGACTACCGTGAAAATCATGCAGGACGGCGTCATGGAAAATTACACAGCCGTCATGCTGGAGCCGTATCTGACCGAGGACGGCACTCGCGGCATTCCGATGGTCGAGCCCGAGTTTTTGAAAGAAGCCGTCGGCTTGCTCGACGCCGAGGGGTTCCAGGTCCATTTCCATGCTATCGGAGACGGCGCAGCTCGGCAGGCGCTCGATGCGATCGAAGAAGCGCGTAATCGAAATGGTGACCTCGGCCACCGCCATCATATCTCGCATTTGCAGATAATCGATCCGGCGGACATTCCTCGCTTTGCCAGCCTGGATGTCACAGCTAACTTTCAGCCCCTCTGGGCCTACGCAGACGATTACGTTGTCGACCTCACGCTTCCTTTTATTAGCGAGGAACGTGCGAAGTGGATGTACCCGATCAAGTCGGTTATCGATGCGGGTGGGAAAGTGGCATTCGGCAGTGATTGGTCCGTCTCGACAGCGAATCCGTTTCCGCAGATCGAAACTGCGCTCACCCGAGTGGACGCCGAATCGCATAACACCGAGGTGCTGAACCCTGAACAGCGCATCACCCTGCAACAGGCGATCGAGGCGTTCACGATCAACGCGGCATTCGTGAACAACCAGGATGACAGCACCGGCTCTATTGAGAAAGGCAAGCTGGCTGACCTGATCGTCGTCGATCGCAACCTGTTCGAGATCAAACCCAGCGAGATATCCGATGCCAAGGTCGTGTTAACGCTGTTTGAGGGCAAACCCGTGTACGGTGGCCTGAAAGCAACATCTCCCGCAGCAACAGATTGACTCCATTCGCTCATTGAACGGCCCCTGAAGGGGCCGTTTTTTATGCACGATCGGCCTCTCTGCGATCGCGCCCTATGGCGAGCGCATCGACAGCGATTGCGCCGCTCTCGTTGACGATGACCGGGTTAACGTCAACCTCCGACAATACGTCACGAAGCGCGTGCGCCAGCACTGAAAAGCGCGCAGCCGTCTCGCAGAAGTCATCCACGTTCACCGCCGGGTTACCACGAGCGCCGTCGAGCAGCGCTCGAAGCTGCATGCGATCGACGCAACGTCGCGCGTGCCTCGCATCGAACGGGGGCAGCGCGAATTGCACATCGCCGATTGTCTCGGCCAGCACGCCACCGAAACCCAGTATCACAAT
>CAMYIS010000270.1 GCA_947258485.1 uncultured Woeseiaceae bacterium
AGCGTCGGCCGTCATCCAGATTGCGAATAAACGGTGAACCATAGGCTGGCACCATGACGGTTCGATCCCCGCCGATCATGACGCTGCGTTTCGGGTTGCGCGCGTGCTGCTTGTATTCGGACGGTGCCGACGCCTGAATAATCGAGCGACATAAGCCGCGCGGAAATCTAACTCGCTCGCCGTCGACATCGGCTCCGGCGTCTTTTAGCAGCTCAAGCGCACTTGGGAAGTCACGAAATTCAATCCCGATCTCTTGCAGGACCGTTTCCGCATTGTTCTCGATGAGTTGCAGTCCTTCTTCGTCGAGAACCTCGACGTAAGGAATCTTGCGATCGATCCACGCTGCCGTTGATGTTGGCGCTTGCTGGCGAGCCGCACGCTTGGCCGAACGGCCCCCTTTTTTCCGCGTTCGGGCGGTCACCGGCACCTACACCGCACTGTCATCGTAGCTACCATATCGGGGTCTTTCGAATGTTAAGCAGTTCGCCAGTCTGTTCCAGAATCCAAGCCATTGCTTGCTTCTTTACGACATAAATATGTCGAAAAACGACATGCACGATACGGCTGAGAATCCACTGCTTATCCGCGCCGGACTGCGTGGCAGGTTGCCAGCTTCGTGCGACTCCGGAGGACCGATTTAATAGTCAGGCAACAAGAATGATGTCGTGATGTTATATTTGAGTTGGACAACGAGAAAAATCAATATAAATGGGGGAAAATATGTCCAGTAGCATCCAACCGACTCGCACCGCCCTGTCTCTTGCCATTGCCGCAGCATTAGTTGCCGGCGGAAGCGCCCATGCGCAACAGCCGGAAAAACGCAAGATTGAAGAAATCACGGTCACTGCGACCAAAGTCGAAGAATCGCTACAGGATGTGCCGATTGCGGTGACGGCCCTGACCGGCGAGGCTCTCCAGGAACTCGGCATCACGAATTTCTCCGACTATGTCATGCAGCTCCCGAGCGTCACGGCAGGTGGTAGCGGGCCCGGGCAGAATACGATTTACATCCGCGGTGTCGCATCAACCACGCCAAACCTGACAACCGCCGGTGTTGCCGGACTGGCGCCAAACGTCGCTTTCTACCTCGATGAGCAGCCGCTCTCGCAACCGGGTCGCAATCTCGACGTATACGCTGCGGACCTGCAGCGCATCGAGGTGCTTTCGGGCCCTCAGGGCACGCTGTTCGGTGGCAGCTCTCAAGCCGGTAACGTACGGCTGATTACGAACAAGCCCGACCTTTCCGATACTTACGGCAGCATTCGCGTAGGTGCCGCCACAATCACTGATGGCGATATGAGCAGCAACATCGAGCTCATGTTCAATCTCCCCGTCAGCGAGACCGTCGGCCTGCGTGGTGTCTTCTATACGGACACCAAGGGTGGCTGGATCGACAACGTGGCCGGCACCCGCGACGTCAGCCAGAGCGCCCGATTCCGGCCCGAGGGCACCGTGCGCGCCAACGGCGTACCGGTCAGCGCACAGCGTGCGGGCTTCCAGGCAGGTGTCGATCTCTCCGGCGTAACGTTTCTTCAGGCCGACAACAGCGCGCTCGTCGAGAAGGACTTCAACGAGACGACTTACACCGGTGGTCGCGTCAGTGCGAGCTGGGATGTCAGCGACAGGCTGAGTCTGGACTTGTCCCATACGCAGCAGGACCTCGATGCGGACGGCGTCTTTTTCGCCGACCCGGCACTCGGCGACCTCAAGGTGGAACGCTTTAGCCCGGACTCAATTGACGACAGTTTCGGCAATACGGCGTGGACGGCGACGGCGCTGTTCGGCGAACTCGAGGTCCTGTATACGGGTGCATTCACCGATCGTGACACGGACCAGATCGTCGACTACACAGACTACCTGTTCGTCGCCCAGTACCTGCCGTATTACATTTGCGACTACTACGTAGGCTATACAACGTTCAGCCCAACCGGCCTCCCCGACGGCACCTGCCAGGCGCCCAATCTGTTTGTTGCCAGTAGCACCGACGTCGAGGTCATCAGTCACGAGATCCGTTTCACGACCGATCAGTCAAGGGCATTCCGCGTGACGGCCGGCGCTTTCTACCAGGACCTCGAGCTGAAAGAGTTCAATGACTTTACATATCCGGGATCGGTGAATGCGGCTTCGTATGTGGATGACGGCATGGGCGGACGAGTGCTTGGCTTCGGGCCAAACTATCCGCTGACCAATACCGAAGTTACGGGCATTGTCGGCAATGCCGGTCCCGGCTACTTCAGCGATCCGGGCCCCTTCCCGTCCGACGTCATTTTCCGTAACGATATCAAGCGCACCGACGAACAGCTCGGTATCTTTGGCGAAGCCACCTACGACTTCAACGATGAGTTTGCTGTCACGCTCGGCTTACGCTACTACGATATCGAAGTGGACTTCGAGGGCAGCGCCAACTCGTCCTTCTTCAATTTTGGTCAGAGCACCGACGCACAGGCGTTTGGTACGAATATTTCGACGCAGTTCGCTCCGGGCAATTCGGTCGGCGCACCCGACAAAGCGGTCGCCGATGGCACAATCTTCAAGGTCACGGGTACCTGGCGGCCGAACAACGACCAGATGTATTACCTGACGATCTCGGAAGGATTCCGCCCGGGCCTGCTGAATCGTCCGGGCGGCACCCCGAATCCTGCCGGGACGTTTACGGTGCCCTACACGCTGGACACGGACGATGTGACGAATTTCGAGCTGGGCATCAAATCAAGCTACTTCGACGGCACGTTCCAGCTAAACGCTGCGGCGTTCTTCGTCGATATCGAACGCCTGCAGACGACGATCTTCGACCCGAGCATCACCAACCTGTTCTTTTCAGACAATGCGGCGAACGCCGAGGTTCTTGGTCTCGAAGGCGACTTCATCTGGTTACCCGACTTTTCGGACAGGCTCACGATAACCGGCGCCGCTTCGATACTGAATACGGAAATCACCGACGTCTTGACGCCGACGAACGACGTGATCAAGGGCGACGATCTCGCGTTTGCGCCGGAATTCCAGGGCACGTTGCGCGCTCGATATGAATGGCCGTACGGCGCCACGGGTCTCACCGCGCACGTAATGCCGAGCGTCACCTGGTCATCGGAATCGTTCAGCGACATCATCACGATCAATCGCGACAAGATCGACGGCTGGTTCATGGCCTCCATCAGCGCGGGCGTCAGTAAGGACTCCTGGGGCGCGGAACTCTACATCAATAACCTGACCGACGAGCGTGCCGAGGTGTCGCGCAACTTCGTGTTCGACCGGACCAGTGTGACCTATGCGCAGCCGCTGACGGTTGGCGTGCGTGCGAATTTCAATTTCTGAGCGCGGGCATACGGTCAAGCTACTAAAGTACGGCGCCCTTTAATCGGGGCGCCGTCTTTAAGTGCGGGACGCTTTCGTGCAGACAAGTCAACAAAATCCGGACCTGAAATCGATTCAGGACAAGGTTGTCACCAAACGCTTCGACGAAGCCCTGGCCGATCTGGCCGACATTACTCGTGACAATCCGGATAATCCGGAGACGCTTTACCTGACTGCCGTCTGCCGACGTTACCGCGGCGAGTGCGCCGCGGCGCTCGAGGTCCTCGCGAAACTGAAGGCGCTCGTACCTGAACATGGCCGTGCACATCAGGAAGAAGGCCACAACTACCGGGACATGGACCGCGCCGATGACGCGCTGCAAGCTTACTCGCGAGCCTGTCGATTCAATCCGGCGCTCGAGGCAAGCTGGCGAGGCCAGCTCGACATACTGCGACGGAAGGGATACGAGCGGCAGGCTATACAGGTGCAATCGCAACTCGAGCGACTTCAGAAAATGCCTCGCCCGCTCGTCGCCGTCACCGATTTGATCGCGCAGGGTAAGTTGCTTAAAGCCGAGGAGCTCTGCCGCCAGTTCCTCATCAAGATTCCGCATCACGTCGAAGGTATGCGGCTCCTTGCCGACATCGGCATGCGCCTCGGCGTGCTCGACGATGCCGAGTTTCTGCTCGAGAGCGCTCGAAAATTCGCACCAGACAATGTGCAGATCCGAATCGACTACATTCAGGCGCTGAGAAAGCGCCAAAAATTCGAGCAGGCGCTGGAGCAAGCCGAGGATCTTCTGAAAACGTCGCCACAGAATCCGCAATTTCAGTCACTTTATGCTATCGAGAGCATGCAAACCGGAGACTACGAAACGGCCATCACGATGTTCGACGATGTACTCAAAAGGATTCCGGGTGATGCAGTTACGCTGACGTCCAAAGGACACGCCTACAAGACTTTGGGGCAATACGAGTCCGCCGTCGACGCTTACCATGCCGCGCTTGCGAGCCACGCGCAGCATGGCGACGCCTATTATTCGCTCGCCAATCTCAAGATCTATTCGTTCAGCGACGATGAAATCGACAACATGCATGTCCAGGAAAGCAATCCGAACTTATCCCATATCGATCGAATTTATCTCTGTTTCGCGCTGGGCAAAGCCTACGAGGACAAGAAGGATTTCAAATCCTCGTTCAAATACTACGAACGCGGCAATCGCTTGAAAAAAGCACAGCGCCGCTACAACGCTGAGCGGATGTCCGATGACCTGAAAGCCCAACGCGATGTGTGCACGGCGGAGTTTTTCGAGAACCGATCCAGAACTGGCCATGACGCTCCGGACCCGATTTTCATCGTCGGCCTGCCGCGCGCCGGATCGACGCTCCTGGAACAAATTCTTTCATCGCATTCTCAGGTCGACGGCACGCTGGAATTGCCGAATATTCTCTCGCTGTCGCAGCGCCTGCGACGACGCGGTCGCGAAACAGACGCAAGCGGCTATCCCGAGATATTGCGGGAATTGTCCGAAGAGGAACTCGCGACCTTCGGTGAACAGTTCATAAGCGATACGCGCATTCATCGACACGGCGCTCCATTTTTCATCGACAAGATGCCGAACAATTTTCGGCACATCGGTCTGATTCACCTGATATTGCCCAACGCCAAGATCATCGACGCGCGCCGCCATCCGATGGCCTGCTGCTTTAGCGGTTTCAAACAGCTGTTCGCCGAGGGCCAGGAATTTACCTACGACCTGACGGACGTCGGTCGTTATTATTCCGACTACGTCGAGCTCATGGACCATTGGGACGAGGTTCTGCCAGGCAAAGTCCTTCGCGTACAATACGAAGACGTGGTCGACGACCTCGAGCCGCAGGTGCGGCGGTTGCTCGACTATTGCGGGCTACCGTTCGAGCAGGCCTGTGTGGACTATCACACCACGGAACGTGCGGTACGCACGCCGAGTTCCGAACAGGTTCGGCAGCCGATTTTCAAGTCCGGATTGGAGCAGTGGCGAAATTTCGAACCGTACCTGGACCCGTTGAAAGCCGCGCTCGGCCCGATACTGAATCGATACCCCATCGAGCAGGCGACTAAAAGGAAGCAGATGTGAAGGACGAACAGCTCAACGCACCGAATCCGCAGGATATCGAGCACGAAATTGGTGAGCGGAACGTTCAAGTGTGGGGCCTGGATATTCACAACCCGGTATTCGTCGTCTCGGCATCGCTCGTCGTGGTTTTCGTGCTGGGCACACTCTTGTTTCTCGACCAGGCAGCCGGCGCATTCACAAACATGCGCGTCTGGATCACGTCTACGTTCGACTGGTTTTTTATTATCGCGGCGAACATCGTCGTCTTGTTCTGCCTGGGAATTGCAGTATCACCGCTCGGCCGGGTACGTCTGGGTGGTCCCGACGCCAAACCCCGCTACGGCTATCCGGGGTGGCTGGCGATGCTGTTCGCCGCCGGTGTCGGTATCGGCCTGATGTTTTTCGGCGTTCTCGAGCCGGTCACGCATTCACTCAACCCACCCATCGGCATCGACCCCTCGGATACGGCTGCCGCGCGCGCCGTCGGCATGTCGGCTGCAATCAATCACTGGGGTATGCACGCCTGGGCTATCTACGCTGTCGTCGGGCTATCGTTGGCGTTTTTCTGTTTCAATCGCGGCATGCCACTGACCTTGCGCTCAGCATTTTTCCCGTTGATCGGCAACCGCGTTTGGGGACCGTTCGGTCACTTTGTCGACGTCACGGCGGTACTCGCGACGCTTTTCGGACTGGCAGTTTCTCTTGGCTACGGCGCCGAACAAATCGCCGGTGGCCTTAATTACCTGTTTAATATTCCGATCGACAATCTGACCAAGGTTGTATTGATCTTCGCCATAATCAGCATTGCGCTCGTGTCG
>CAMYIS010000271.1:0-4031 GCA_947258485.1 uncultured Woeseiaceae bacterium
TTTAAGGGCATTGCGGAAACCGATCTCCTGATTGTAAAAAGACATAAAATCCTGCTGTCGGGCGGCATCAATGCTGAAGTGATCAGGATTATAAGTTTGCAAAATCACCCTGCCGGGTCTATCGCCGCGACCGGCCCTTCCGGCCACCTGGGCCAGCAGCTGAAAAGTTCGTTCCCCGGCCCGACAATCAGGAAAACTCAAAGAAAGGTCGGCACATATGATCCCAACCAGGGTGATATTTGGAAAATCGTGCCCTTTGGCCACCATTTGAGTGCCCACAAGTATATCGGTGGTTTTATCCCTGAGCCCCTTTAACAGCTTGATAACCGACCCTTTGCGAGTGGTCGTGTCACGGTCCATGCGGGCCAGCCGGGCATCGGGGAAAAGCTTTGCTACCATGCCTTCCAGTTTTTCGGTACCAAGCCCCAGATGCTTGATTTTGTCTGATCCGCAAACATCACATTCCGACACGGCGGACCGGCTGAACCCGCAGTAATGACACCGGTAAGAGTTGGAACGCTGGTGCAGCGTTAGTGAAATATCACAATGCTTGCAGCGCATGGGCTGTCCGCACGCACTGCAAACCGGAAAACTGGCATATCCGCGGCGGTTTAAGAAAAGCAGCACCTGCTCCTCACGATTAAGCGTTTCCTGCATGGCCTGCAGGAGTTGTGGAGAAATAAAGCGTCCAATACCTCTGGTATCTCTGGTTTCGCGAAGATCCACGATACTGATGTCAGGCAGGGAACGCTGCTCGACCCGCTTGGTCAAGGTCAACTCGCTGAACTTCTCAGTCACGGTATTGTAGTACGATTGGATCGACGGCGTGGCCGACCCCAACAGGGCCAGACAGTCATTTTGTTTGGCCCTGACCATGGCCAGGTCCCGGGCATTGTAGCGCAATTTGCCTTCCTGCTTGTAAGAAGAATCGTGTTCTTCATCAACAATAATGATGCCGACGTTTTCAAAAGGAGCAAAGATGGCGGAACGCGCACCGATGACGACCGTTGCTTCGCCCTGCAGAATACGGGTCCACTGGTCGTAGCGCTCACCGGCTGAAAGGCCACTGTGCAACACGCCGACACAGTCACCGAAACGGGCCCGAAACCGCCTCTCCATCTGAGTAATCAATGCAATTTCCGGCACGAGGACCAGGACGCAACGCCCGCCCTTTAATACCTCGTCGGCAACCTGCATGTAGACTTCGGTCTTGCCGCTTCCGGTGACGCCTCTCAAAAGAAATGTCTTAAAGCCTTTTGAAAAATTACTCCGGATACTGGCAACCGCTTTGGCTTGCTCCGGATTCAATGCGGGAGCACTGTCGGGCTTGATGGATTCGCCGAAAGGGTCCCGAAATACCCTTTTGGTGTGAATGGTAAGATAACCGGCTTTCTCAAGCGGTTTAATCAAAGCAGCAGCAGTCGGAACGATCTCTTTGAGTTGTCTAACGGAAATTTCACCAGCCGCAGCTATCGCCTCAATAATCTTTGCTCGGAACCGCGTTAACTGCCCGGCATCCGGCTGGAGGTCGGACAGTCGTACATACCGTTCGCGCCTGGCCTTGGCCCGGGCTTTGCTCAACTCCCAATTCCGCAAAATCAAGCCCTGCTGTTCAAGGGAGTACAACAGGGCCCCGGGAATATTTTGGTCAATTTTTTTATACAGCTCTTTGGCCTGGCAGGGTCCGGACTGTATATGGCCCAGGATTTGTTGGGAGATCGGATTTAAATTTCCGCTTTCCAGGGCATCCTGACCATCAGTGGTAATGGACAGCAGAATGTAATCGCGAATATTCAAGCCACCGGGCAGGGCATTCTTTATAACTTCACCGAGGGGATATTTATAGTAATCCGAGATCCATCTGAAAAACGACACCATGACCGATGGAAAGAGCGGCTGCTCATCAAGATAGAAAGCGACATTAGGCGCGAGGCCCGCTACGCCGGCGGTCGTCAGGTTTGGTGTGGTCGACGCCACCCCGCGAATGTAAATCGTGTTTTGGCCGGGGCCACTGCCGCCGGCCGTGACGCTCGGCAGCTGCATGACGTAGTCGGAGAAATTGGTGATGCCCAGTTCTTCCAGGGCCTCACCCGTCAATGCCGTCACCGCAATCGGTACGTCCTGCAGTGATTCTTCGACTTTGGTCGCTGTAACCGTAATTTCTTCAATTTTGCGTTTTGCCTGCTGCGCGTAGGCATCGCCCGTGCCAACAAGGGCGGCTGCGACGGCGACGGATACAGCGGTCCTGCTCGGTTGGTTGCCGGTTGACATTGATTTCCCCCAGGAGGTTATTAATTCGAATTCGCATGGAATATAACATCCAGACGACGGGATAGTTACCCAAACGCGACGTGTTATTGCCATTTTTGGACATTGGGCTGCTCGTATAGGCGGCCAAACTCCCGCCCCGGCGTGTCGTATTCAGCCGGCAAAATGTCGCAATGGGCCATACGCCACCTTAGAAAATCACGCAAACTGTTGGATTGACTGGAAAAACGAGGCTGCTGCCGTGCGCCTGACAAAGCCTGCGAGTGAGTACGGGCATGACCGATAGACCGCGCCGGAAACGAGGCGCCGGCCGCTCGGCGAAGCGTGCCGCGAGGCAACGTGCGGTGACGTCCACGGCGACCTGGATTGACCGCAAATTGCCGTACGTCGAGGTCCTGAACGAGGAAGGCCTCGAGTTGATCGAGCACAACGCGGAAACTGTGCTTGAGGAAATCGGCATCGAGTTTCGGGATTTCCCCAGGGCACTCGAGCTTTGGAAAGACGCAGGCGCCGATATCGACGGCGAGCGGGTCCGCTTTCCCAGGGGGCTATGCCGGTCCATCATTCAGGCATCCGCGCCCGCTGAGTACAAGCAACACGCCCGCAATCCGGATCGCAGTGTCATGATTGGCGGCGATCGAACGGTGCTGGTGCCCGCCTATGGGCCTCCGTTTATACGCAATCTTGACGAAGGCCGTCGTTACGCAACACTCGAGGATTTCAAGAACTTCGTCAAGCTCGCCTACATGAGCCCCGGTCTGCATCACTCCGGCGGGACCGTCTGCGAGCCTGTCGATGTTCCGGTCAACAAGCGCCACTTCGACATGATTTACAGCCACATCAAGTACAGCGACAAGCCGTTCATGGGCTCCGTCACAGCGCCCGAGCGTGCCGCGGACACTGTCGAGATGGCGAAGATCGTGTTCGGTGAGGACTTCATCCAGAACAACACGGTGCTGACGAGCCTCATAAACGCGAATTCGCCGATGACCTATGACGCCACGATGCTGGGTGCGGCGACTGTCTATGCCGAAAACAACCAGGCGACGATGATTTCGCCGTTTCTGATCGCCGGCGCGATGTCTCCGGTGACCGTGGCCGGTACCGTGACGCAAATTCTTGCCGAGGCGCTGGCCGGTATCGCCTATATCCAGCTCGTCCGGCCGGGCGCTCCCGTGATTTTTGGCACGTTTGCGGCCGCTGTCTCGATGCAGACTGGCGCGCCGACTTTCGGGACACCGGAACCGAGCCTGATCATGTACGCAGCGGCGCAGCTTGCACGAAGACTCGGGCTGCCGTTTCGCAGCGGCGGCGGATTGTGCGGTTCGAAGATTCCTGACGCGCAGGCGGCTTACGAAGCTGCGAATACCCTGCAATCCTCAGCGCTCGCTGGCGTGAATTTCATGCTGCATACGGCGGGCTGGCTCGAAGGTGGCTTGGCGATGGGTTACGAGAAGTTCATCATGGACGCGGATCAGGCCGGCATGATCGCGCGGCTCCTCGAAGGCATCGACCTGTCGGAAAACGGCCAGGCAATGGACGCATTACGCGAGGTCGGTCCGGGCGCGCATTTTCTCGGCGCGACGCATACACAAGCCAATTTCGAAACGGCGTTTTATTCATCGACGATAGCCGACAACAACAGCTTTGAGCAGTGGGAGCAGGACGGCGCCAAAGATGCCCCGGCCCGAGCCAATGCGATCTGGAAGCAAATGTTGAAGGACTATGAAGCGCCGCCACTGGATCCGGCCATCGACGAGGCG
>CAMYIS010000271.1:4052-13751 GCA_947258485.1 uncultured Woeseiaceae bacterium
CGGCGACGACGAAGAGATCATTCTCGCGGACTTGGCCGACGACGAGCTCATCGAGCAGATGCACGATGACCTGTACGACGGGCTCAAGGAAGAGATCGTCGAAGGAACCGATATATTGCTGCAGCGCGGCTGGTCGGCCGAAAAAGTGCTGAATGAGGCGCTGGTCGGTGGCATGAAGATCGTCGGCATTGATTTTCGCGATGGCATCCTGTTCGTGCCCGAGGTACTGCTGGCGGCCAATGCGATGAAGGGCGGCATGGGTATTCTGCGCCCGCTGCTTGCGGAGACCGGCGTTGAGCCGATTGGCAAGATGGTGATCGGTACCGTCAAAGGCGACATCCACGACATTGGCAAGAACCTGGTCGCGATGATGATGGAGGGAGCCGGCTTCGAAGTTGTCGATATCGGCATCAACAATGCTGTCGAGGATTATTTTGCTGCGCTCGAGGAACACAAGCCGGACATCCTTGGCATGTCCGCACTGTTAACAACGACGATGCCGTACATGAAAGTGGTTATTGACGAAATGGTTCGCCAGGGTATTCGTAATGACTACATCGTGCTGGTTGGCGGCGCACCGCTGAACGAGGAATTCGGCGCGGCGGTTGGCGCCGACGGCTATTGCCGTGACGCCGCGCAGACCGCAGACATGGCACCACGCATGCTGCAAGAGCGCCGGGAGGCGGCGGGTGTCTGAACGTGTCCTCATCATTGCCTGTGGCGCACTGGCGCGCGAGATCGTCGCGCTGAAACGTCGATTCGGTTGGCATCATCTGGACATGCAGTGCATCGACGCGCGCTTGCACAACCGGCCAGCATTGATTCCGGAGCGCGTGCGGCAAAAAATTCGCGATAACAAGGAACGGTATAACCGTATTTTCGTCGCGTATGCCGACTGCGGTACCGGTGGCCTGCTGGATCGGGTTCTCGCCGATGAGCAGGTCGAGCGCCTGCCGGGCGCACATTGCTACCAGTTCCTTGCTGGCGTCGACCGATTCGAGGCGCTCGCGGACAGTGCGCCCGGGACTTTTTACCTGACGGATTTCCTCGTCCGGCATTTCGACAAGCTCGTCATGGGGCCGCTGAAACTCGAATCGCATCCGGAGCTTCGCGACGCGTATTTCGGCAATTACACGAGACTCGTCTACTTGTCGCAAACGATCGACGCGGAGCTTAAGGAGCTCGCAGAACGGGCAGCACGGCGCCTCGGATTGCCTTTCGAACACGTTCATTGCGGCTATGGCGCCCTCGAGCAGAATCTCAAAACATGGCTTAAAGAGTCGAATGATGGTCAAGAAGATACTTGTTTACTGGCGTGACATTCCGTCACAGGTCATCGTATGCTTACCTGTCAGAATGGCGACGGGTTTCGACGAGGCTGGAAACGCCCGAGGACCTGCGCGAGCTTGCGGAATTCGCGGCGCAGGAGTTCGAGGATCAGTTTACGGACCAGCGGCTGCAGGAACTGATTCGTGCTCACGGCGCGGCCGGTCCTTAAGCATCATGTATCGCATGCGACTTTGGTCCGTTCGTCGTGCACGCTGGCTAAAGGCTATTTACGCGGGCTTCGAATGGCTGCTACTGAAAGCCGATCCGCTGCTGCGACGAATCGGTTACGACCGACTTGATCGCCCGTTTGTGCGACTCGAGCAAGTGACCAAGGGCTTCCTGCTGGACTCGCAGAATTGCGGCCAGTGCATTGTTGGCTTCACGGGCCTGTCGTGTCCGATGAACTGCCCAAAGAAGATGCGCAACGGCCCTTGCGGCGGCGTTCGGGCCGACGGCGGTTGCGAGGTCAAGCCGGACATGGCCTGCGTCTGGGTCTTGGCGTGGGAAGGCAACAAACGAATGAAAGGCGACGACCGCCCGCGTCTGGGTCTTGGCGTGGGAAGGCAACAAACGAATGAAAGGCGACGACCGCCCGATCCAGGTTGTGCAGCCGCCGGTCGACCATCGATTGATCGGTCACTCGGCATGGCTGCGCGAGCTGCGCCTCAAAAATCGCTCCCTGGCAACAGCAGGCGACAATGAACTTTGACGACGAGCCGCTGATTCCTGGCGAAGCACTGCCGATTCTGCCCGGCCACGTCTCGCCTGGGCGTCTCGAGCGGGTGTTAAGAGCCGGCGCGTTTGCTGTCACAGCCGAGATATCGCCTCCCGATTCGGCCGATCCGCACGACGTTTACGAACGGGCGGCGCTATTCGATGGCTATGTCGACGCGATCAACGCGACCGACGGGTCTGGCGCCAACTGCCATATGTCCAGCGTCGGCATGTGTTCGTTACTAACGCGTCGTGGCTACGCAATGGTCCTGCAGGTGTCGGCCCGCGATCGCAACCGCATTGCTATTCAGGGTGACGTACTGGGCGCATCGGCGATGGGGGTGTCGAACGTACTGTGCCTGACTGGAGACAGTGTCGAAGTGGGTGATCATCCGGAGGCGAAACCCGTATTCGATCTCGACAGCCTGTCGATGCTCAACATGATCAGAAAGATGCGCGACGAGCAGTGCTTTATGAGCGGCCGCAAGTTAAGCGAGCCACCGCGCGTATTTCTCGGCGCCGCGGCGAACCCGTTCGGGCCACCGCTGGACTATCGACCGCATCGCCTGGCGAAAAAAATCGACGCTGGCGCGCAGTTCATTCAGACACAATACTGTTTCGATATTGAAAAGTTCAAAGACTACATGGCCGTCGTCCGGGACATGGGTCTGCACGAGCAAGCGTTCATCCTCGCGGGCGTCGGTCCGCTGGCGTCGGCGAAGTCCGCCGAATGGATTCGAACGAATGTGCCCGGCGTGCACATTCCGGACAGCGTTATCGACCGAATCAAGAGTGCCAGGGATCAACGCGAAGAAGGCTTGACGATCTGCGTTGAGTTGATCGGTGAGCTGGCCGAAATTGAAGGCGTTCATGGCGTTCACATAATGGCGTTTCGCCAGGAGCGGTTCGTCGGAGACATCGTTACCCGATCCAACGTTCTGGGTGGGCGACTCCCGTGGCATCCGGGCCTTGCCAATAAACAGGCCGAAAGTCACATTACGGGCGGCACTGCAGCCGCCACAACGGAGAACAACAGATGACAGAAACACTGCTTAGTTCGGCGACGCGAGAGGTGCGCATCGGCTTCGATCGACCGTTCGTCATCATCGGCGAACGCATCAATCCGACCGGGCGCAAAATCCTCGCTGAAGAGATGGCGAACGGCGACTTCAGCCGTGTTGAAGCCGACGCGCTGGCACAGGTTGCCGCGGGCGCACACATGCTCGACGTCAACGCCGGCATTCCGCTGGCCGATGAGCCGGCGATTCTCGCCGAGGCCATCAAGCTCGTGCAGTCGGTGACCGACGTGCCGCTGTCGATCGACTCGTCGATCGTTGCGGCGCTTGAATCCGGTTTGTCGGTGTACCAGGGCAAGGCCCTGGTTAATTCAGTGACCGGCGAGGAAGAGCGACTCGAGTCGGTGCTGCCGCTGGTTGCGAAACACGGTGCCGCGGTCGTTGCGATTTCGAACGACGAGACCGGAATCTCCGACCGATCGGCGCGATCAACTCGGCGGGCCTGCAGGTCATGCACATCGTTCGTCGCTTGCGTGAAGAGCTCAAAGTCAATACGACCTGTGGCGCGTCAAACGTTAGTTTTGGATTGCCGAATCGCAATGGCATCAACAGTGCATTTCTGACAATGGCGATCGCTGCGGGCATGACGTCCGCAATAACGAGCCCGTTGCATGAAGAAGTCATGCAGGCTGTGCTTGGTGCTGACGTCATGATGGGACACGATCCTGACTGTGCGAACTGGATTCGCAAATACAGAGAGCCGACGGCAGATGGTGAGGGCCGTCGCGGCCGTGCCGGACGCAAGAGGCGCCGTCGATCGGCCTAGTCCATTGCCAAGCGAAGACGCAAAAATCGTATTTACACCATCGGGGCGCCGCGGCCGCTTCCCGCTCGGTACGAAAGTGCTCGAGGCAGCGCGAAGTCTCGGCGTCGATGTCGATTCCGTCTGTGGTGGCCGCGGTTTGTGCGGCCGCTGCCAGGTGAGCTGTGCCGAAGGCGACTTTCCCAAGCACGCAATACTGTCACGAGCACAGCACCTGTCACCCGCTGGCGACGTCGAGCGGCGATACGGCGAGCGCCGCAAGCCGCTGAGCGACGGTCGCCGTCTGAGCTGTCAGGCCGAAATACGCGGCGATCTGGTTGTCGACGTGCCGCCCGAAAGCCAGATGCACCGGCAGGTCGTCCGCAAAAGCGCGGAGTACCGAGACATCACGCTGGATACGACGATCCATTTGTATTACGTCGAGGTACAGGAGGCCAGTCTCGACGAACCGACCGGCGACCTGCAGCGCTTGTTACAGGCGTTGGCGTGGGAATGGCAGCTTACGGAGCTCGACGTCGACCCCGTCGTACTGGCCGATCTGCAGCGGACGCTACGCGACGGGAAATGGAAGGTTACTGTTGCGGTACACAAGCAGTCGCGGATAATCGCCGTCTGGCCGGGGTTCCGGCGCGACGCTTACGGACTGGCTATCGACATCGGTTCGACGACGATCGCCGCGCATCTCTGTAACCTGACAACCGGTGATGTCGTGGCGACCGACGGCCTCATGAATCCGCAAATCCGCTATGGCGAAGACCTGATGAGCCGGGTCTCCTACGTGATGATGAATGCAGACGGAACTCGCGAGCTTACCGACGCCGTACGCTCGGGTCTTAATAGTCTTATAGCGGGCATAGTCGCCGATGTCGGGATAGACGCGGATGGCATCCTCGAAGCGACGATCGCCGGTAATCCGATCATGCACCATCTGTTTCTCGGGCTGAGCCCGGTCGAGCTCGGCGGCGCGCCGTTTGCGCTGGCGACAGACGCGGCGCTCGACCTCAAGGCCCGCGAGCTCGGCCTTGCGATCAACGATGGCGCTGTCGTTTATGTATTGCCGTGCATTGCCGGGCACGTCGGTGCCGATGCGGCGGCCATGATTCTTTCAGAAGAGCCGCATTTGCTGGACGATATTTCACTCGTCGTCGATATCGGCACGAATGCCGAGATTGTGCTCGGCAACCGGGACCGCCTGTTGGCTTGCTCCAGTCCGACCGGCCCGGCTTTTGAGGGTGCACAGATTTCCTGCGGCCAGCGGGCCGCGCCAGGCGCGATAGAGCGTGTGCGTATCGATGCCGAAACGTTCGAGGTGCGCTTCAGCGTCATTGGTTCTGATCTTTGGTCCGACGATCCGGGTTTCGCCGATGCAATCGACAGGTTTGGTGTCAACGGCATATGCGGTTCCGGCATCATTGAAGCGGTCGCGGAAATGTATCTTGCCGGATTGATCGATGAAGATGGCGTCGTTGACGGCGGTCTGGCGAAACGGACTTCGCGACTGATACCGGACGAACGCACCTGGACCTTCGTCTTGTACGACGGCAGCCCGACCATCTCGGTAACGCAGAACGACGTGCGGCAGATTCAGCTCGCCAAAGCGGCGCTGTATGCCGGCGTCAAGCTGCTGATGGACCGGGCAGGGCTGGACAGTGTCGACCGAATACGACTCGCCGGTGCGTTCGGCAGCCATATTGACCCGAAATATGCGATGGTTCTCGGCCTGGTGCCCGATTGCGATTTGAACAAGGTGGAATCGGCGGGCAATGCGGCCGGAACCGGTGCGCGCATCGCTTTATTGAATAGTGCTGCGCGCGCCGAAATCGAGACCGTCGTGCGGGACATAGAAAAAATCGAGACGGCGATTGAGCCGAAATTTCAGGACTATTTCGTCGCAGCGATGGCGATTCCCAACAAAAGCGATCCGTTTACGAAACTCTTCGCGACCGTCAGGAAGCCGGCGAAAAAGTCGGTCCGATCGAATGAGGATACGACGCGCCGGCGGCGGCGGAAGCGGGTCTCGTGACAGTCGTGGCTGCAACAATCGAAAAGCTGCGCTGTGATTCGGATGCTGTTCGAATCGTCTGGAGCACGGGGAGTTCGATGACCTTGCCGCATTTGTGGTTGCGCGATAACTGTGGCTGCGGCGACTGCCGAATCGCCCAGACCGATGAGAAAAAATTCATGGTGTCGAGCGTGCCGGCGGATCTCGAGCCGGCGTCGGCTGAGCTGAGCGACGATGAACTGCGCATCGTCTGGCCTGACGGCCACCGCAGTAGTTACCAGGGCAAACTGCTGCGTGCGTACGGCAGCAGCGATGAAATTACCGGGTCGTCGTGGCCGCGGGACTATATGCCGTATCGCTGCGCTTATCGTCCGTTCCTCGATGACGACCGTACCGCGACGAACGCCATCGTGCGATTCGTCGCGGATGGCGCGATGATCCTTGAAGGGGCGCCGACGGAGCCGGGCACGTTGGAGTACCTTGCGCCACGACTCGGTCCGGTCAGGGAGGTATTGTTTGACCGGATCCACGATGTCGCGGTCTACCCATCCGGTTACAACGTGGCGCATACGCCGCTCCCATTGCCACCGCACAACGATTTTGCCAGCTACACCTGGCCGCCCAGCGTGCAGGCGCTGCACATGCTCGCGAATGAGACGCCCGGCGGCGAGTCGATAATTGTCGATGGCTGGGAAGTGCTCAAAGGCCTGCGTGCCGAGCATCCCGACTATTTCGACGTGCTGAGCCGTGTGCCAGTGCCATTCCGCGAATTTGACGAGGACACCGAGACTTTTGCCGTCGAACCCATCGTTCGCGTCAATAGCAGCGGCACGATTGCGGGCCTGCGCTTCTCGAACCAACTGATGCAGCCGATCAACCCGAATGATCCTCGCGCAGTTGACTTTTATTATGCGTACCGTGAATTATGCCGACGCATTACAGATCCCGTTTCGCAGGTGTCGTTTCGACTGAACGGGGGCGAGATTCTCGTCGTTGCTGCGCATCGTGTTCTGCACGGCCGACAAGCGTTTGAGCCGGTCGGCCGCCGTCATCTGCAGGATGCTTACTTTGAACTCGACAACGTCAAAAACCACCTCGTCGTGCTGCGCCGTAGAGGGAGGGCACAACAATGATCGATAAAGTCCGCTTCACGGCCATGGAGAACGGTACGCAGGCCGATTACGACCTGGTGTTTGCACACGACGCACGAAACGTGGCCAAACAGGCGGATCGCGTGCTCGGTTGGTTGCGACAAATGGAGGGTGAGTCGCCTTACCAGATCAGCCGTCTCGAGCACTGCCTGCAGACCGCCACCCGTGCAGAGAATGATGGCGCCGACGACGAAACCATCGCATGCGCACTGCTGCACGACATCGGCGATATTCTGGCACCGACGAATCATTCGGCAATTGCTGCGGCGTTATTGGCGCCCTATGTCAGCGAACAGAACCACTGGATCGTCCTGCATCACGGTTTGTTCCAGGGCTATTACTGGTTCGAGTACGACGGTCAGGACCCCAACGCCCGCGATCGTTTCAAAGATCATGAGTTCTACGATGCCTGCGTTGACTTCTGTGCACGCTGGGACCAGGTATCGTTCGACCCGGATTACGAGACCCAGCCACTGGAGCACTTTGAGCCGCTGGTCAGGGATTTATTTGCACGGCAACCAAACTCGCGCAATCGATATGAATAAAGGAATACAGTTCCGTGAAAACTGAAGCAAGAGTCGTCGTCATCGGTGGCGGTGTCGTCGGCGTCAGCGCGCTTTATCACCTGGCAAAAAAGGGCTGGGGCGACGACGTTGTATTGCTTGAAAAAGCCGAGTTGACGTCGGGATCGACGTGGCATGCTGCGGGTCTGCTGCCGCTCTTTAACATGAGCTACAGCGTCGGTCAGATCCATAAATATTCGGTGAATCTGTACTCGCAGCTCGAGGAAGAGACCGGCCAGCCGGTCGGTTTCGCGCGGGTCGGCAACATCCGCCTGGCGATGAACCAGGATCGCATGGACGAGTATTATCAGTACGCGGCGACGGCCAAGACGATTGGTGTCGACGTTCGCTTCCTGACGCCCGATGACATCCTGGACCTCTGGCCGCTGTGCAACATCGACGGTCTCGTCGGCGGCATCGTGCATCCTGATGACGGCTACATTCAGTCGGCCGACCTGACGCAGGCGCTGGCAAAGGGCGCCAGGGCGCGGGGCGCTACGATCTATCGCAAAACGCCGGTCATCAATATCGAACAGAAATCATCCGGCGCATGGCTCGTGCAAACCGAAAAAGGTGACATCACCTGCGAGCATATTATTTCAGCGAGCGGTAACTACGCCCGGCAAACCGGTGCAATGGTCGGCCTCGATATTCCGGTGATACCGGTCGAGCACCAGTACATCGTTACCGAGCAGCATCCTCAACTTATGCAACGCAAGAAGGACGGCCAGCCGGAAATGGGCGTATTGCGGGAATCGGACGGTTCCTGGTATCTGCGCGAAGAAAACGGCGGTTTTATTCTCGGCCCTTATGAAAAGGGGGCGCCTTGCTGTTACGTCAACGGGCCGGATCCGCGTGCGGAGTACGAGCTGTTCCAGGAAGACATCGACCGCCTCGTGCCGCATATCGAGGCCGCGATGAATCGAGTGCCGGCGTTCGGCGAGGTCGGCATCAAGCGGGTGTACAACGGTGCCATCGCGTACACACCTGACGGCAACCCGATCATCGGACCGGCCTGGGACAGAGATAATTTCTGGCTCAGCGAAGGCCACAGCTTCGGCATCACTGCAGCCGGTGGCGCCGGCTGGCAGCTGGCCGAATGGATCGTCGATGGTGAGCCGACGGTCGACATGCTGGGGGTCGAGCCGCGTCGCTTCGGTGCCTATGCAACGAAGAACTACCTGATCGAAAAAAACGAAGAGGCCTACTCGAACGTTTTCGTCATCCATTATCCGGACGAAGAGCGACCGGCCGGACGACCGCTGCGGACGGCGCCTTGCTACGAGCGCATGCGGGACATGGGCGCCGTGTTCGGCCAGAAGTTTGGCTGGGAGCGCCCCAACTTTTTTGCGGTAGACGGCATGCCGCAAGAAGATGATTGGTCGTTTCGTCGCTCGAAGTGGTTCGCGGCTATCGAAAAGGAAATCAAGAACGTAACGGAAGGTGCAGGTTTGCTCGACATGACCGCATTCGCGAAGTGCAGGTGCGCAGGCCCCGGCGCCGAGGCGTTTCTCGACTACATGGTGGCAAACACACTGCCGCAAGCTGTCGGCGGCATCGGATTGTGTCACGCGCTGAATCAAAACGGCGGCATCCATTCCGAGTTCACGATTCGGCGCGAGGCCGATGATTCGTTTTACCTGGTATCGGCCGGTGCGCTGCAGCGTCTCGACCACGATTACCTGAAGAAACACATGCCGAAGGATGGTTCGGTGCAATTCACACAGCTGACCGGCGCCTACGGAGTACTCGTTCTCGTCGGGCCACGCTCGCGACAGATACTGGACCGAATCAGTGACGCCGATCTGTCCAATGAATCGTTTCGCTGGCTGACGGCGCAGGACATTCTCGTCGGCATGGCGCCGGTCAACGCGATGCGCGTCAACTTCGTTGGCGAGCTGGGATGGGAGCTGCATCACCCGATCGAATATCAGAATCATATTTTCGATGCGTTGTTCGCGGCCGGCGCTGAATTCGGGCTGAAGCCTTTTGGCATTCGTGCGATGGACTCGATGCGTCTTGAAAAGTCCTATCGCATGGTCGGCACAGAGATGTCGATCGAGTACTCGGCCTATGAATCGGCAATGGATCGTTTCGTCAA
>CAMYIS010000272.1 GCA_947258485.1 uncultured Woeseiaceae bacterium
TCGCCGGTAAAGAACGCATACTGGCTGCCTACCGTCACGCCGTGCGTGAGAAATACCGCTTCTTCAGTTACGGTGACGCGATGTTTCTCACGCCAGGCAAGCAGGCATGAAGTTCACCGTCGCAGAGAAGTCTGGTGCGGCACGCTGCGGTACGCTCGAGTTTCGTCGTGGCGAGGTGCAGACGCCGGCATTCATGCCGGTAGGTACCTATGGCACAGTCAAGAGTGTAACGCCGGAAGAAGTTGCGGCAGACGGCGCGCAAATTATCCTCGGCAATACTTTTCACCTTATGCTTCGGCCCGGCACAGAGATCATCCGCAGGCACGGCGGGCTGCACGAATTCATGAACTGGCGGAAACCGATCCTGACTGATTCGGGTGGGTTCCAGGTGTTTTCGCTGGCCGCGATGCGCAAACTCTCGGAGGAGGGTGTGCGTTTCCAGTCGCCCGTCAACGGCAACGAGGTTTTCCTGACACCCGAAAAGTCCATCGAGGTGCAGCACGATCTCAATGCTGATGTCACGATGATATTCGACGAATGCACCCCGTACCCGGCGAGCGAGAGTGAGGCAGCCTCGTCGATGCAGCTGTCATTGCGCTGGGCTTTGCGCAGCCGGCGTCGGTTTGATGAACTCAAGAATGAGGAACCCGATCGCGGTGAGGCGCTTTTTGGCATCGTGCAGGGCGGCATCTACGATGCCCTGCGGCAAGAGTCGCTGGACGGTTTGACAGAAATAGGCTTCGACGGTTACGCGGTCGGGGGCCTGGCCGTTGGCGAACCGGAAGAGGAACGCCATACCGTACTCGATGCGCTGATGCCCCGAATGCCCGATGCTGCGCCCCGCTACCTGATGGGTGTCGGTACGCCCGTTGATATCGCTGAGGCCGTGTTGCGCGGTATCGACATGTTCGATTGCGTCATACCGACGCGCCATGCCAGGAACGGCCAGCTATTCACGTCCCGCGGCACCGTCAAGTTTCGGCACGCGCAATACAGCGACGATACCTCGCCGCCGGACCCGGGCTGCAGCTGCTATACCTGCGCCAATTACAGCCTTTCCTACCTGAGGCACCTCGTGAAATGCGGCGAGATACTGGGGCCACGACTCGCGACTATTCACAATCTTCATTATTATCAACAACTTATGAATGACATCAGGGATGCGATCCGTGCCGGGACGCTGCCGGACCTGGTCGCCGGCCTGCGCGCGGCTTACGGGCAATAGATCGGCGAGGCCAGCCGGGCTTGGCTTTTCCGAAGTCGCCCCCACGTTAACGGCTTGTGCCATAATACCGCGCTTGATTTCGGGGCAGTCCCCCGACACCCCGTAAAACGTCAATCTCAAATCTTGGATATCTAATGGATTTCTTCATTCAGAACGCATACGCACAGGGCGCGCAGCAGGGCAGCTCGACCAGTTTTTTCATCATGATGGCGGTGATGTTAAGAGCAGCGTGTCGATGGTTGTGCCGAAAGGTACTTACGACGAAGCCTGACCCGGCAACGGCAAACTACTATGAACAAATACCCCTGGTGGCTGAACGCACTGGTAGTTGTCATTTTCCTGGCGGCCTGCCTGCTGGCTGTGCCCAATATTTATGGCAGCGTCGAAGCCGTGCAGATTGCGGACAGCGACGGAGGCGCTTACAACGAGGCGAAGCTCGAAGAGTTTGTGCGCGTTGTCGAAGGCGCAGGCATCACCCCGGAGGCCTCGTATCTGCACGACGGTCGCGCCGTAATTCGATTCGAATCGACCGAAGACCAGGAGACAGCGGGCGAGCGCCTGCGCAGCCAGTACTCGCGCCAGGCCAATGTCGCGACGACCCTGACACCCAAGTTGCCGAAGTGGGTTCGTGAACTGGGGCTCAGCCCGATGAGTCTCGGCCTGGACCTGCGCGGTGGCGTTTACGTCCTGCTCGAAGTCGACATGAATACCGCGATCGAAAGTCGAATGACGCTGTACGAGCAGGACTTTGACGAGCGGCTTCGCGAAGCGAGAATCCGTCATCGCGTTGACCTCAATGACCGGGTCATCACGATTCGTCTCACCGGTGCCGAAGACGTTCAGGCGGCGCGCGCGATTATCGAACGCGCGGATCCGGATGTCCTTGTCCTCGACGGGGAAGACGGCAAGTCCCTGACAGTTCGCATGACGGAGGCGCAGATCAAGGAGCGGCAGGATTTTGCGATCGAGCAGAACCTCACGACGCTGCGAAATCGCGTTAACCAACTCGGCGTTGCCGAGCCGCTCGTGCAGCGACAGGGCGTTGACAGGATCGTCGTGCAGTTACCGGGCGTTCAGGACCCTAATCAGCTCAACAAGATCTTGACGGCAACGGCGACGCTGGAGTTTCGCCTCGTCGATCAGTCGGGCGACGAGCCTGGATCACGACGTTACCCGGGACGCGGTACTGAGGATGCCCAGGTTCTTAAACGCCAGGTCATTGCCTCAGGTGACCAGATCATCGACGCGAAATCTGGATTCAGCGAAGGTCAGCCGGCGGTATTCATTACACTCGATTCTGCCGGCGGCGAGCGCATGTTGCAGACTACGATGGAAAACCTGAACAAGCCCATGTCTTCGGTGTTCATCGAAACGCGCCGCGAAACGGTCATGCGAAACGGGGTTGAGGAGCAACGCACGGTCAAGATCGAGGAAGTGATCAATACGGCAACGATTCGCGGCGTATTCAAGAATAGCTTCCAGATCACGGGTCTGACCCCGATTGAGGCACGCGACCTCGCGCTGTTGTTACGTGCCGGTGCGCTGGCAGCGCCTGTGTACAAGATCGATGAACGCACGATTGGACCGAGCCTCGGCCAGGACAATATCGATCGCGGCTTCAACGCAATCAAGATCGGCTTCC
>CAMYIS010000273.1 GCA_947258485.1 uncultured Woeseiaceae bacterium
TGACAAGTAGCAGTTGACGCCTGAGGTTCATCGCCGGGCGCTTGCTAGTCGGACAGCCAGCGGTAGCCCATACCGTAGACTGTTTCGATGGCGTCAAAGTCGGCGTCGATAGTCAGAAACTTGCGACGGATGCGTTTCACGTGCGACGTAATCGTATTGTCATCGAGGACGGCTTGCGCAGCATCCATCAATTGTTGCCTGTTCTTTACGTGGCCCGGGTATCGTGCAAGCGCGTGCACCAGCCAGAATTCTGTCAGCGTCAGTCCAACGGGCTGGTCTTGCCAATGTATGGTCATGCGTTCGGTATCGATCACAAGGTCGCCGCGCGTGATGCGGCTTGCGGCAGCCTGCGGTTTCTGCAGGGCGTCGAGTCGCCGGAACAGGGCGGCGACCCGGGCCATGAGGTGCGGCAGGCTGATGTCCTTGGTCAGGTAATCGTCTGCACCGAGCCGTAGCCCTGACACCGCGTCGAACTCGCTGTCGCGCGCTGTCAGGAAAATGATTGGCAGATCGGCTGCGCGGGCCCGCAGTTCACGACACAACTCGAATCCACCCTCGACATCGTCTTCGAGGTTTATGTCGATAACGACCAGGTCCGGCAGTCGAGTCTCGAAGGCATTGAGCGCTGGCGCTCGCGCATCATAGGTATCCACGACATAGCCCTCGCGGCGAAACGCCGCCGCGTAGTTATCCCGAATCGCTGCTTCGTCCTCAACGATTGCTATCCGTTTCGCCACATTGGCCTCCCGTTGCCACATTACGCCGGTGCATTGCCATGTCGTTGTCGGCAGACCGGCGTTTTGCGGGGTTGCAATGGTGTGGACGCCAAAGGGAGGCCGCAATGAAACGAAGCAAAAAGGAAATCCATGCGTGGACAGCGCGTTTGATCTTGCTGCTGTTGATCGGACCTGTCCTGGCATTCGCCAGCGAGCCGACGCCGGGACAGGCGCAGTCCGGCAGCCTGTTGTGGCGAATGCAACAGGGCTATACGACAGCGACGCTAATGAACACCGACGTCGACATGCAAATCAGCGGGCTGGTCGCACGCGTCTCGGTGCGGCAGGAATTCCACAATGAAGGATCCGAATGGGTCGAGGGCATCTACGTTTTTCCACTTCCGGAAAACTCTGCCGTTGATCGTATGCGGCTGCATATCGGCGATCGTTTTATCGAGGGCGAAATCCAGGAGAAGGAACATGCAAAAAAAACCTATGAACAAGCCAAACAGGCAGGCAAAAAGGCCAGCCTCGTCCAGCAGCGGCGCCCAAATCTGTTTACAACGTCGGTGGCAAATGTCGCACCCGGCGAACGCGTGGTCGTCGAAATCGAATACCTGGAAGACATTCGCTACGAAAATGGCCGCTTCAGCATTCGATTCCCGATGGCGTCCCTCGTTACGCCGCCTATGGCGGTCAATTCGCGCGGCCACAAGCTTACGCTGAAAGCCGACGTCAATGCAGGCGTGCCGCTGGCGACTGTCGCGAGCCGCTATCATCCGGTCAGCGTTGCCGAAAACAATGGACACTACCGCGTGACGCTCAGCGCCGGGCAGGTGGACATGGACCATGACTTCGAGCTGCACTGGCAGCCGGTGCCGTCGGCTGCGCCGCGGGCCATGGTCTTTACGGAAACGATCGAGGGCCAACCATATCACCTGTTGATGGTCATGCCTCCGGACCAGGACGAGGCGCCGCCGGTCATGATGCCCCGCGAGATGATCCTGATCATCGACACGTCGGGGTCCATGCATGGCGTGTCCATCGCCGAGGCGAAGCGCGCCGTGCATCTTGCGCTAAAAAGCCTGCAGGCAAACGATCGTTTCAACGTTATCGAGTTCAACTCGTCCACGAAGGCGCTATACCCGTCAAGCGTTGCGGCAAGCCCATCGAACATTGCCAGTGCACTGAATTTCGTGCAGCAGTTGCAGGCTAACGGTGGTACCGAGATGCGCCCGGCCCTGAATATAGCGCTGAGCAGCAAGGCTCAGGAAACACACCTGCGCCAGGTCGTGTTCGTCACAGACGGCAGCGTCGGCTACGAAGACGAGATGTTTTCGATGATCGAAGAGAAGCTCGGCAATGCACGACTGTTCACGGTCGGCATCGGCTCGGCTCCGAACAGCTGGTTCATGCGCAAAGCGGCGGAGGCGGGTCGGGGATCCTATACGTTCATAAGCGCCCTGCACGAGGTGCGTGAAAAAATGGAGGGTTTGTTCCGCAAGCTGGAGCATCCGCAGGTAACCGATATTACCGTTCATTGGCCCAGCAGTGTTGCCGTGGACAGCTATCCGCAAACGATTCCGGACCTCTATCTCGGCGAACCGGTCACCGTAAAGACCAGGGCATCGGGCGAGTTTCAGGCGAGCGACACGGTCAGGATCAGCGGCAATTTTGTGACAGGCGGCTGGTCGAAGACGTTGTCACTGCAGTCAGCCGAACAAAGCGAGGGCGTAGGCGCGCTTTGGGCGCGAGCGAGGATCGCGGAGCTCATGGAAACAGAACGCAGAGGCGGAGGTGCCGCCGAGCTACGTGCAGCAATTGTAGAGACGGCACTCGCGCATCACCTGGTTAGCAAGTACACCAGCCTCGTCGCCGTAGACAAGACGCCGGTGCGTCCGGCGAGCGATCCATTGTCGAGCGAACAGGTGCCGAACCTGATGCCATACGGTCAAAGCATGAATGCAATATTCGGTTTCCCTGCGACAGCCACCAATGCGCCGATGCTGCGCATGACCGGGGCTGCCTGCCTGCTTGTGGCACTGCTGCTGTTTGCAGCGCTGCAGGTCGGTGGGCGTGCGCATCATGCGCGCCCGGTATAGCCTCGCCGGGCGCTGGCTCGTGGCTTGCCTGCTAGGTCTCGGCTTCTGGCAGCTGGGGACGGGCGCTTACATTCCTGCCAAAGCCTGGCTGGCCCAGGAACTCATGCAGAGGGCCTGGCTGCGCGCCGGCAGAGACATCGAGCGTCCGGCCCCCTGGCCCTGGGCCGATACCTGGCCGGTGGCGCGACTGCGGTCAACGTCGCGGGAGATCGACCTGATCGTCCTCGCAGGAGGGTCTGGCCGAACACTCGCATTCGGACCCGGCCATCTCAGTGCCAGTGCAATGCCCGGCGAAATCGGGAATGCCGTTATCGCGGGACACCGGGATACCCACTTCAGGTTTTTAAGGGGCGTCGAGAAAGGCGAGTTGTTGAGCATCGAGTCGGCCAAGGGCCAAAAGCACGTGTACAAAGTGCTTGGCACGCATGTTGTTGACTCCCGTAAAGGCGGCCTGGTCCTTGATACGGATGCGGCGATGCTGACGCTCGTTACCTGTTATCCGTTCGAAGCGCGTGAACCGGGCGGTCCGCTGCGCTATATCGTCACGGCGAAGATGGTGTTTTGACGGCGTGAATGCGCAGCAACGCAGCTGCGCAGATTGCATCGGTGATCTTTCCGTCAACCACCATTTGCACGGCGTCCTCGAGCGGCAGCTTGCGGATCGTGAGGTCTTCGGTCTCCTCGAATTTCGTCTCGCCAAACGACAGGCCGGTGGCAACGTAAGCGAAGCCGAGTTCATCCGTGATCGAATTGGTGGTGTGCAGGCGCATGAGCTCTTTCCAGTGCGCGGCACGAATGCCGGTTTCCTCTTCGAGCTCGCGCTTGGCAGCTATGAGCGGCGGCTCGTCCAGCGGCGCCCCACCCATGGGCAGCTCCCAGGAATATTCTCCCAGCGTGTACCGGTCCTGTCCGACCAGCCAGGTATTGTTGGCGTCGTCGAGCGCGATGATCGCGACAGCCACGTTCTTGAAATGCACGTAGCCGTAGTCATTACGACCACCGCCGGGGTTGATGACCTTGTCTTCGCGCACTTCCATCCAGTCATTTTCATAAACCGTGCGCGATGAAAGTTTTTTCCAACTCATGATGGCTCGCCGGCGGCCTCAGTCTCGACCAAAAGTTTGAAGCGATTCAAGTCCGTGTCTGTGCGGTCACAAATCGACTTACGCATGAAGAACGCCATGATTCTCATAAAGCCCTTGAAGTTATAGTTTGTGTTGACGATCCAGCGGGTCTTGCCGTCGTCGGTTTCTTCGAAATGATTGAAGATAATAACCGTGCCCCACTGCGATTCGTAGGTGCCGCCCAGGAAGTCCGGCTCGCGACGCGCCGTGATGGTCTCGGTCATCACGACTTCGCGGCCATTCTCATCGAAGACGAGTTCGGAGATAGCGTCAGGCTGTCCTGGCGTGCCCGATTTGTGCGTAAACGACTTCAGGTTAGGTTGCCACTCCATCATCCTGTCCGGATCGTCGAAGAGTCGCCACACGATTGAGCGATCTGCGTCGATCAGTATTTCAGTCTTGTGTTTCATCCTCATAACCTGTATTCGTCTTTTTTCATCATAGCCTATCGGGCCACAATGCAACCCCAGAAAGCCAGACTTACCCATGGGCCGGTGGGCCGTCATCTTGTCGACATCGGTGTGTGTGATTGGCATCCTGACCATCGAGCCTTTGTTCCGATTGCTCGGCGCCCCGGACGACATGATCCCGATGATCCGGAGCTTCATGATCATCCTTTACAGCGGCGTGTCTTTCGTCGTGGTTGGCATGGTCGGCATGAGCAGCATGCGAGCGACCGGTGATACGCGCTTGCCGAGCAAGCTCATGATCGCGGGCGCCATTCTGAACGTCATCCTCGATCCCATATTCATTTTCGGCTTCGGGCCCATTCCAGCCATGGGGCTCAACGGCGCGGCGACGGCTGGGCTGCTTGCAAGAGGTACGATTTTCTTTGGCACGCTGTACCTGCTGCTGCACAAGCTCGACATGGTCTCGTTCGAAAAACCGCAGTTTCCCGAACTCAGGAAATCGTGGGTCGACATACTACATGTCGGACTGCCAGCTGCCGGCACGAATGCCATCGTGCCCGTCGGGCTGGCTGTGATCACGGCGATGATCGCGCGCTTCGGGCCCGAGGCTGTCGCAGGCTTCGGCGTTGCGAGCCGCATCGAGTCGCTCGTGCTCGTGCTTTACTACGCGCTTTCGGCCGTTATTGGTCCGTTTGTCGGGCAGAACCTGAGTGCCGGTAAAGAGGACAGGATTCAGCTGTCGCTGCGCCTGTGTGCCCGCTTCTGTATTTCGAGCGGTCTTGTCGTTGCAGTCATCCTCGCACTGCTGTCGGGTTTCCTGCCAACCCTGTTCAGTGATAGTGAGGCCGTCGTCGGCGTTACGCGACTATTCCTGTGGATAGCACCCATCAGCTATGGCGCGTATGGAATCGTCATGGTTGTGAACGCCGCGTTCAACGGCCTTGGAAACCCGATGCCAGGCGTCATCATCAGCGTCACGCGGATAGTCGTACTGTACGTACCGCTGGCGATGCTCGGCATGCGTTTCTACGGCATTACCGGGATCTTCGCCGCTTACGCCGTGGCGAACATTGTCTCCGGAATCATTGGCTATTACTGGGCGAAGACTAATGCGCACCGCTTGTGCGAGCTTTCGACCGGTCAGTCTATGGGCTGAATAAGCAGGGTTTGTAACGCGGAACCCACGGGCCCCTTCTCATCGAACAGAATTGCCCGAGAGAGCCCGATACCGGTTGGTTCCCAGAATGAAACGGCGCTGGACGCAAGCCACTCGGATTCGGGCAGCCGATGCAACACAATCGTGAGGTCGGGATTGACGAACGTCGCGTCAGTCAGCTCTGCGTTTCTGGATGTGCCGTTGCCGCAGTCGGCGAGTGGACAAATACTCTGAAAAGGTGATGGGGTTTCGTTATCGAGCAGCGGCGGGGTACGCATCCAGAGCGTGGTCGGGCCCGGCGAATTCGATTCGCCCGGCGGGTAAGCGACCTCGATCGCATCGCGAAAAAATGGCAATTCGTGGTGAGCACTTTCGCCGACAAACATGCCCGGCGTGGCTTCATTTCGCGAAGGTCTGGGAATGCTCGTCGTGGGCAGGTTGTCGAATTCCGATTTGATCAGATGAAGGCTCGTCGCCGTTGCACACACTTTGCCGCCCACATCCGTCAGCGTGGCGCTGCCTGTCGCCGCAGCGCGCCCGCTTCGAGTGACCGTTGTCTCGATACGAAACCCGGCCATCGGAACAGGGCGGGCATAGTCGGTCGTGATTCGAACGAGCTGCTTATCGGTCACAGCCTGTTCGAGCGCACGAACAATTAATCCGGTTACGGGCCCGGCATGGCAGGCGTCCGCCGACCAGGGGCCGCGTGCACCATCGTTGCCGACAAACCACTCTCCGTCACGGATCGAGAAGAAGGCTTTCTTATCGCTGCTCATGATTCAAAGATACCATCGGTATTACTGTGCGGCGGTAGCCAATATGCATGCCGATGCCGCGGGCCGCCATGAACAAAAGAAAAGCGAGCCACAGCCCGTCGTTACCCAGCGGCTGCAGGAAATACCAGGCCGGGAGAAAGATGGCGAGTGTAGAAGCAAGCATGATGTTGCGCATCTCTTTCGCGCGCGTTGCGCCGACGTACACGCCATCATAAAGAAAGCACCAGACCGAGACGAGCGGTGACGCAATCATCCAGGGGAGATAGCGAACGGCCGTTTCGCGAACGTCGGGCAGGTCGGTCAGAACGCCGATGATCAAGGGTCCTGTGACGAAATAGATCAACGTGAACCCCAAGGAGAATATCAGCGACCATTTAAGCGTAAGCCGAACCGATTCCTCGAGCGCATCGCGACGTTTTTGCCCTATCGCCTTCCCAACCATTGCCTCTGCCGCGTGCGCCAGCCCATCGAGGCCGAACGATGTCAGGTTCTGGAAGTTCATGAGCACCGCGTTGGCGGCGAGGATCAGCCCACCGAGGCGTGCTCCCTGTGCGGTGACGAAACCGAGCGTGAATATCAGCGCCATTGTTCGTATGAACAGATTGGCATTCACTGAGAAAAACGCTTTGTAAGCGGAGACGTTAACCAACCGCGCAATCGGCCAGTGCCCCGAGCGTTTGCGAAGCGCCGACAGTGCGAACGCGCCGCCGACCGCGAGTCCTGAATACTCTGCAAAAACAGAAGCCAACGCGACGCCATCGACTTTCATGCCTAAGACAAGAACGAAAACCAGGTCGAGCACGATATTGGTGATGTTGATCGTCAGGAAAATGAGCAGCGGGACCCGCGCGTTCTGCAGGCCGATAAACCAGCCGATCAGTGCGAAATTGGCAAGCGTTCCCGGCGCGCTCCATATTCGAATCGAAAAATACTCGATCGCATAGATCTCTGTCTCGACGTCGGGGCCGAGCAAATGCATCGCGAGAGTTCCAAGCGGACGCTGTAGCGCGATCAACGCGAACGCGATCACCAGCGCAACGATGAATGCCTGGCCGAGCGCTACACGCAGGCCATCGTTGTCGTCCGCACCGAAACTCTGCGCCGTAATCCCCGTGGTACCCATGCGCAGGAAATTCATGCCCGTGTACAGGAAGCTGAAGATCATCGCGCCGATGGCGACGGCGCCCAGGTAGACGGGACTGTCGAGATGCCCGGTAACGCCGGTATCGACCATGCCCAGCAGTGGCACGGACACATTGGACAGGATCATCGGCGCCGCGATGCGCCACATGTCCCGGTGCTGCGGAAGGCGGTCGTTCAAACGGCGCTCATCAGAACGCGTTCGTGCCTGTCAGTTCCTTGCCAATGACGAGCTGGTGAACCGTCTCGGTTCCTTCGTAGGTGATGACGCTTTCGAGATTCAGCATATGACGAATCGGCACGTACTCGGCACTGATGCCGGCGCCGCCAAGAATATCCCGGGCGTCACGTGCAATATCGAGTGCCGCGCGACAGTTATTCCATTTCGCGAGCGACACCTGTGTCGGTCTTAGCTGGCCCTTGTCCTTGATGCGACCCAGCCGCAGCGACAGAAGTTGCGCCGTCGTGATACGGCGACTCATATCCGCCAGCCGAATTTGCATCGCCTGTGTGTGGGACACCGGGCGGTTGAACAGGATACGGTCCTGTGTGTACTTCAGCGCTTCGTCAAGACAGGCTTGGGCAGCGCCGATGACGCCCCAGGTAATACCGTAACGCGCCTGGGTCAGGCAGCTGAGCGGACCCTTCATGCCCGAGATGCCGGGCAGCAGGTTGGCGGCAGGAAGGCGGACATCGTTGAAGAACAGCGCGCCCGTTACCGATGCTCTCAGGGAAAACTTGTTCTCGATCTCCTGCGTTTCATATCCCGGCATGCCTTTCTCGACGATGAATCCTTTCACACCATCGTCCGTCATCGCCCAGACAACGGCCGCATCCGCGATCGTTGCATTGGTAATCCACATTTTGGAACCGTTCAGTATCCAGTCGTCGCCGTCGCGCTTTGCATGGGTCTTCATGTTGCTCGGATCCGAGCCACCATGCGCTTCGGTCAAGCCAAAGCAGCCGATCGCTTCGCCGCGTGCCATCGCCGGTAACCAGCGCTGCTTTTGCTCCTCGGACCCGTAGGCATGAATCGGGAACATAACGAGGCTGCTTTGCACGGAAACGAAACTCCTGAGAGCGCTGTCGCCGCGTTCGAGCTCCTGGCAGATGAGGCCGTAGCTGACGCTGTTCAGGCCGGCGCAGTCGTAGCCGTCTATAGATGTGCCGAGCAACCCCAGCCCCGCGACTTCGCCGACGAGGTGTTCGGGGAAAACGTGTTGTTCGAACGCTTCACGCATTAGCGGGATTACTTTGTCGTCGACGAATCGTGCGACGGTGTCCTTCACCATGATTTCGTCTTCGCTCAGTTCGGAACGAACGTCGTAAAGGTCGAGAGGATCGAGTTGTTGCTAGACCAAGTAGCTTACAGTGGCACCCAGCTAGTACGGGATACCAAATCGTCGGTAGATGACCGACAGTAGCCACGCGGGTCCGATCATCATGAGCTGCAGGTCCTCAAGGACAGCAAGAATGCCTCCTGCACCTCGACGGCCCATGGCCAGCCCTACCGTGCCGGCGACCACGAGGCCGACGGACACGCCAACTGCCGGATAGCTGGAGGCCGTCAACCAGAGCTGCAGCGTGGCGAGGCCCAGCAGAAACGGCAGCATGCCGATGGCGATCGACAGGGAAATAATGAAGTAGTAAATAGTAGACGCCATCAGAAAAGCACTACCCCAATTGAGCAGGGGAGAAATCTCGTAGAATTCCGCCGGCACGGGCAGGGCCCACAGGAGCCCGACCGTACCGGTAACGACCATCGGCACGGCAGCCCAGTAAACCCATGGGTTATTGAGGTCGCTGTGGTTTTGCTCGTAGCGCAGTAGCCAGTTGTCGGTTTCGCTCATGGGAATTCTCGCTCGGCGACCGGTCATTCTACACGTACGATAGAGCTTCTGTGACGTGGTCCACAGTCCTGGCAGCCCTGTTGAAATAACTGAACATAAACGCGTTAATTAAGTCTGTGTTCAGGTAGATTGCGGCTACAATGCACACCATTTACTGTAGGCAAGAGGAAAGAACATGATTACCAGGTCTCATAAGATTGTCCTCGCTTTGACGGTATTCGCCGTCTTCGCGAGTGCCTGTGAAACGTTGGACCCGTATACGCGGGAAGAGAAGACCAGCAAGGCCACCAAAGGTGCGCTGATTGGCGCGGCGGCTGGCGCAGTTGTGGGTCTTATTTCCGGTGATGACGCGGTCGAGCGCAGGCAGCGCGCCTTGATCGGTGCCGGCGTCGGAGCGTTGGCCGGTGGAGCTATCGGCAACTATCAGGACCGCCAGGAAGCCAAGCTGCGTGCCGAACTCGAAGGCACGGGTGTCAGCGTTACGCGCATTGGCGACAACATTACGCTGAACATGCCTGGCAACGTGACGTTTGCGACGAACAGCTCGGATTTGAGCCCGGCGTTCTTCGACGTACTGAATTCCGTAGGCAAGGTTCTCAACGAGTTCAACAAGACTGTCGTCGAGGTTGCCGGCCATACTGATAGCACGGGTTCCGAGTCGTACAACCAGAGTTTATCGGAGCGTCGAGCAGGCTCGGTTTCGACCTACCTGCAGGCACAGGGTGTCAATTCGCAGCGACTGATCACGGTCGGAATGGGCGAGCTGCGCCCCGTTGCTGACAACAACTCGGCGGACGGTCGTCAGGCCAATCGTCGCGTTGAGATCACGATGGTGCCGGTAACCGCCGGTTAGAACGCCCGAAGCTTCAAATGGACGCGGCGGCCAGGGATGGCTTGCCGCGTTTTTTTGAGGGGCGCCACTTGCTCCGAACATTCGGCAAACGCGACACGGGAACCTGGATCGAGGTTAAGGGCTTCGTCAGGCGACTGTTATCCGATGACGACGATGACTCGCGCCACCAGCGCTTCATCATCGATATCGGCAACCGTGTAACGCTGCTTATTGCACACAATATCGAACTCGCCAAACGTGTGCCGGTCGGTATGGGTGACCGCGTGCACGTTCGGGGCATGTTCGAGTGGAATGACCTGGGCGGCCTTGTGCACTGGACGCACGATGATCCTCTGGGTGTCGAAGATGGAGGCTATATCCGCTACCGTCGCCGAGACTATCGATGAGACCGTGGAAAGCCAAAAAAAAGGCCGCTCATTGAGCGGCCTTTTTGTCAGGCATTCACTGTTGACTACATCTCCATCGCATTTCTGAGTTTCTTGATGGCATTTGTCTCGAGCTGCCGAATACGTTCTGCTGAAATACCGTATTCCGCGGCAAGCTCGTGTAGCGTCATCTTCTCCTCGCTGAGCCAGCGCTGCTCGAGAATACGGCGAGACCTGTCGTCGAGAATCTTGAGCGCCGAGGTCATGCGATCGGTTGCGTCTGTATTCCAGTCGGCTGTCTCGACAAGCGTCGCAGGATCAGCGTCCGGGCTCGGCAAATAAGCGGCTGGCGTGAAATTACGATCGTCGTCAGCATCGGGAGTTGGATCGAAAATGGCATCGCGCGAGTGCAGGCGCTTCTCCATCTCGGTGACTTCCTTCTCACTGACGCCGAGGTCATTGGCGACCGCCGTGGTCTCGTCGGCCGACAACCAGGCAAGGCTCTTCTTTGCCCTGCGAAGGTTAAAAAACAGTTTGCGCTGCGCCTTGGTCGTAGCAACTTTCACGATGCGCCAGTTCTTGAGAACAAACTCGTGTATTTCCGCGCGAATCCAATGGACGGCAAAGGACACGAGACGCACGTCGTAACTCGGATCAAAGCGCTTGACGGCTTTCATCAGGCCAACGTTACCTTCCTGGATCAGATCGTTCAGGGGCAGACCGTAGCCCGTGTAGCCCTTGGCGATGTGAACAACAAATCGCAGATGCGCCATGACCAGGTCACGCGCCGCCTCGAGGTCTTCTTCCTCGCGGAAACGGGTGGCCAGCGCCTGTTCGTCCTCTTTGGACAGCACAGGAATCGTCCCAACGGCCTGGATATAGGCATCAAGGCTGCCTACCGGTCCCGCCAGCACCAGATCACGATTAAACTTCGCAATAGCGTTCGTCATTAACTACCTCCATGTTGGGCCATAATTTTAGCACTCGCCATCTTAGAGTGCTAACCGCCCGTTGAGTTCATTTTGACGGATATTATTTTAATAATAAAAACAAAAACTTATGAAGGTACAGCGGCCAGATGTACGGCAAAAGGACTAGCGCGGTTCAATGCGCCGCATGTGTCGCGCGGCCGTAAACCAGGACGCGAAAAGCCCGAGGAAGACGCCGATGCCGATAATTACGGCCCCCTCCCTTAGGTCCAGGGATACGACGGCAATATTGCTCTGATAGAGCCCTGACAGCTTTGCGACCGGGCCTTCGAGCATGAACAGGCCGTAATGAACGAGGGCCAATGCCATCAGCCCGCCAAGCAGGCCATACCAGAAGCCCGTCCACAGAAACGGGCGTCGAACGAAGGCGTTGGTTGCGCCAATCAGTTTTGTCACTTCGATTTCTTCGCGGCGGTTTTCAATGTCCAGGCGTATCGTGTTCGCGATGATAACGACGATCGCTACGGCCAGCAGCGCGGCGCCAATTGAAATAGCTTGTCTCACGATATCCAGAATCGCGTGGAAACGTTGCACCCATTCGGTATCAACCTGGACGTAATCCGCTTCCGGAAGGTTGCCAATTTCTTCCTGCAGCAGGATCAGTGATGCGCTCGTATTGCCTGCACTCGGCCGAACAACCAATGCATGCGGCAGCGGATTGTCAGGCAGCTGATCGAGTGCTTCCGCAAAGCCCGATTGCCGTTTGAATTCTGCGAGAGCGTCTTCTGCCGAAATGAAATCAACCGTTTCGATGTCGGCACGTTGCCCGATCAATCGCGCAAGCGCTTCGGCTTCCGTTAACGAAATTTCCCGCTTCAGAAAAACGGAAAAGTCGAGCGCGTTATCCCAACTGTCGCTAACCGACCTTGCATTCTTGACGACGAGATTGATCGCGGCCGGCAGTGCCAGCGTCACGGCAATTACGAGAATAATCATCAGGCTTGCAAACGGCTGGCGTGCTAATCGGCCCAGCGATCCGATCGCCGTACTCGCGTGCCCGGTCACCCAGATAGACACCGGGCCGGAAGCTCGAACCGGTGCGACCGCGTCAGCGTTTCGGGTCATTGCCACGGATCGACCTCCTGCTGAAGGCGGCCTTCTTCCAGCGCGATGCGACGACAGCCCAGGCGATCGATCAGCGAAATATCGTGGCTCGCAATCAAGAGGGTCACGCCAACCTCGTTAAAGCGGCGAAATATTCGCATAACTTCGAGCGACAGTTCAGGATCCAGGTTACCGGTCGGCTCATCGGCAATCAGGAGTTTCGGGCGAGTCACGATCGCGCGTGCAATACCAACACGCTGCTGTTCACCGGCAGACAGTGTTTCGGGGCTCCGCTTTTCCTTATGCAGCAAGCTCACCTGGTCCAGCGCGGCACGAACACGCCGCCCCGCATCCCGGCGACTGACGCCTGCGATGATGAGCGGCAAGGCGACGTTGTCGAACACCGGGCGATCATAGAGCAGCTTGTGATCCTGAAAGACCATGCCCATATGGCGCCGGTAAGCCGGAATTTTGCGGCGTTTGACGCGACTTGTATTTTGATTGTCGACGATAACCTGTCCGCCGGTCGGACGCTCGATCAACGCTATCAGGCGCAGCAGCGTGCTCTTGCCAGCGCCTGAGTGACCCGTAACGAAAACCATTTCCCCTTTATCTACCGACAGATCCAGGCCCGAAAGAGCCTCCTGCCCTCCTGGGTAGCGCTTCGTAACATTCTCAAGTCGGATCATGGAGTCGGTTTATGCTTCCTTCCTGCCGGATGCGAGCAGCGCATCGACAAAATCTTCTGCGGAGAAAGGTTGCATGTCCTCGGCGGCTTCGCCGATGCCAATGAAGCGCACCGGCACCTTCAGCTTGTTGGCAATGGCCAGAAGAATGCCACCCTTTGCGCTGCCATCCAACTTCGTCACGGTGATGCCAGTCAGGCCCAGCGCGTCGTGGAATTTCTGCGCCTGCACGAGCGCGTTCTGACCCTGGCTCGCGTCGAGTACCAGCATGACTTCATGCGGAGCTGTCTCGTCACGGCGTCCGAGAACACGTTTGACCTTGGCCAGTTCGTCCATCAGCCCCTGCTGGCTCTGCAAGCGACCGGCCGTGTCAGCCAGCAGCACATCGATGTCCCGGGCGCGCGCCGCTTCCCATGCATCGAAAATGACGGCTGCAGGATCGGCGCCGGCGTGCTGCGAAACGACCGGCACGTCATTGCGCTCGCCCCAGGCCTCTAATTGTTCGACGGCTGCCGCGCGAAACGTGTCGCCTGCGGCGAGCATTACTGAATAGCCGTCATTTTTAAACCGGCGCGCCATTTTGCCGATGGTCGTGGTTTTTCCCGCACCATTGACGCCGACCATCAGTATTACGAACGGACCCTCAGTCGGCCGTACAGACAACGGCGCCTCGACAGGGGCGAGGATATCGCACAGTGATTTTCGCAGGCCGGCTTGTAGTGCCTCGACGTCTTTTAGCTCCTTGCGTGCGAGGCTTTTTTGCAGGTCGGCGATGATGCGCTCGGTCGTTTCAACGCCGACGTCCGCCATGACCAGCAAAGACTCAAGTTCGTCGAGAACGTTTTCGTCGATCTTGCCGCCCGGCGCCAGGTTCGCAAGATCGTAGGTTAGCCAGCTGTCACCGCGATTGAGGCGCGCGCGAAGGCGCTTGATGAAGCCTTCGCGCTTCTCGGGCTTTTCTTTTTTAGCAAACATGGGATATACGTTGTTAGTTCCTGTAACAGGAAGACCATGGCCAAGCGACAAAAAATGAACAAACCCCGGCCGGGACGGCTGCGTATTGTAGCGGGAAACTGGCGTAGTCGTCTGTTGGATATCGCGGATGTCCCGGGCCTGCGGCCGACCTCCGAGCGGATTCGCGAGACGCTGTTCAACTGGCTCGAGCCACGGATCTCCGGCGCCCGTTGCCTGGACCTGTTTGCGGGAACCGGCGCGCTCGGACTGGAAGCATTGTCGCGCGGCGCGCGCAGTACAGTTTTCGTGGAAAAATCGATGCCGGCCGTTAGCGCGCTGAATGCCAATATCAAGACCCTGGGCGCGGAAGGGGCGGTTGTCCGGCAAATGGACGCGCTGGACTATCTTCGTGGCGAGAATGCCGGGCGTTTTGACCTGGTGTTTCTGGACCCACCGTTCGCAGCCGACATGATCGACGAAGTCTGCAGACTGCTGGTCGAGCGAGAAATGCTGGCAGATGACGCGCGTATCTACATTGAGCAGGAGCGATCCAAAGCGGAACCAACGCTACCAGGGGGCTGGGAATTGCTAAAGAACAAGACGGCCGGCAATGTCCGTTATATGCTGGTCCGGCAAAAGACCTGACAGGACGCAATCGATGAAAGTCTCCGCAATGTACGGACACGAGGACCTTGTGCGCAGGGCGGCCCGCTTGTACGACAAGGTCGTGGTTGCTATTGCGGCCCATCCAGGGTCCAAGGCTCCGATGTTTACTTTTGGCGAGCGCGTGGAGCTGGCGAAGTCAACGTTGTCCACAATCAAAAACATCGAGGTCACGGGCTACGAAGGCCTCACGGTCGATTTTGCCCGGGAGCATGATCTTGCTGTGATCATCCGCGGTCTGCGAGCTGTCTCGGATTTCGAATACGAGTTTCAGCTTGCCAACATGAACCGCCACCTGACGGATGAAGTGGAGACGGTGTTCCTGACGCCGACGGACAAATACACGTTCATTTCCTCAAGCCTCGTTCGCGAAGTTGCCTCCCTGGGAGGCGATGTGGGCGAGTTTGTGTCGCCAGACGTAAAGCAGGCCTTGCTGGAGCGCTGCGGACGCACCTGACTCAGGTTTGGCAATTCTTGCAGTAGTAGGTTGAGCGCTGCCCCTGGACAATCGCCGTAATCGGCGTATTGCAGCGTCGGCAGGGCTCGTCCTCTCGGCCGTAGGCTTCCAGCTGTTGTTGAAAGTATCCCGCCTCTCCATCGCCACCGTAGAAATCACGCAACGTTGTGCCACCGGCTGTGATGGCCCTGCTCAGGACTTCCTTGATCGCATCGGCCAGCGCATCGTAACGAAGTGCCGCGATTCGCCCGGCCGCACGCCGCGGATTGATGCCGGCCATGAACAGTGATTCGCTTGCATAGATGTTGCCAACGCCCACGACGATGTGGGCATTCATGATGAACTGCTTGATGCTGACCTTACGGCCGCGTGATTTTTGCCAAAGGTAGTTGCCGTGAAACTCCTCGCCGAGCGGCTCCGGTCCAAGTCTGTTCAGCAACGGGTGCGAAAGTGGATTCCTGCTCCAGTGGAGGGAGCCGAAGCGACGGGGATCGCGGTAGCGCAACATGAGTCCTGAACTAAATTCAATGTCGACGTGGTCGTGGACGCTGGCTGGGGTGTCTTGCTCGACAATGCAAACGCTCCCCGACATGCCGAGATGGAGAATTGCAGAGCCCTTCTCTGTGTTGATCAACAGGTATTTCGCGCGGCGACCCACAGATGTAACGGTCTGGCCGGGCAGATTGCGGTCTATGTCTTTCGCAACGGGCCAGCGCAGGCTTCGCTCGCGAATGACGACGCGCGAGACGGTGGTGTCGACGATGTGCGGCTCGATGCCACGTCGGCTGGTTTCAACTTCGGGTAGTTCGGGC
>CAMYIS010000274.1 GCA_947258485.1 uncultured Woeseiaceae bacterium
GAGCCGGGCCCGCGACGAGCAGCGCGCGGACCTCGTTGTTTTTCCCGAACTCAGCGTCTGTGGTTATCCACCCGAGGACCTCCTGTTCCACGCGGGATTGCGCCATCGCGTAGAGAACGCCGTGGCTGAAATTCGAGACAAGGTGTTCGGCATCGCGGTTCTGATCGGCTTTCCCGAGTACGACGACGATTACATTTATAACAGCTGTGCCGTGTTCCTGGACGGGCACGCGATCAGCCACTATCGCAAGCAGCTGTTGCCGAACTACAGCGTCTTCGATGAGGAACGCTATTTCACGGCGGGCAAAGACGCAGCGGTTTTCAAGATCAATGGCATCCGATTTGGGCTCACGATCTGCGAGGACGTCTGGCAGAGCGGCCCGATGGCCCGAAGCCGCAGTGCGGGGGCGGAGTGCATTATTGCGATAAATGGGTCACCCTACGAAATCAGCACGCAGGTGAATCGCGAGAACACGGTTCGCGCGCGTATCGCTGAGGTTGGCGTTCCCTTGATTTACGTGAACATGGTCGGCGGTCAGGACGAATTGGTGTTCGACGGTGGGTCGTTTGTCATGGACGCAGACGGCCATGTTCGTTTTCGGGCACAGCCGTTCGAGGAAGGACTGCACACGGTGGTCCTTGAGGGCACGGCCAAGGGTGTCGTTCCGGAACCTGCCGATTGCGCGCCTGCTCTTGCTACCGAAGAAAGCGTTTATCGTGCCTTGGTGACGGGAACTCGCGATTATGTGACGAAGCACGGTTTCCCCGGGGTAGTGATAGGCCTGTCCGGGGGCATCGATTCAGCACTGGTACTGTCGATCGCCTGCGATGCGATCGGCGCGGACCGGGTGCGCGCCGTAATGATGCCGTTCCGGTATACATCGGCGATGAGCCAGGAAGACGCCGCAAAACAGGCGGCCACGATGGGGGTGCGTTATGACGTGATCCCGATCGAACCGATTTATGATGCGACGGTGGAACAACTGCAGCCCATCTTTGGCGACCGCGAAGCGGATGTCACGGAAGAGAATATTCAGGCGCGCTGCCGTGGCCTGCTGCTCATGGCAATCTCAAATAAAACCGGCCGCATGTTGCTGACGACTGGCAACAAGAGTGAGATGGCCGTGGGTTATGCAACCTTGTACGGTGATATGGCCGGCGGCTTCGCACCGATCAAGGACTGCAGCAAAACACTGGTATATCGACTGGCGCGTTATCGTAATTCGCTTGGCAAGGTGATCCCTGAACGCGTTATTACGCGTCCGCCATCAGCTGAATTGCGGCCTGATCAGAAAGACAGCGACGCGCTGCCCGATTACGACGTGCTGGACCCTATTCTCGAGGCATTTATCGAGGAGGACCTCTCTGTCGACGAGATAACTAGGCTTGGCTTCGATCGCGATACGGTGCTTCGCGTCCTGGAGATGGTCAAACGCAACGAATACAAGCGGCGACAGGCGCCGCCTGGTGTGCGCATCAGTGGCAGGGCATTCGGCCGTGACTGGCGATATCCGATCACGTCGGGCTACAAATTCCCGGACTAGCAGCGGCCTTTGCGACCATGGATATTATCGAGATCGCTTCTAGTTATCCCTCGTCGGGAAAATTTGCGGCCAGGACTTTACGAGTGTCCTCGGCAAGCTCTTTCATGCCGAGGTTGTCGTACGCCGCCGCCATGATCTGAAGTGATTGTGCGTTGCCCGCGGCACCATTGAATTCCTCAAGTGAAGACCTGGCACGATTAAGTGCCGCAACGTAGGCGCCGCGGCGCAGGTAATAGTCGGCAACATGATTCTCGTATTCGGCCAATCGATTCTTGATATAGAGCATGCGTTGCTCGGCATCCGGCGCGTACTCGCTGGACGGGAAGCGCTCGACCAGACGCCGTAGCGATGAGTAAGAGCGCTCGAGTTCCTTCGGTGGGCGGTTGCTGGTGTCTTTGCGGAACCAGCGCTCCAGGATTCCCGGGCCGTCCTCAAAATACGCCAGTCCCTGGATGTAAAGTGCGTAATCAACGCGCGGATGAATCGGGTTTTCGCGCATAAATGTCTCGGCCGCCTCGATCGCCTGTTCTTTCTGGCCACTCTTGTAATACGCGTACATGAGTTCCAACTGAATCTGCCGCGACAGATCGGAAAATGGAAAACGTGCCTGAATAGCTTCGAAGATCTGGATGCCGCGGCGATAATTGCTGCGTGCGATCGACAGCTGGGCTTTCTCGTAGGCCTCGGTAATGTTCTGGATTTCGGTCCGTTGTTCCTCATTGCCGGCACAGGCAACAAGAGTTGCGCCGAGAATGAGGATCAGGAGCAGGCGGGCCCGCTTCATGATTGCTGAATTAAGTTGCATACTTTGTGCTGTTCCTACGAATAAGCCGTCGCCCCGGAACTGCCGGGCCGGCGAGTATACCGCAATCCAAAGCCAATCCATGAGCGAAGCACTGCAGACAAGAGCTATCCCGGCCGAACTCGCCGGTCTCCGTTTGGACCAGGCCCTGGCACGGATGTTTCCCGAGTATTCCCGAAGCCGGCTCAAGGAATGGCTCCTGGCGGGCTCGATTACCCTGGACGGCGCGCCGAAGCGCCCACGCGATGCGGTCGCGGGCGGTGAAATCGTGTCGCTGCAGCCGCAGACGGGGCCTGAGGTTCGGGCCGAACCTGAGCCGATAACACTGGATGTCGTGTTCGAGGACGAAAATTTGCTGGTCGTTAACAAGCCTGCCGGCCTCGTCGTGCATCCCGGCGCAGGTAACCCAGCGGGTACTTTGATGAACGGCCTGCTGCACCACGCACCGACCCTGGAGCAGGTTCCACGAGCCGGGATTATTCACAGGATCGACAAGCAGACCAGCGGCTTGCTGCTGGTTGCCAAGACCCTGCAGGCACACACCTCGCTGGTGCGCTTGCTGGCTGATCGGGAGATTTCGCGGCACTACCTGGCCGTGTGCAATGGTGTCCTGACCGGTGGCGGGACGATCAATGAGCCCATCGCAAGACATCCCGTAGATCGCAAACGCATGAGCATCCGGCAGGACGGCAAACCGGCCGTAACCCATTACACTGTTATCGAACGCTTCCGCGCATTTACCTACGTCAGCGTCAAACTGGAGACCGGGCGTACCCACCAGATCCGCGTGCATTTCGCGCATCGCCGCCATGCACTGGTCGGCGACCCGGTCTACGGCGGCAGGCTGGCATTACCAAAGGGTGCTTCGGAGGAACTTATCCAGATGCTGCGTCGCTTCAAGCGGCAGGCGCTGCATGCGGCGCGGCTGGGATTCGTGCACCCAGTCTCGGGGGAGCGACTCGAGTTCGAAGTGGCGCCGCCGGACGACTTCCAGGAGTTGCTCGCGGTCATGCGCCAGGACGCGAAAAAGGCATGAGCGCTGACTGGATCGCTGCGGACTGGCCGGCGCCGGACTCAATTATCGCGGGCACGACTTTGCGCAACGGGGGCATTGCTTCCCTGGAACTGCCCGGCGAACCCTGCTGGCTGAACCAGGTGCACGGTGCCGATGTTGTTGCCGTGGGTCATTACGAATCGCCGCCGGATGCCGATGCGTCGGTCGGCCGGAAGGTTGGCGATGTTTGCGTCGTGCGCACCGCCGATTGCCTGCCCGTGCTTTTCTGCGCGACCGACGGCGCCGAGATCGCCACGGCGCACGCCGGATGGCGCGGACTTGCCGCGGGCGTCCTTGAAGCGACGGTTGCGAATATGGCCCATGCGCCGCGCGATCTGCTGGTCTGGATGGGCCCCGCTATTTCCCAGTCGGCGTTCGAGGTTGGCGGGGAGGTGCGGGACGCGTTTACGGCACAGGACCCGGGAGCGGCCGGCTGTTTCGTGGTCAATAGCCGTGGCCGCTGGCAGGCCGATCTATACGAGCTGGCGAGTCGCCGGCTCTCTGCGATCGGCGTCAGCCGCCTGTACGGGGGCGGATTCTGCACCTATACCGATACTGAGCGATATTTTTCCTATCGACGAAATCCCGACTGCGGCCGCATGATCAGCTTCGTGGCGCGGCGTTCGTGACGGGACGGGCCGGCACGAGATGCGCCGGGCCCCTTGAAAACAGTGGCAGCGCCGCAATCTAAGCACCACCTGTGAATTCGCCGGTGTTCCGGCCGAGAGGATTGCGATGCGTTTGGACAAACTGACAAGCAAATTCCAGATGGCGCTGGCTGATGCGCAGTCGCTCGCCGTGGGCCAGGACCACCAGTTCATTGAGCCTGCGCATGTCATGGTCGCGCTGCTGGATCAGCAGGGTGGCAGCGTGCGTGGCCTGCTGACGAAAGCCGGCGTCAACGTAAACCTGCTGCGCTCCCAGCTTGGCGACGTCATCGATCGCCTGCCCGAGGTCGAAGGTGCCGGTGGTGACGTGCATATCGGATCCGATTTGACGAAGCTTTTCAATCTGACGGACAAGCTGGCCCAGCAGCGCGACGACCAGTACATCTCGAGTGAACTTTTCGTGCTGGCGGCCATGAACGACAAATCGCCGCTCAAGAGCGTCATGGAAGGAGCCGGTGCCGTGCGTGGCGCGATCGAGAAAGCGATCGATGATCTGCGCGGGGGCCAGCAGGTCAATGACCCGAATGCAGAAGATACGCGCCAGGCGCTCGACAAATACACAATCGACCTGACCGAGCGTGCCGAACAGGGCAAGCTCGATCCGATTATCGGTCGTGACGACGAGATTCGTCGCACGATCCAGATTCTTCAGCGTCGCACCAAGAACAACCCGGTTCTGATTGGCGAGCCTGGCGTCGGCAAAACCGCGATCCTCGAGGGCCTCGCGCAGCGCATCGTCAATAACGAAGTGCCGGAGGGATTACGCGGCAAACGCATCCTGTCGCTCGACATGGGTGCGTTGATTGCGGGCGCCAAGTTCCGCGGTGAGTTCGAGGAACGCCTCAAGGCGGTGCTCAGTGATCTCGCAAAACAGGAAGGTCAGATCATCCTCTTTATCGATGAACTGCATACCGTAGTTGGTGCCGGCAAAGCCGAAGGTTCAATGGACGCAGGCAACATGCTCAAGCCCGCACTTGCCCGCGGTGAGCTGCATTGCGTCGGCGCAACAACGCTGGACGAGTATCGCAAGTACCTCGAAAAGGACGCGGCCCTGGAACGACGTTTCCAGAAAGTGCTCATTGAAGAGCCAACGGTGGAAGACACGATCGCCATCTTGCGCGGGCTCAAAGAACGCTATGAGGTGCATCATGGAGTCGAGATTACCGACCCGGCGATCGTTGCTGCGGCGACGTTGTCGCATCGCTACATCGCCGACCGGCAGCTGCCGGACAAGGCAATCGACCTTATCGACGAAGCAGCGTCGCGTATTCGGATCGAGATCGATTCCAAGCCGGAAGCGATGGACAAGCTGGAGCGCCGTATTATCCAGCTGAAAATAGAAAGAGAGGCGTTAAAGAAAGAGTCGGATGACGCGTCGTTAAAACGTCTCGAAGACCTGGAGTCCCGTCTCGATGAACTCGAGAAGGAGTTCGCGGATCTCGAGGAAGTCTGGAAAGCTGAAAAGGCGATGATGCAAGGTGCGGCGCAGATCAAGGAGGACCTTGAACGAGCGCGCATCGAATTCGACACGGCGCATCGTGCCAACGACCTGGCGCGCATGTCGGAGCTGCAGTACGGCCGCATACCGGAGCTCGAGAAACAGCTCAAGCAGGCCATGCAGGCGGAGACCGCGGAGACAACGCTGCTGCGAAACAACGTTACGGAAGAAGAAGTTGCCGAAATCGTGTCGAAGTGGACCGGTATCCCGGTAAGCAAGATGCTCGAAGGCGAAAAAGAAAAGCTGCTGCAGATGGAATCGGTCGTACAGAAGCGCGTCGTCGGGCAGGACGAGGCGGTCACGGTCGTGGCGAACGCGATCCGCCGGTCACGTGCGGGCCTGTCAGATCCCCGGCGTCCGATCGGTTCGTTCCTGTTTCTCGGACCAACCGGAGTCGGTAAGACCGAACTGACCAAAGCGCTGGCGGACTTCCTGTTCGACACGGATGAAGCGATGGTTCGCCTGGACATGTCCGAGTTCATGGAGAAGCACTCGGTGGCACGTCTTATCGGCGCGCCCGACACGGATGAAGCGATGGTTCGCCTGGACATGTCCGAGTTCATGGAGAAGCACTCGGTGGCACGTCTTATCGGCGCGCCACCGGGCTATGTCGGTTATGACGAGGGCGGTTACCTGACAGAGGCGGTTCGCCGCCGGCCCTACTCGGTGATCCTGCTCGACGAAGTGGAGAAAGCGCATCCGGACGTATTCAACGTGCTGCTGCAGGTACTCGATGACGGGCGCCTGACGGATGGCCAGGGACGCACGGTCGATTTTCGCAACTCGGTGATCGTCATGACATCGAACCTCGGGTCGCAGCTGATCCAGGAGATGGCCGGAGAAGATAATTACGACGCGATGAAGGCGGCCGTTATGGACGTGGTCGGCAGCCACTTCCGGCCTGAGTTCATCAATCGTATTGATGACCTTGTCGTGTTCCATCCGCTGAGCCGCGAGCATATCCGCAGGATCGTCGATATCCAGTTGAGCTACCTGCATGCGCGCCTGGCTGATCGCGACATACGGATTCATTTATCGGATGCTGCGCGCGACAAGCTCGCCGCCGCCGGGTTTGATCCTGTCTACGGTGCGCGTCCATTGAAGCGTGCCATTCAGCAGCAGGTGGAGAATCCGCTGGCGCAGGAGATACTGCAGGGCAAGTTCAAGCCGGGTGACGTGATCGAAGTCGGGGTCACTGATGACAAGCTGGACTTTCAAAACGCGGCGTGATCTGGTGGGGGCACCATGCGCGCGAGTGGTCGCGGCCGTGGCTCCCGCCTACTATAATGCCCGGTCTTTCGGCGAGATCTTGAAATAACGGAGTTGCCTGGAAATGCCGATCTACGAATACGCGTGCACCAACTGCGAACATGCGTTCGATGAGTTGCAGAGGATAAGTGAAGCCGCATTGGTTCATTGCCCCAAGTGCGGTGAACCGTCGCTCAGGAAGCTCTTGTCTGCGCCGAAGTTCCGGCTGAAGGGTCAGGGCTGGTACGAGACCGACTTTAAGACGGGGGACAAGCGCAACCTGCACGGTGAGTCGGAAAAAACCGGCAAGACAAAGGACACCGAGCCCAAAAAGACCGACGCAAAGCCGTCGCCCGACGCACCGTCCAAATCACCCGTGAAAAAAGCGGCCGACAGCAAGGCCAGCGCCACGTGAGCCGCGGCTCTTGAAGGCGTTTCGCCGCTACCTGGTTGCCGGCATCCTGGTCTGGGCGCCGCTGGCCGTTACCTATTTGCTGCTGAAGTTCGCGGTCGGCATCATGGACCGTTCGCTCCAATGGATACCGGCGCCGTATCGTCCCGAAATCCTGCTTCAGCAGTTACTCGGCGCGGAGAATCCTGTCCAGATCCCGGGTCTCGGCGTCATCCTGACATTCGCTGTGCTGCTGCTGACCGGTGTTCTGGCGGCCAACTTCGTGGGCCGTGCATTTGTTGGCGGCTGGGAATCGTTGATGCACCGAATTCCCGTGGTTCGTTCGATCTACTCAGCCGCCAAACATTTTGCCGAGGTCGTATTTTCGGACTCGGGCCAGTCCTTCAAGAACGTGCTGCTCATCGAGTACCCGCGAAAAGGTCTTTACAGCCTCGCGTTCCAGACGTCGTCGGAGCTCGGCGAGGTCCAGGGCCGCACGGGTGAAGACGTAGTCTGCTGTTTCGTGCCTACGACGCCGAACCCGACATCAGGGTTCATTATCATCGTGCCGAGAAAAGACATTACCGTGCTGGATATGACGGTGGACGAGGCGCTCAGGATGATCATCTCGCTGGGTGTCGTTGTTCCTACGTGGAGCAAGGCCAAAACCCGCGAATTGCCCTTCGAAGAGCCGAACGAGCCTGCTTGATAAGCCGGACAGCACACCGTACCATTCCGCCTCCTTTTTCAGGGGTTTTCCCCAGGCTTAACGATGCGTAGTCACTATTGTGGAGAGATCAACGAGGCTCTCGTTGGCCAGGAAGTTGAGGTATGCGGCTGGGTCCACCGGCGGCGCGACCACGGTGGCGTGATTTTTATCGATTTGCGTGATCGTGAAGGGTTGCTGCAGGTAGTGTTCGACCCCGATCGTGCCGCGATCTTCGCCGAAGCAGAGCGCATCCGTTCCGAGTACGTCCTCAAAGTGAAAGGCCTTGTTCGGCCGCGGCCGGAAGGCACGGTCAACCCGAACATGCGGACCGGCGAGGTCGAAGTTCTGGCCCACGAACTCGAGATCCTGAACAAGTCCGAGACGCCGCCGTTTCATCATGACGAACAGGCCAACGAAGATATCCGCCTCAAGTATCGCTACCTCGACCTGCGGCGCGAAAACATGCTCGGCAACCTGATGCTGCGTCACAGAGTCACTGTGGCCATGCGCAAATTTCTGGATACTCACGGGTTCGTTGACGTTGAAACCCCGATGCTGACGCGTGCTACCCCTGAGGGTGCGCGTGACTACATCGTTCCGAGCCGAACCAACCCCGGCAAATTTTTCGCGTTGCCACAGTCGCCGCAGATCTTCAAACAGCTGCTAATGATGTCGGGCCTCGATCGTTACTACCAGATCGTGCGCTGCTTCCGAGATGAGGACCTGCGTGCGGATCGGCAGCCCGAATTCACACAGCTCGATGTCGAAATGAGCTTCGTCGATGAAACCGCGGTTACAAACACGATGGAAGAGCTTATGCGTTTCGTCTTCAAGGAAACGCTCGACGTCGAGTTGCCGAATCCTTTCCCGCGCATGACGTATGCCGACGCGATGCAGCGCTACGGATCGGATAAACCCGACCTTCGTATCGACCTCGAACTCATCGAAGTTTCTGACCTCATGAAGTCGGTCGAATTCAAGGTATTCGCCGGGCCGGCCGCTGATCCCGAGGGTCGTGTTGCCGCGCTGTGCGTACCGGGCGGCAGCGAAATGAGCCGCAAGGTTATCGATGATTACACCAGGTACGTCAGTCGCTACGGCGCGCGCGGCCTTGCCTACATCAAGGTCAATGACGTCGGTGCCGGTCGCGATGGTTTGCAGTCGCCGATACTCAAGTTCCTGCCCGATGACGTTGTCGCCGGCATTGTCGAGCGCACCAAAGCGGCGAGCGGCGACCTGATATTCTTCGGCGCGGACAAAGCCCGCATCGTGAACGACGCACTCGGCGCATTGCGCGTGAAGGTCGGTGAAGACCGTGGACTCGTCGCGGATGGTTGGGCGCCGCTGTGGGTTGTCGATTTCCCGATGTTTGAGAAGGACGCGCAGTCCAAGCGCTGGATGGCGTTGCATCATCCTTTCACCGCGCCGAGTATCGACGATGCCGACGCGCTGCGGGCCAACCCCGGGAGCGCACTGTCTCGCGCTTATGACATCGTGCTGAATGGTTCCGAGATTGGCGGCGGTTCGATCCGTATTCACGACCAGGATATGCAGGCAGCCGTGTTCGAGCTGCTGGATATCAGCGAGGAAGAAGCGGAAGAGAAGTTTGGTTTCCTGTTGACGGCGCTGCAGTACGGTTGCCCGCCGCACGGTGGTATAGCGTTTGGCCTCGATCGCGTCGTCACGTTGATGGCGGGCGCCGAGAGTATTCGGGACGTTATTGCTTTCCCGAAAACGCAAACAGCCAGTTGCCCGCTGACCAATGCACCCGGAGAAGTGTCGGCCGAGCAGCTCAGGGAAACGGGCATTCGCCTGCGGGTACCGCGCACGGAATGACTGCGATCGACACGGTCGTCTGCGTCCACGGCTTCTGGTCGCACGGCACCGGCATGTACCTCATCAAACGCCGGCTCGAAAAAGAGTTCGGCTTTCGCGCACGACTATTCAGTTACCGATCCGTACGCGGCACGCTCGACGAAAACGCGGCCGCGCTTTCCCGTTTTGTTCACGATCAAGATGTTGGAGGTGTACACCTAGTCGGTCACAGCCTGGGCGGTGTTCTCGCTTTGCGCATGCTCGCAAACGACGCGAGTGCATTGCCGGGCAGGGTCGTCTGCCTGGGTTCGCCGTTGACCGGTTCGCGTGCTGCTGACTTTCTTAGTGAACAGGTGTGGGCCGAAGAGATCGTTGGCCGCTCGTTGCCGGACGGTGTTGTTCACCAGGCCGCGAATGAATGGGCAAGCCACGTATGTGAGCAAAGAGAGATAGGCGTTATCGCCGGCAACGTGCCATTGGGGTTCGGACGCCTGGTTGCTGATTTCAAAGAGGACAATGATGGCACAATCGCCGTTTCCGAAACGCGTATCGAAGGCGCCACCGACCACCTGGTCATGCCCGTTAGCCACAAAGGCATGCTCGTTTCCTCTGACGTCGCGGACCAGGCCGCCTCTTTCCTCAAGCGCGGCGAATTCCTCCGGGAAACGTAAACGATCAATCGACTATACGGCAGGCCTCACAGACCCTTGAGTCGATAAAGCGCATCGAGCGCCTCTCGCGGCGTCATTGAGTCCGGGTCGAGTGCATCAACGGCATCGCGGACGGGATCGACTGCGCTTGCGTCCTCGACGCTGAGGTCCAGCTGACCCTGCGGGCTCTGCGGCTGTGCGGCTTGCTGCGATTCGAGTGTCTTCAGGTACTTCCTCGCACGACGAATGACGTCGTTGGGCACGCCCGCCAATGAGGCGACCTGCAGTCCGTAACTCTGGTTCGCTGGTCCGGGCCTGACCGAGTGCAGGAACACGAGCTGCCCTTTGTGCTCGGTGGCGTCGAGATGCACGTTATCGCAACGTGGAATTTCCTGTGCGAGAGCGGTCAGCTCGAAGTAATGGGTGGCAAACAGCGTGAACGCCTTCACTTTTTCCCCCATGTGATGTGCGGCCGCCCAGGCGAGCGACAGGCCATCGAACGTACTCGTGCCGCGCCCAATTTCATCCATGAGTACGAGACTCTGTTCCGTAGCATTGTTGAGAATCGTCGCGGTCTCCGTCATCTCGACCATGAACGTAGAGCGCCCGCCGGCGAGATCGTCTGATGCCCCGATGCGCGTGAAGATCCTGTCGATCGGTCCGACACGCAGCTTGTCTGCGGGCACGAAGCTGCCGATGTGAGCGAGAATGACGATGAGCGCCGTCTGCCGCATTTTGTCCTCACTCAGCGACAAATCGTTTGCAATGAATGGCGTATCGATGACCTGTTCAACGACGAGGTGGCGGCCCCCTTCGATCTCGATACACGGTACGTCGCAAATTTCAGGCTGCGACAGGCCCAGCGCCTGGGCGCGTTCCGCAAAACAGGTCAGCACGTCAAGTTCTGCAAGACCTGCCACGCTCCGCTGCAGCGGCTCGAGCACCTCATGAAGAGCGTCGAGCAACTTCTCGTAGAGATATTTTTCGCGGCTCAATGCCCGTTCGCGAGCGCCGAGTACCTTGTCCTCGAACGTTTTGAGCTCGGGCGTAATGTAACGCTCGGCCGATTTCAGCGTTTGCCGCCGCACATATTCAACAGGCGCTTTATCGGCCTGCGCCTTGCTGATCTCGATGTAATAACCGTGCACACGGTTATAGCCGAGTTTTAATGTGGCGATACCGGTTCGTTCACGTTCGCGAACTTCGAGATCGACGAGATACTGGTCGGCGTTCTCGGCAATGGCACGCAGGTCGTCAAGCTCATCGTCATAAGCCGATCTGTTCGCTAAGGTCATGCAGCAGCGGTGACTCGACGGCAGCCAGCTGGCGGCGAAGTTCGGGCAACCGGGATAGCGCTTCGCAGAGCTGGCGTAGATCGCGAGGTCGTGCAGACCGCAAAGCGATGCGAGACAAGATACGTTCAACATCGCCGATGCCATGCAGTGCATCCTGCAGCGAATCGACGGTGCCATTCGCGGTCATCGCGTCGAGCGACTGGTAGCGGCCCATCAATGTTGCAGTATTACGCAACGGTCGCTGAATCCAGCGCCGCAATAGTCGGCTTCCCATGGCGGTTTGACAACGATCCATGACGCCGGCCAGCGTGTGCTCATGCAAGCCGCTCAATGACGCTTCGAGCTCGAGGTTGCGGCGCGTGGGCCCGTCCATGATCACGGCGTCTTCACGCAATTCGACTTTGATCGACTGCAAATGCGGCAGCGCCGCTTTC
>CAMYIS010000275.1 GCA_947258485.1 uncultured Woeseiaceae bacterium
GGTCGTTTCACCGCTGATGCTGGCGTTCACGACGCGATGTTCGTACCCTAGCTTTTCGAGCCGCGACTGCAACAACGCGGTCCAGGACTGGTCAACGTCAATACCGAAGCCGGCGCTGAGGGAGTCGCCAAAGACAAGCACTGTCGGCGAGCCGTTACCCGCAGCGCTGGCAGTCATCAACAAAACAACAAGAGTAAGAAGTTTTCGCATGCGAAATGAGTCAGTAAGCAAGGATGTAGTACTGGAGGCCATTCAGGTCAGTAAAGAGGTTAGCAGCCCGGAAGGGAGTCTGACCATTCTTTCGGGCGTGAGTTTCCGGATTGTTGCCGGCGAGTCGGTCGCCGTCGTCGGGCCATCGGGCGCCGGAAAATCGACGCTGCTGGCCCTGCTGGCGGGGCTGGATCTGCCTACCGGCGGGCATGTCGTCCTGAATGGCGCCAACCTGTCGGAGCTGGACGAGGATGGCCGGGCCGGCGTTCGCGCCGAAAGCGTCGGCTTTGTGTTCCAGTCATTCCATCTCGTGCCGTCCCTCAATGCCCTGGAAAACGTCATGCTGCCGCTCGAGCTGGCAGGCAAGGACGACGCCCGGGTCGTGGCCCGCGGAATCATAGAGCAGGTCGGCCTGAAGGATCGCTGGAGCCACTATCCCTCGCAGCTGTCGGGGGGCGAGAAGCAGCGCGTGGCCATCGCGCGGGCATTTGCGACTGAACCGGCGGTCCTGTTTGCCGACGAGCCGACGGGTAATCTCGACAGCGGAACCGGTGCAAACATCATGGAGCTGATGTTTGAGCTCAATCGCAGCTCCAGGACGACGCTCATCCTGGTCACCCATGACATAAGCCTTGCCGAGCGCTGTGATCGCATTTTGACCCTCGATGCCGGGCGCCTGGTGGCCGACAGCGAGGCCGCCGCGTGAGGGCGGTCAGATTCGCGCTGCGGACCTTCGGCCGCGAGCTGCGCTCGGGAGAGGTCCTGGTACTGCTTGCCGCGGTTGGGCTCGCCGTCGGCGCGCTGACCGCGGTTGGTTTTCTGACCGACCGCATCGGCAAGGCTGTCGCTCGTCAGGCCAATGAAGTACTTGCGGCCGATTTACGCCTGCGCTCGCAGGAGCCTGTGCCGGCAGAGTGGAGAGAACTTGCCGCCGAGTATGGCCTCGATACGGCCGAGACGATGTCGTTTCCATCGGTTGTATTCGCCGGCGACAACAGCGCTTTGGCTTCGATCAACGTAATCAGTGAGGGGTATCCTCTGCGCGGCACCGTGCGCGTCGCCGATCAGCTGTTCGGCGAACAACGGGAAGTTGAAGGCATACCGAAAGCCGGGGAGGTCTGGGCAGACGGGACCCTGCTGGCACGGGTTGGCGCAGATATTGGCGACCTGCTATCAATCGGTGAGCTTGATCTCCGGGTTTCGGCGGTACTGACGTATCGCCCGGACCAGTCGATAGGGTTCGCGTCGCTCGCGCCGTCGCTGCTAATGAATGCGGCGGATATTTCGCGGAGCGGCCTGATCGGCGAGGGCAGCCGTGTCAGCTATGCACTGCTTGTCGCGGGGGACGAAGCGGCCGTAACCGGGTTCAATGACGCCATCCAGGACAAACTGCCCGAATCGGTGCGCATCCGCAGCCAGGAAGAGAGCAGTGAGCGGGCATACAACGCAGCGGATCGGGCACAACGCTTTCTTTCGCTTACGGCTGTAATGAGCCTGCTGCTCAGTGCGGTCGCGGTGGCGATGTCGGCGCGCCGGTTCGCGCACCGCCGCATGGACGCCGTGGCGCTGATGAAGAGTCTCGGTGCAACCCAGGGTTTTGTCATTGCCGTCGCACTGATTCAACTGATGCTGCTCGGTGTCCTGGGCGTGATGGTCGGCAGCATCGTCGGCTTCGCCGCGGAAGAATTGCTGTCGCGAATACTCGTTGACCTCATTGCCAGTGACCTGCCGAATCCGGGGCTACGGCCCGTTGTGCTGGCCAGCGGCAGCGCCATGGTCCTTTTGGTTGGCTTCGCGTTGCCGGCATTGATTCAGCTCCGAAATACCCCGCCGCTACGTGTCTTGCGCCACGACGCGATGCCACCGGCACCGTCGCGCCTGCTGGTTGCCGGCCTTTCTCTTGCAGCCGTTGCCGCACTGCTGTACCGCTCGGTGGGTGATCCACGCATGTTGCTCATTCTGATCGGCGGCATCATGGTGATCGCCGCGGCGCTGTACCTCGTCGGCCGCGGGCTCGTTTCCTTAATCGGCCGGTTTCGATCGGGAGTCGGCGTCGCCTGGCGTTATGGCCTCGCGAATGTTTCACGACGCGGTCGTGCGAGTGCGGTTCAGGTCGTTGCATTCGGCCTCGGGCTGACGGTGTTGCTCTTGTTAACACTCGTGCGCACGGACTTGCTCGAGGGTTGGCGACAGACGCTCGATGAGGATGCGCCGAATCATTTCCTGATCAATATCCAGCCATACGAGGTCGAAGCAGTCGGCGCGTTATTTGAGAAAAACGGCATGACTTTGCCGACGTTTACACCCCTGGTGCGTGCGCGCATGACGTCGATAAACGACGTGTCGGTCAAAGATCGTGAGTATCCCAGTGAAGACGGCCGCTGGCTGGCGAATCGTGAGGCGAACCTGTCATGGACGGCCGAGATGAGTTCCAGCAACGAACTCCTCGAGGGTGAATGGTGGCCGCGCGACTATAGTGGCCCGCCGCTGATTTCAATTGAAGAAGAATCCGCCGTCAACGCCGGCCTCATAATTGGCGACCGCCTGAATTTTTTTGTGGCAGGACAAGAAGTCGAAGCGGAGATCGCGAGCATTAGAAAAGTAAACTGGGATTCCTTTCAGCCCAACTTTTTTATCGTGCTGTCGCCTGGCGCGCTCGATGGCATGCCGACGACCTATATTTCGAGCATGAAAATCGAACAGGATCAGCAGGCGATGCTTGTTGATCTTGTGCGCGCATATCCGAGTATCTCGGTTATCGATCTCGGCGCGATCCTCGAGCAGGTTCGCGGCATCATCGAGAAAGCCAGCCTCGCCGTGCAGGCCGTATTTGTCTTTACGCTGGCGGCGGGAATCGCGGTGTTGTTTGCGGCGGTACAGTCGACCATTGACGAGCGGCGCTTCGAGAGTGCCATGCTGCGCGCATTGGGCGCCCGCCGTCGCACCGTGTTTTTCGGAGTCATGGCCGAGTTCGCTGCTCTCGGCGTTGCCGCCGGTGTTCTGGCGTCCGCCGGTGCTTCAATCCTCGCGGCCATAGTCGCTGTTCAGCTCTTCCAGCTGCCCTATGAATTCAATCCACTGCTGTGGGTAACCGGACTGACGGCCGGCGTACTCCTGGTCTGCATCAGCGGCTTCTTCGCAGCGCGCGGCGCGATCAACGCTGCACCCGCCGATGTACTGCGGTGGGCAACGTGACTGAGCAGACTCTCTCTTGCGGCATTGTCCTCGCGCGTGAAACAGAGCAGGGCTGGGCCACATTGATGCTGCGCGCTTTCCATCACTGGGATTTTCCCAAAGGCGTCCGGGAGCAGGGCGAAGAGCCGATGGAGGCGGCCCGGCGCGAAGTGCACGAAGAGACCGGTGTTGCGGACCTCGCATTTGACTGGGGGGATCGCTACTTCGAGACGGGACCGTACAGCCGTGGAAAAGTTGCCAGGTACTACATTGCGCGCACCGAAACTGCAGCCGTCGAGATGGGACTTTCACCCGATACGGGAGAGCCCGAGCATCACGAGTGGCGATGGGTGAATTTCAATGAGGCGTATGACCTCGGATCGCCGCGCGTGCGCCAGATCGTGCAGTGGGCCCGGCAAATAATAGGCACCTGATCAGACGACGCGATTGCGTTGACGACCTTCCATGAACGCAGCGACATTGGCGGCGAGTTCGTCGACGGCGGCCTGGCGCGCTTCGTTGGTGGCCCAGGCAATGTGCGGTGTGACGATCAGGTTGTCGCCTTTGTAATCCAGCAGCGGGTCGCCCTGCACAGGAGGCTCTTTGGGCAGCACATCGATAGCCGCTGCCGCGATCTGCCCTGTACGCAGGGCCTCGGCGAGGGCCGCCGAATCGATCAACCCGCCGCGCGCCGTGTTGATCAGGATCGCATCGTTCTTCATCTTGAGAAATTCATCCACGCCGAAAAGTTCGCGCGTGTCGTCGTTCAGCGGACAGTGCAGTGAGATGACATCGGAGCGTGCCAGCAGCTCGTCAAAAGAAACCCTGTCGTCGCGTTTCTCACTCGTACCGGGGCGGGCCGAAACGATAACATCCATGCCGAACGCAGCGCCCGTCTTCGCAACGCCTTTACCGAGTTCGCCGTAGCCGACGATGCCGAGCGTCATCGCCGACAGCTCGCGTACCGGATGGGTAAGCAGGCAGAAATTTTCGGATTCCTGCCACTTGCCGGCACGCACATCATCGGCATACCTGCCGAGACTATGTGCCAGGTTGAGCAGGCAAGCGAAGACATGTTCGGCTACCGACTGAGTGCAATACGCTCGAATATTGCAGACGGCAACGCCATGTCGTGCCGCCGCTTCGAGGTTGACGTTGTCCGTGCCCGTTGCGGTGAGACCAATGAACCGCAGCTCGGGGCAGCGGTTCAGAAGTTCGTCGCTTAGCCGAATCTTGTTAGTGAGAACGAACGCTGCGTCCTGAATACGCTCGGCCACTTCGTGATCTTCGGTGACGTCGAACACCTCGAGCTCGGGCAGCAAAGCGCGCAGCTGGCCGGTATCGAGGTCGGGACCCATCGTTGCCCAGTCGAGAAACACGGCTTTCATGTGGATATTCGATGCCCGGTGTCGCAAAGTGGGGACGATGACGGATCAATTCTGGAAACGCAAATCCCTGGCGGAGCTAAGCCGGAAAGAGTGGGAATCCCTGTGCGACGGCTGCGCGCTGTGCTGCATGCACAAACTGGAGGACGAGGATAGCGGCGACGTCTTTTACACGGATGTCGCCTGCCGCCTGCTGGACATCGAGACCTGCCGCTGCACTGACTACGCGTCGCGCGCAAAACGCGTCGCGGACTGCCTGGTGCTGTCTGTCGATCGTCCCGAGACGTTTCACTGGCTACCGTCGAGCTGCGCATACAGGCGGCTCGCTGACGGGAAGGATCTGCCCGGGTGGCATCCACTGATCACCGGCAGGCCCGAGTCGGTACATGAGGCGGGCATATCAATGCTGGGGCGATCCGTGTCCGAGAACGACGGCGCCGAGTGGCGCGTCCTGCAAATACTCGGTGAGCCGGACGACTAGCCCGGCCCTGGTCGCAAATTCGAATAAGGGGACATTGTGAGTACCTACCCAACCATTCCGCTTTCCGAGTACCGGGAATACCCGATCGAGGAAATGCGACGGCGCGTCAACGAATTTTACGTCGACATCAATCGCCGCCGCACTGTTCGCGAGTTTTCCGATCGGCCCGTGCCGCGGGACATTATCGAGACCGCACTCAAAGCAGCCAGCACCGCGCCCAGCGGGGCCAACCTGCAGCCATGGCATTTCGCCGTCGTCAGTGGGCCCGAAACAAAGAAAAAAATTCGCGTTGCGGCCGAGGCGGAAGAGCGGGAGTTCTATACGCACCGGGCGTCCGAAGAATGGCTCGCGGCTCTCGCACCGCTGGGTACCAACGACCAGAAGCCGTTTTTGGAAAATGCGCCGTACCTGATCGCGGTCTTCCTGCAGAAGTTCGGCGAACTGCCCGATGGCCGCAAGGTGAAGCATTATTACCCGGCGGAATCGACGGGCCTGGCCACCGGCATACTGATAACGGCGCTCCACAGGGCGGGCCTTGCGACGCTGACGCATACGCCGAGCCCGATGAAGTTCCTGAATGAAATACTGGGCAGGCCGAAAAGCGAAAGACCGTTCCTGTTACTCGTGGTTGGGTATCCGGCCGATGATGCGCGGGTGCCGGACATCAAGCGGAAGTCGCTCGAGGAAATCGCGAGCTTCATCGATACATAACCCACCACCCGACCGACACCTGCCACGCAACTTTCTGACAGCGGCGTCGATCGCCGGGGAATCTCAGTCGCTCGGACAGCTGCTTCGCAAACTCGCTTTATGAGACACCCCGACATCGCGTAAGCGCGAGCAAGCAAGATCTCCCCGCGATCACCGTCGCGGCCAAATGATGGGTGGTAGGTGACAGCTGGGTGGTGGGTGGTGGATGGGGAGAGTCGTCAACCCGTGTTTTGCAGGCCCTGCGCGATGCCGTTCACGCTGGCGAGCAGCGCCGCGAACAGTTTTTCGTCCTCATAGTTCGATTCTCGCCACCTGGATAACAAGTCCACCTGTATCAGGCTCATCGGATCGACGTACGGATTGCGGAGCATGATCGCTCTTTGCAGAGTTACGTCGCCTTCGAGCAACGCCTCGTGATCCGAATATTCGAGGATCAGGTTCTGCGTGAGGTTGTATTCCTTTTCGATGATCGGAAAGAACTCATCGTGAAGATCGCCGGCCAGCTGTGAATAGAGTTCGGCTATCCCCAGGTCCGACTTGGCAAGCACCATTTCGGCGTCGGCTGTCAGGGAGCGCAGGAAATACCATTCGGCGAACATTTCACGAAAAGGTGCGTCGCCAAATTGCTTGGCTGCTTTGGCGAGTCCGCTACCGATTCCGTACCAGCCCGGCAGCACGAATCGGGCCTGTGTCCAGGAGAACACCCAGGGGATTGCGCGCAGGTCCTCGATACCCGACTGCGATCGACGCGCTGACGGCCGTGAACCGATTCGCATGCGTTCGATGACATCGATGGGCGTCGCTTTCCTGAAGTAGTCGTAGAACTGAGGTGTTTCGTAAATCAGCTTGCGATAGGTGCGCCGGCTTTCGGCAGCGATGACGTCCATCATCTCGTGCCATTCCGGCATGTCGCTGCCGCGGTGTGTCGGCAACGCGGTCGCCAGGGCCACGGAACCCGTAACCTGCTCCAGCGTACGAAGCGCGATGCCGCGCAGACCGTACTTTTCGTTGATGATTTCGCCCTGCTCGGTCACGCGCAGCCGGCCATTCACCGTGCCGGGCGGAGCGCCCAGCACAGCAACATGTGTCTTGCTGCCGCCGCGGCTGATCGTACCGCCGCGGCCGTGAAAGAGCGTCAGCTCTATATCTTGGGACTCAACCGCATTCACGAGGGCTTCCTGAGAGTTTTGCAGCGCCCAGCGTGCCGACGCGAGCCCGCCATCCTTGTTGCTGTCGGAGTAGCCGATCATTACGGTCTGACGATTGCCGCGCTGCGCGAGGTGCTCGCGATACAATTTTGTGCTTAACAATATTTCGAGAATTTCAGGGCCATTGTCCAGGTCATCGACGGTCTCCAGCAGGGGCGCGACGTCGAGGGGTACGTCGCCACGGCGATTATGGAGTTCGCCCCATTGCGCTAGTAACAGCACGGACAAAATATCGTCAGCGCCCTGAGTCATGCTGACTATGAACGGGCCAATGGACTTCTTGCCGTACTTCCGGCGGCAAAACGCGATGGCTTGAAACACGCTAAGTGTCTTGCGGGCCATCGTACTAAGGGTCATTGGCGGGATTTCGCGCGTCGTAATGGCATCGATAATTCTTTTTGTACGTTCTTCAGCAGGCCGTTCAAGCCATTCGTCGTCGCCGAGACACTCCGCGATTACACGCCGATGAACGTCCGAGTCCTGGCGAACGTCGAGTGTCACCAGGTGAAAACCAAACGTGCGGATGCGTCGCAGAAGTCGTTGCACGGCGAACAAGCCTGCGTGCTTACCCTTGTTACACGACAGGCTCTCGGCAATGAGCTCGATATCCGTAATGAATTGTTCGACTTTCTCGTACGGGAAAATATCGTCGTCGTAGGTTGACTGAAGCCGTTGCTGGACGAGGCGGAGGAATACGCGATAGGGCATTTCCCGGTGGCGGGCCGGAACAGCGTGATAGGCTTTGGGAAAAATTTCGCGGTACTGCTCTATCTTGTCCAGCATGCCCTGAGTGAAATCGGCCCGATCGACGGACTGGCTGAGCTTGTGGCTGATTGAAGCGCATTCTTTGTAGTAAAGATCGAGAATCAGTGAACGCTGCCGCGCCAATGTGGCGCGAATGGTCTTTGCATTGACGTTCGGATTGCCGTCCATGTCGCCGCCCACCCAGGACGCAAAATTTACGAGACTGGGAAGCTGCACTTGCTTGCTTTCGTCGCCGTAGATGCGATTCAGGGCGTCGCGAATATCCTCATAAAATGGGGGTATCGCCCGGTACAGAACGTCAGTGACAAAAAACAGAACGTGCTCCAGCTCGTCCGCGACGGTCATTCGTTCAGGGGGGTGCTCACCCGTTTGCCAGCCCGTCGTCACCAGGAGCCTGATGTTCTGCAGGGCGGCGTTGGCCTCCTGGGGCGTCATCGTCGGGTTGAGCAGGTCGACAAGATGCCTGACGATGTCTTGTTCCTTGCGGAGTATCGTTCGGCGCGTCGGCTCGGTCGGATGTGCCGTAAAGACGGGTTCGATCAACATGGAATCGAGCAATGCCTGCAGGCCGTCGATGTCCATGCCGGACGCTTTAAGCTTGAGCAAGGATTCTTCCAGACCGCCAGGTTGATTCTGGTCGACATCACGGAGGTATTCACGGCGCCTGCGTATGCGATGTACTTTCTCGGCCGTGTTGACCATTTGAAAATACGTCGAGAAGCCGCGAATGAGCTGCAGCGCGAGCTCCGGGTCGAGGTTTTCGACGAGTTTCGCGAGCTCTTCTCCGGTCTTTTCGTTGTCTTCGCGCCTGCGGATCGCCCGCACTCGAGCATTCTCGACGAGCTCGAAGAGTTCTTCGCCGTTTTGTTCGCGAATGAGATCACCAACCATTGCGCCCAGCGTACGAACATCGTCACGCAGGGCCTGGTCCTTGTCTTCGAACGTGATGTCCTGACGACGAAGTGTCTTTTCGATTCCCGTACCCATTATTTTTTTCTACTTATCAGGGTTTATGTTCAATCCCGGAAGTTTTCGTACTGCAGCGGCAGCCCGATGTCGGTTTCCTTAAGCATACTGATAACAGCCTGAAGGTCGTCGCGCTTCTTGCCGCTGACGCGTAGTTTCTCGCCCTGGATGGCGGCCTGCACCTTCATTTTTGCCGCCTTTATCTGTTTCACGAGTTTGCGTGCGCGATCGGTATCGATGCCGCGGCGCAGAATTATTTTTTGCCGTGCTTCACTGCCCGAAAACTCGGGCTCCTGTTCTTCGAGACACGCTATATCAACGCCGCGCTTCGACAGTTTCTGGTGAAGGATATCGATCATCTGTTTGAGCTGAAAGTCGGACTGGGTCGTGAGCGAAATCACCTGTTCTTCGAGCTCGAATTTTGACCCCGTGCCTTTGAAGTCGAAACGAGTCGTGACTTCACGATTGGCCTGGTCAACGCCGTTGCGCGCCTCGTGCGCGTCGAAGTCGCTGACTACATCAAAAGAAGGCATCCTGTTTTCCTGTCGGTGCTGACGCGGCAAAAGGTACACCCGCGGAGGCGAACACGCCAGACCCAAAATTGCCCTGCGGGCATATATGGGACAGGACACCAGGCAAAGGCCTCGAAATCTCCACAGGCTGCCCAGTAACAGGGGCGGTCCAACCGTGCCGGCGGCCGCAAGATAATCGCCATGTTTTTCGTTATGGACGTCCGCGCCAGCCCATCCCCGCAATCCGCGGATCGCATCTGGCGGCACCTCTGGGAAATGCGCGACGCTGTTCCGGTCAGCATGGTGCTGCCGACGGTCGTGTCCTCACCATGCCCTTTGCTGGCCGAAGAGCGTGCTGACTCCGTCCTGCCGGCGACCGGCATCCAGGTACCGGGAAATTCGGCCTGGATTCCCATGCAGGTCGATGTCTCGCAGTTTCTCCATGACAACGGTGATATCCACCTGGGCGCACTTGAGAAAGTTTTGAATGACTGTGTTGACCGGGGTGACTCGCTGCATGACTCGCGCGCCTGGTCGTCGTCAGCGATTCAGTTTGACAGCTGGCTAAACAGGCGCCTCGCCGTGGCGATTCATGGTTGGGGTGACCTGGTCAGCCGGCGCGGCGCTGATCCGCGCGCATTCCGAACGCTGAAAGAGCTCGAACAGCTTGCGGAGTTCGTCGGCAAGACCTTGCGTGCGAGGTCTCGGGCGCTGGCAAGAAAAAAGGGTCACTGCCCGGCCGTGGATGTTGCGGGCACGAAGATACTCACGGGCGGTGGCGAAATGAAGCTGCGCTGGCAGCGGGCCGTCAATGACACGGCACTCCGGCATCGCAACCTGACCGCCATGTCCGTGTGGGACGTGTTCCCGCAGCGCGGGCCTGCCGACTTGCGATACGTTGACCTGTTGCCGCTGCTGCGCTGCGCGAACTGCCTGTCGTTTCAGCGCAGCGTGGATATTTCACATTGGACGATCTATGAATTCAGGCGCTTCTACGAGCGCGTAAGCGCGATACTGCGCTGCAAATTCGACTCGGGACAGATTGCGAAACAGGTATAAACTGGTATAAGTTCAATGGCCGCTTGCCGGAGCAATCGATTGAGGGAACGTATTGCAACCGATAACACCTGACGC
>CAMYIS010000276.1 GCA_947258485.1 uncultured Woeseiaceae bacterium
CGAATATCGCCATAACCAGACCATCTGGCCGGATCATTGCTCATTCGCTTTGGCTATATAGACTCAGGGCAATGAACGCCCGCGTCGAAGAAATCTATCAGTACGACGAACAGGTCTTCGACAGCATCGCTGACCTGATTCCGAGCCCTGAAAACCCGACACCCATGCTGAGGCTGGGTGAGCGGTTCAATCCGCATGCGGACTACGAAGTCCTGCTGAAGCTGGAGGGCATGAATCCGTTCGGCTCGATCAAGGACCGCACCGCGCTCTACATGCTTCAGGGCCTGCACCTGAAAGAAGGGCAATCGCTGGTTGAACCGTCCGCCGGTAACACCGGCATAGCGCTGGCCGCCCTTGCCAACGCCCGCAACACGCCAATCGAGATAGCCCTGCCGGAAGGCGCGCCCGAAGAGAAAAAGGCGCTGCTGCGCTTCCTGGGCGCCGAGCTGATCGAGGTCGAGGACGAGCTGTGCCCGATCTTCCCGTCGGAAGGCGCTCGCGGCGTCGTCAAGAGCATGGTCGAAAGCGAGGCATTCGACGGCAAGTACATCAGCCCCAATCAGTACGAAAGCGAGCTCAACGTCGCCGCCCACTACCACACGACCGGCCCCGAGATCTGGCGACAGACGGGCGGCAACATCGATTACTTCTTCGCCAGCATCGGAACCGGCGGCACGATCAGTGGCGTTGGCCGATACCTGAAAGAAATGAATCCGGCTATCAAGATCATTGGCGTCGAGCCGGCAAGTCGTCAGCATCACCTGTCAGGATTGAAGCGGATCACCGGGCTGCCCGACGAGTATTTCCCGAAGTCGACGACCTGGTTTCGGTGAGCGACGACGACGCGTTTCGCGCCGGCATCAAGGTCGCGCGCACCGATGGCGCGATGGTCGGACCGACGACGGGCGCCGTTCTACACGCGGCGATCGAGATGGGCGCTAAAAACAATGGCCGAGCCGTGCTGATTTCCGCCGACAGTGCCACCAAGTACATCTCCGCTTACGCGAAGTATCTCGACGACTGAGAAACGACCTCCAGCCCATGTGCCCCTGGGAACGCGGCTAATTTCAGCCGGACGGGTCTTTCCGAATCCAGTTATACTTGGCGGCCGTCAAGCAACCTGCAACGTAACGCAAAGCTATCACGGCATGCAGCTCGCACGGGTACGACAAACGAAATGGAGTTAAGAATGAAAATAATAGCGCTAGTTCTAACCGGGGCACTGATGTTCGCCGGCGCCTTTGCTTATGCTGATGAAGCGACTGAGCAGGAAGTTATCAAGCAGATCATGGACACCAACGCATACACAAAGAAAAACCTCAAAGCGATGGGTGATGATATCGCCAAAGAGGGCTCGCTTGAGTTTTGGTCGAGCGGTGGTCTGCTAAATGAAGTCAGCCCCGGTGGCGAGCCACAGAAGTTCGAAGCATTTAGTCTCAATCCGAAGCACATTCGTGTCATCACGCTGGTTCCGGGAGAGATCGCCGTCGCACATTTCTATTCGGAAGGTGGGCTGGCACCGGTTGGCATTGCACCCGTCAGTAACTACCGCACGCGAGTTACGCAGGTCCTGGTCAAACAGGGCGGCAAGTGGAAGGTACGGGCCGCACACTACTCGCCGATCGCCGGTGGAGCAGGCACAAGCCAAACGTCGATAGACGATTAAGGTCGATATTTTTGCGCCGGCGCCTTGAGTTTGAAGCCTGGCGTCCCGGCCGCAATTCTGAAACCAGAAAGCCCCGGTCTGTCCGGGGCTTTTTTTGCCCGCTAGCTGGCGGAGCTCTTGTGCCTATTTCTCGACGACAGAAATGCGCGCCGAAATCGAACCCAATTATCCACCTTAGAAATTCGACTACTTTGGTAAAAGCCCGGAAACCCAAAATTGGCGACTGGACATTGCCATCGGTATCTACCAAACTTCTTGGTACTAATGGCGCAATCGCATCGCTACCTGAGAGACTCAACATGCACCCATTCAAGTTACTCGGACGACTGCTGCCACTGTTGTCTCTGTTTGTTACCTCCCTGGCCGCGGCCGACGTCCTGGACGACATTCTCGACAGGGGTACTATCCGCGTCGGTGTCGCTGAATTTGTGCCCTGGACCATGCGCAATAAGTCAGGCGATCTGATCGGTTTCGAAGTCGCGAAGCAGATCGCAGCGGATATGGGCGTCGAAGCGGAACTCAAGGTCTACGCTTGGGACGCAATAATTCCCGCCCTGGATAAGGGCGAGATCGACGTCATTGCCGGTGGTATGGCTATTACGCCGGAACGCGCGCTCAAGGTAAATTTCAGCCGCCCGCTCGCAATATCCGGTGTCGGACTGGCAACCAACACGAACAAGACACAAAACATGAAGACGCTCGATGACCTGAACGACAAGAGTGTCACGATAACGACAGTTACCGATACGATGGCGGCGAACGTTGCCAAGACCTTGTTTGATCGCGCGAATATTAAAGTGTTTCCGACGAAAGAGCCCGCCGAGAAAGCTGTGCTCGAGGGTAGCGCTCACGCCTACCTGGCCGGCATCCCCGAAGTCCGGTTCCTGGTACTCAGGAATCCCGCGAAACTCGATCTGCCGATCGACGAGCCGCTGGTCGCTTCGAGCGAGGCGCTTGCCGTAAAGAAGGGCGAGCAGCAGCTTCTCAACTTCCTCGATGCATGGGTGACAGTGAGGCAAACCGACAGCTGGCTCGAAACGTCACG
>CAMYIS010000277.1:0-28166 GCA_947258485.1 uncultured Woeseiaceae bacterium
CGCCGAGACGGCGTATATCACCGACAACCTGAGGTTGGGCCTGCACCAGGCTCCCGACACGAGTGACCGTGCGTTTCGCATGCTCGACAGTGGGCAAGCGCTCGAAATTATTTCCCGGGACCGTAACTACGCCAACGTCCGGCTTCCCGATGGCGCCCAGGGCTACGTCAAAGCGGCCTATCTCGTGGCCGACAAGCCGGCCAAGCTGATTGTGGCGGAAACGATTTCAGAACGAGATGCATTGCTTGTCGAGCTCGAGGAAACCAAGCGGTCATTTGCGGCGCCGGCCGCAACGATTAAGGGGCTCGAGGACCAGGCGGCCGAACTTGAATCGAAACTCGACAGCGCCGAAACCCAGATTGCTGATCTCAAGGACGAGAATGCGAGCATCCAGGGCCTGAAAGAGCGTTACAAAGGCAGCCTGCCGCTAAGCTGGGTGGCAGCGGCCATCGGGGTCTGCCTGATCGGCGGTTTTCTTTTGGGCTTGTGGTGGGTTGACTACAGCAGCCGCAAACGACACGGTGGGATTCGGATTTACTGAGCTCGTCGGGCTGAGGCTGTCATGCCGCCTCGATTATCCCGTCGGCGCAGCCGCCGCGAACTGGAAGTTCAATATCTCTGAACAGCTCATCAATAGCTTGCTGCGAAGAGGCTCGCCGTATTTCCTCGATATGCCTTGATGTCAAGTGAGGCGCAAACAGCTGCATGAATTCGACCATGTAACGTCGGAGTACCGCATCTTTTCGAAAGCCGATCCAGGTCGTGCTGCGTGGGAACAATCCTTCTGCGTCGATGGCCACAAGATCTTTTTTGTCGGCACAGTCTGCTGCCATGCTCGCTACGATTCCGACGCCGAGTCCCATGCGAACGTAGGTCTTGATTACGTCAGCATCACGAGCCGTGAATACGACGTCGGGTTCCAGCCCCTCGTTTTCGAAGGCCCTCTTAAGCGACGACTGGCCGCCGAAACTAAAAACGTAGGTAACGAGCGGATATTTCGCGAGGTCATGTAGCGTGAGCTTGCGGTCCAGTTTCGTAAGCTCATGATCTTTCGGGACAATAATCGAACGATCCCAGCGATAGCCCGGCACCAGCATCAGTTCAGAAAACAAATCTGTTGAGCCGGTAGCAATGGCAAAGTCGATGTTATTTGCTGCAATCATGTCGGCGATCTGCTCCGACGTGCCCTGATGCAGGTTCAACCCGATTTTTGGAAATCGGTTGCGGAATTCGCGGATAATCTCGGGCAACACATAACGTGCCTGAGTGTGTGTGGTTGCAATCGACAGCGAGCCTTCTTCTTCCTGGTAATAATCTGAGGCAAGTCGGCGAATATTTTCGACTTCCTGCATGATGACGCGGGCGCGTTCGATGACCCGTTCGCCAGCCGAAGTAATGCCATCAAGGCTTTTGCCTTTGCGTGTAAACAGCTGTAGTCCGAGTTCTTGCTCAAGCAGCTTGAGCTGCTTACTGACTCCGGGTTGCGAAGTGTAAAGTCGCTCTGCCGCCGCCGTGATGTTCAGACCGTTATCGGCAATCGCCAGCAGGTATTTCAGTTGTTGAAGTTTCATGTGTCAGGTTGCCGCGCTATGTTTTTAATTTGATTGCGTCCGGGCCGTTTTGTTTCCTGCGCAATCAACGCTCACCCATCAAGGTACACGAGCTTTGATCGAGTATAAGGCAATCCCCGAGCGTTCCGGGTACGCAATCCCTCTCATTTTGTGCTAAAGACTGTATCTGGATCAAAGAACCAAGGATAAGAAAATGATCTATAACAATATCCTGGAGACCATTGGCAACACGCCTGTTGTACGCCTCAATCGCATGGCCCCGGATCATGTGGAGATGTTCGTGAAGGTCGAGTCATTCAATCCAATGGCCTCGGTCAAGGATCGCCTTGCCTTTGCGATAATTACTGACGCGGAGGTCCGCGGTTCCCTGAAGCCGGGTCAGACTGTCGTCGAGGCAACCTCGGGCAATACGGGCATCGCATTAGCGATGGTTTGTGCGGCCAAAGGTCACCAGTTCGTTGCGACGATGGCCGACTCGTTTTCGGTCGAACGGCGCAAGATCATGCGCGGGCTCGGGGCCAAGGTAATACTGACGCCCGCTGCCGAGCGTGGCACGGGCATGGTCAAGAAAGCCGAGGAGCTGGCGGAAAAGCACGGCTGGTTCCTCGCACGACAATTCGAAAACCCGGCGAACCCGGAGTTTCACCGCCATACGACGGGCCCTGAAATCCTCAAGGACTTTGCCGGCAGGCGACTCGACTACTGGGTTACGGGATACGGGACCGGTGGCACGATGACCGGCGTAGGTGAGGTGCTCAAGGTGGCCAGGCCCGGCGTCACAATCGTCGCGACCGAACCGGCCGGTGCGTCCTTGCTCGCGGGCAAGGAATGGAGCCCGCACAAGATTCAGGGCTGGACGCCGGACTTTATCCCCGACGTTCTGAATCGTGAAGTGTTTGACGAACTCGTGCCGGTCAGCGATGACGAGTCGATCGCGGTATCAAGGGAGCTTGCCGCGAAAGAGGGAATATTCACGGGTATTTCTGCTGGCGCGACGCTGGCGGCGGCGCTCGCCGTCGCGAGGAAAGCACCCAAAGGCTCCGTGATTCTGGCGATGTTGCCGGATACCGGGGAGCGATATCTGAGCACGCCGCTGTTCGAGGGCGTCAACGAAGGTTCGGACGACGACTGGCTGGCTGGCCAATAGCAGTGCTGGCGGAGCGTCCGGCGCACCTCCAAAAATCGCCTTCAGGGCCAAAATCGCAGGTAATTTGCTGAATCGCCAAGAGAAACGAGCGACTGCTGAGACCTGAGTCACAGCAGAATGGCGCTGCGACGGGCATTCTGGGCCACTGAGAACCGTTCATTAGGGAATGGAACGCCCGTGCCTGCAAAAAAGCGTGGTCAGAAAACAAGAACAGATGTCGGCAAGGCGGCCGGACTGCTGCAGTCACTTGCGCCGAGAGCGCAACTCTTTTGTTTCTACAATCTTGCTCGTCAATGCGTCTGGAGCAGCGAGAGTGCCGACGATTTCGAGATCGATAACTTTATTGCGGAGCTGCCGGAAGAGGTCATTGCCGGCCTCAAGGACAGTGAGGAAATACTGAAGAGAACGTTGCCCTCCGCGAGAACTGTATTGGTTCTGCCAGTCTACGGCGATGAACGCGAGGTGGTTGGCGTCCTCGTCTCCTTGTTTTCAAAGAACGTCGGCAAATCCACGTCCTTTAATCCGCAGCTCCTCAAGAACATCCTCGAACCAGCCATAGAACTCATCGGAGAAACCCTGCGCGTGGGCCAGGAGCTGGCCGCGTCGGAGGAACGCGCTCATGAGTTCGAAAAAGAGCTAAAACTCGTCTACGAGGTCGATGAGAAAATCCATGGCGCGTCCAGGCGCCATTCGCAGCTGGCGCAGCTGGTCGGGCAGAGCGGCCGCTACCTCGGTATCAACTACACCGTGCTACTGATTCCCTCGAAACGAATCCGCATCAGTGCGACGCATTCAAGCTGGAAGAACGTCAATCGTAAAGTGCTGGATCGATACCTGATTGACCAGTTGTTGCCGAAGCTCGAAGGACAGCGACAGCCGATGATCTTTGAAATTCCTGCAATTGAAGGATCAACGCAAAAGGCCGAACAAGGCTACCAGGCCCTGCTCAGTCCGCTGCTCGACCAAAACGGCAACGTCGAAGGCGTGTTGGCACAGCTCGGCCGTGTCGACAAAACAGCGTTTTCAAATAGCGATCGGCGTTTCATGGCTCATATTGTTCGCAAGGTCGAGTATGTTATCGAGCACTCGTTCGATTCAATGACCGGTCTCATGAACCGTTCCGGATTTGAGGCACAGCTGCATGAATCCTGGAAGGCACTGACCTCCGACACGGACACACACCAGTTAATCTATTTTGACCTGGACAACCTGCAGTTGGTGAATGACACATTTAGTCGCGAGGCTGGCGACGACGTAATCATGCAATTTTCCCGGATGCTCGAGGAAGACCTGCCGGGCAGTGCGGTACTATCGCGGCTGGCGGGCGACGAATTCTGCATTTTGCTGACGCACGCGGACACAGACACCGCGCTGCAGTTAGCGAATGAGGTTCGTGAGAAACGCGCAGCATTACGCTATCTGCAGGGCGACAAGTCCCTGCAGATTACGATGAGTGTCGGCATCGCGGAGTTTACCCGCAGCAATGGTGATGACGGCAGCGCGCTCACGACGGCCCGCATGGCATGCGAATCGGCGAAAGATCACGGACGGGATCGTGTCGAGGTCTTCGACGCAGGCAACCAGAGCATTATCCGGCGCTATGACGACATGCAGTTGATTGCCGAGATTCAGAAAGCGCTGGACGGCGAAGGTTTTGAATTACGGGCACAACCGATAGTCAGCTTGCACGGTGCGTCGAGTAATCCGCGCTTCGAAGTCCTGTTGCGCATGGTCGATTCTGACGGCAATTCGGTGTCAACAAAGGCATTGTTTTCCGCCGCAGAGCGCTACCATATCATGCCGCAAATCGATCGCTGGGTCGTATCGACTGCGATTGAAGCACTGACCGACATCAAAGATTCGATCAGTGCGAATGGTGCTGTTGTGTCGATCAATTTATCCGGGCAGTCGCTGGGCGACGACGATATTTTTGATTTTGTCGAAGAAGAAATCCGTCACAGTGGATTGCCGCCATCGACGCTATGCTTCGAGATTACCGAGTCGGCTGCAGTTTCGAACCTCGCCAAAGCACAGATCTTTATCGACAAGCTGAAGGAATTTGGGTGCACGATTTCGCTTGATGACTTCGGAGCCGGTCTGAGCTCATTCGCTTATCTAAAGAATTTCAATGTCGACATTCTCAAGATTGATGGTGGCTTTATTCGCGACATCACCGAAAACCGAATATCGGAATCAATGGTTGCAGCGATCACCCAGGTAGCGCAGGTCATGGAGCTGAAGACAGTAGCGGAGTACGTCGAGTCAGACCTGGCGCGCAAATTGATTACCAAGCTGGGCGTCGACTTCGCCCAGGGCCATATCTACGGCAAGCCCGTGCCACTTGAGACCATGTTGTCGCAACTCGAAGATACGACGCAAACGTCGGCAGTGTAGGCCTCTAGAACACGCCGGCCTCGAGTCCGGCAGCCATCGTCAAACCTAGCTCCTCACAGTCGGCAAGCCTGGCCTCGTCGAAATCACCTTTGATCAGCAGAGGCTCCTGCACCTCCTTGACGGCGAGCCCGGTGAGGATGCGGCGAACGCTCGAAATCGCACCGCTCCCATCGTTGCCCGCCCGGACAAAAAGCGCCCAGGGCCTGCCATTCAGTTTGCCCTCACAGGGGTAGTAAACGCGATCGAGGAAGTACTTCATCGCGCCGCTCATGTAACCGAAATTCTCCGGGGTGCCCAGGATGAAGCCGTCTGCCCACAGCAGATCCTCGGCGTCGGCGTCGAGCGCCGATTTCACACGAACGTCGACGCCGCTGACATCCGGGTGTGTTGCACCGCGGATGACGGCATCTGCCATCCGGGTGGTCGTTCCGGATTGCGAGTGATAAACGATGAGAAGGTGTTTGTCAGGCACAGAATCAATACTGCCGGAGTCTCGCCGTTTTTTCGATAGACTGGTAGTGTCCTGCCATGGGAAGCGGTGTGAAAAATCGGGTTGCCAGCGCCACGGACTCGCTAGCGCAGGAATTACAGCCTCCGGTCAGACGGTGGTTCGATCGGCTCGAGGATCAACACGGCCTGTCGGACTTGCAGGCCGAACAGGTCGAGCCACTGGCCCGGCTCGTTGCCTGCAGTGAATTCGGCGCCAGGGTTGTATTGCAGGACTGGGCCTGGTTTGTCGAGAGCGTCGCGTCCTTCAACGAGTTCGCAGACATTGATAAGCCGCTGCTCGCCTCCGTCGCCGACAGTGATGTCGCAGTGGACGAGCTCAAGTCAGAACTGCGGCGAATCCGAAATCGCACGCTGTTACGCATTCTCTGGCGTGAGATTTTCCGCCTTGCCGATCTCGACGAGACACTCGAGCAACTCTCGGAGCTGGCTGACTCAATGCTCGATGCAGCGGTCCGCTATGCGACGCGTACGCTCGAGCCGCGTTACGGGCGCGTGCGCGACGATTCGCGGAAAACGGTACCGCTTCTCATCTTGGGGATGGGCAAGCTGGGCGGTCGTGAACTCAACTTTTCATCGGACATCGACGTGATCTTCCTGTTTGCCAATGACGGTGAAACGGATGGTGCCCGGACCGTCAGCGCGCAAGAGTATTTCGGGCGCCTGTCCCGGCTCGTGATCGCGCTGATCGATGAGGTTACCCCTGACGGTTTTGTGTTTCGTATCGATACGAGGTTGCGGCCGTTCGGCGAAAGCGGGCCACCCGTTGTCAGCTTTGCGGCACTGGAGTCCTACCTGTTACAGCACGGTCGGGATTGGGAACGCTATGCTTACATAAAAGCGCGCGTGGTCGGGCCGGATCCCGGGCCGGACGTGCGTAGCGAGCTCAGCACCAACCTGATCACACCATTCGTTTATCGCCGCTACCTCGACTACGGTGTCTTCGAGTCGCTGCGGGAAATGCACGCGATGATTGCGGCTGAAGTCAAACGGCGCGAGCTCATGGACAACGTCAAACTGGGCCCCGGTGGAATTCGGGAGGCCGAGTTCATCGTGCAGTCGTTTCAACTGGTTCGCGGTGGCAGCGAAGCGGCTCTCCAGGGCCGGCAATTTCAGGCTGTTTTGCCGAAACTCGTCGGCAGCCGCGGCCTGTCGGCGGACGGCGCGCTGCGTCTGCGTGAGGCATACCGGTTCATGCGACGCCTTGAGAACTTTATCCAGGCAATTCGTGATCAACAGACTCACGATCTTCCTCGCGATGCGACTGATCAGGCACGTCTGTGCCTGGCCATGGGTTATGCCGACTGGCATGCCTTGCGCGCGGATCTTGAGATGCACCGGAAGGCGATATCGCAGGAATTCGAGAGCGTCGCGTTTCGTGACCAAAGTGACGCTACGCCGTTGCGTGAGCAGCTGACGCGGGCATGGGACGCAAACGCCAGTGAAGAACGGTGGTCCGAGTTATTGCTGGCTGCAAATGTGAAAGGGGCAGTCGAAATCGCCGCTGTCATCGTATCCTTTGCCAAGGCTGCGTCGACACAGCAAATCGACTCCATTGCCGCGAATCGCCTGCAACGATTCATGCCGGACCTTATTCTGGATTCGATAAAAACCGATGCGCCACTGTCTGCCCTGACGCGCACGCTGAGCGTCGTCGAGCGCATTCTGCGACGCAGCGCCTACCTTGCCTTGCTCAATGAAAATCGATCAGCAATGACGCGGTTGGTGGATCTTTGCTCGCGCAGCCAGTACATCGCCGATCAGATAGCGCTTTCACCGGTGCTGCTCGATGAATTGCTGGATCCGCGTATTTATTCGGCCGTTGTCACGAAGGCCGACCTGTCCAAAGAACTCCGCCAGCGACTTGCAGCCCTGGCGGAAAGCGACAGTGAAACGCAAATGCATTCGATCGTTCAGTATCAGCGCGCGACGAAGTTTCGAATCGCGGTTGCAGATTTTCACGGCAGCTTGCCGATCATGAAAGTCAGCGATGGCCTGACCTGGCTGGCAGAAACAGTGCTCGATGAGGCCTTGCGCGTCGTGTGGCAGGATCTGGCTGCGCGTCATGGCGTACCGTCCTATATTGTCGATGGCGTTACACATAAAGCGGGGCTGGGTATCGTTGGTTACGGCAAGCTCGGCGGCCTCGAATTATCGTATGGCTCCGATCTCGATATTGTCTTTCTGCACGACTCCCACGGCGAGTCCCGGATGACGGATGGCGACAAGCCGCTGGATAACACGATGTTCTTTGCCCGGCTCGTCAGGCGCCTGGTGCTTTTCTTGACGACGCAGACTGGCTCGGGACAGCTTTACGAGATCGATACCCGTTTGCGTCCCGACGGACACAAGGGCTTGCTGGTAACAAGTACTGACGCATTTGAGCGCTACCAGGAAGACAACGCCTGGACGTGGGAGCATCAGGCGCTGCTGCGCGCACGCGCCGTTGCGGGCAGCAAGGCCGTGGCAAAGGAGTTCGAACGAATTCGCAGGGACACACTGATTAAACGCGTGAAGCGTGAATCGCTTCGCGACGATGTCATTTCGATGCGTCAGCGCATGCGTAAGGAACTCGACCGCAGTAATGCCGAGCAATTCGATCTCAAGAACGGTGCTGGCGGCATCGGAGATATCGAATTCCTGATTCAGTACCTCGTGCTAAGCCAGGCGAAAACGCATCCCGATGTCATCGTCTATTCCGACAATATTCGGCAAATTGATGCGCTGACCGAGGCGGGCTGCCTTGAACCGGCCGTGGGCAACAGGCTTCAGGATTGCTACCGCAGCTACCGCCTGTGGCAGCATCACCTGGCACTCGACGATCAGTTAGCGCTGGCCGCTGGTACGGAATTCCGTGCCGAACGCGAATTTGTTTCCCGCGTCTGGGGCCATTGGCTGGACTGAGCATGGCCGTGGCGCGACGCAGCGCCTATAATTCGCTTTCTCTATTTCTCCGAGATGAGGATGCCCGTGGCAGCCAAAGCAGGAACCGTCGACCAGAACCTGATTCCGGCGAACGCACAACATAATTACGGGGTTCGCCCCAGGGACTTGCCGCTCAGTTGTCCCATGCCTGGTATGTATCTCTGGAACTCCCATCCGAAGGTCTTTCTGCCGATCGAGGCAACGGGGCAGGCCAAGTGCCCGTATTGTGGGGCGCAATTCCATATGACGGACGGCGACGAATAGTCGCTGACGGCCCGGAGCGGGCGGGAGAGAATCGACATGCATATCGTTACCGGCGGAGCAGGATTTATTGGCAGCAACCTGGTTCGCGCGCTCATCGATCGCGGTCACGACGATGTCGTCGTCGTCGACGATCTGGAAGATGGCCACAAGTTTGTGAACATCTCGGATCAGCCAATTGCCGATTACCTGGATAAAGACGATTTTTTGCAGCGGCTGGCCTCGGACAAGGCGTTCTCCGACGAGATTGCGGCTGTTTTTCATGAAGGCGCGTGTTCCGAAACCACCGAGTGGAACGGTCGTTACATGATGAAGAACAACTACTCTTACTCACAAAGCCTGCTGCACCACTGCCTGCAATACGGGACGCCGTATATCTACGCATCGACGGCCGCGGTGTACGGCGGTTCCGCGACATTTGTCGAAGACCCGCTTTTCGAGAACCCGCTGAACGTCTATGGCTATTCCAAATTGCAGTTCGACCGATATGTACGGCGCGTGGCGGCCACGCCCGACAGCCAGGTGGTCGGCTTGCGTTACTTCAATGTTTATGGCCCGCGCGAACAGCACAAAGGTTCGATGGCGAGCGTTGCATTTCATTTCAATAACCAGGTCCTGGAAGACGGCGAAGCACGGCTATTCTCCGGAACGGATGGTTATGGAGACGGCGAGCAACTGCGGGATTTCGTTTATGTTGACGATGTCTGTGACGTCAACCTGTGGTTCCTCGACAATCCCGGCGTCTCTGGCATATTCAATACCGGAACCGGACGGGCGCAGGCGTTCAATGATGTCGCCAACGCCGTTATCCAGTGGCATGGAAAAGGCAAGATCCGATACATAGCTTTCCCGGATCACCTGAAAGGCGCTTACCAGAGTTTCACGCAGGCAGATCTGACGCAGTTACGTGAATGCGGCTGTGACATTGATTTTCGACCCGTCGAAACCGGCGTGAAGGACTACCTGGACCAGCTTTGCCCTCGCTAGCGACACCGCTCAATGGACTGTCGGTGGGATGAAACTATCGATCGTCACGGTCAACTATCGCTCCTGGAGTCACCTCGAATCGGCTCTCGTCGTGCTACGCGAGGACTTTCCCGGAGACTGGGAAGTCATTGTGGTCGACAACGAATCGGAGCCGGGGTCTTTCTCCGAATTCTCGGCTCGATTTCCGTGGGTGAAATTCATCGCCAACCCGATCAACAGTGGTTTTGGAGCCGGCTGCAATATTGGTGCCGCGGCGGCCACAGGCGAACAGCTGCTTTTCATGAATCCTGACGTAATCGCGTCATGCGAGAGCATTCAGGCACTGATCGATATCAAGAAACAGCACAATATAGGGATCGCTGCTCCGAAGCAGGTTTCGGCAAACGGCAAGCCCCAGAAGGTTTTCGACGACTTCCCAAGTTTGCTGAATCAAAGCAAAACGCTGAAAGCACTATTGCGCGTCCTGATGCCATCGAGGTTCCCGGATCCACGCGCGGACCACAAGACAATAACGTATTGCGACTGGGTGACTGGCTCGGTTTTGTTAATTGATCGCGCCGACTTCGACGCCGTCGGCGGCTGGGCGGAAGATTACTGGATGTACGTAGAAGATGCCGACCTGTGTCGCAAGGCGCACGACAAAGGACTTAGAGTCGCGTACGTGCCCGAAGTCGAAGTAGTTCACGCGCATGGAGGATCCAGCCGACTCAATGTCGCCGTGAAGGCGATGACGAAGCTCGAGGTGATCATCTCAAAACACGTTTATACCGCGAGACACACCGCTGGTCCTGAGCGCTGGCTCACGCATGCGTTGATCATTCTGCTGCGGCTGCCGGTGCTGATCATTGCGTCGATTCTGGATTTGCTCACACTACGCCAAGTCCCGGCATTGCGCGTACGCAGCAGGATGTTCACAGGATTATTAAAGTTTTATTTCGGCGTTTTGCGAAACGGCTCGTGGCTGAGCCCAAGGGCGATCGCGACTGCAGCGCAGGCGGTAGATCGCTGATTCGCCGGACTTTTCGGTTGGTTTCGGGCATGATTCGCTTCGAGAGAATTCAAGTGCCGCGGACCTCCGCCAAGTCTGACATGTCGGAAGACGAATGAGAAAACTATTAAATAAATTGCTCATCAAGTTCGGGCTTCTGATCACGAAAGCGCCGACGTTTCTGACTGATAAGTCGCTGGAGAAGTCGGACGCGTTTCCCGCCGAGCTTACGGAGAAGGTCACCGTAATACAGGCAAGCGACGCACCGACAAATCCGTTGTTTGACGCTTTCTCTGCCGACACCAATGTCCACAAATGGCATCACTATTTCGATATCTATACAAGACACTTCGATCAATATCGTGATCGTCCGATCAAGATGCTGGAGATCGGTGTCTTTCGCGGCGGATCATTGCGGATGTGGAAAGACTATTTTCATCCCGACTCAACCATTGTCGGCATTGATGTCGACAAGACCTGCAAAGCCCATGAAATAGCGGACCAAAACGTATTTGTGAGGATCGGGAGTCAGGCTGACTCTAAGTTCCTCGCCAAGGTGAACGAAGAATTTGGACCGTTCGACATTATTCTCGATGATGGCAGCCATAAGACTCACCATCAGAACATCAGCTTCGGCGCGCTCTTTCGTTCCGCACTGAAAGATGGCGGTTGTTACATGGTCGAAGATGTGCATACAAACTACTGGCTAAAGCACGTAGACAGTGAAACCACTTTCATCGATCTGTCCAAGCAAATGGTGGACATGCTGCACGAACCCTATATCGATCGCAAAGAATCGCAGTTTCGCCACGGGCATCCGGACGCACTGAACCAGCTGGAGCTCAGTTACCTGTCCGCCAATCTTGCCGGCATTTCTTTTTATGATTCAATCGTTGTGTTCGACAAAAAGAAACGCCACCTGCCGAAGGCCGAGCTGCGCTAGGGCCGATGAGCTCAACGACGGACAGGCCCATTCGCGTACTTTGCATTTGCGGCCCCAGCGATCCTGCCGAAAACGCTTCGTTTATCGAAATGCACCGCATGGGAATCGATATCAAGGTTATTACCTGGCCGGGCGTCAACTACGATGCACTCGTCGCCGCCGGCGTTCCCGCGATTCCCTACGTTCTAAAGTGGAAATTGAGCCCGCCCTGTATCCGCTTTATCCGCACTGAGCTGAAACGCGGGAAATATGATGTGCTGCACATGCTCGACAAGCGCGCAACGATGAACGGATTGATGGCGTCGATAGGCATCGATATCAAGCTCGTTGCTTACCGTGGGATCATCGGCAACATCGCGTTCTGGAGTCCACAATCCTGGTTGTATCTCTTGAACCCGCGACTGGACCGAATAATCTGCGTATGCGAGGCCATTCGGCAGAGCTTCCTCGACCTTGGCATGCTCGGAATTCGCATGCGCCGCGATGTTCCAGTTACTATCCATAAGGGTCATCGGCCGGAACTCTACGAAGGTGACGCGGAAGATCTGGGACAGTACGGTGTTCCGGATAACACCTTCGTAGTCGCCTGCACAGTGAGAGCGGTGCCGCGAAAAGGGGTACCGGTCTTCATCGAGGCCATTAGCGGATTGCCACCGGGTCTGAATATTCACTTCCTGTTTGCGGGCCCGAAGATGGACAGTGAACTGCATCGGAAACTGGTCGCATCGAGTCCTTACGCGGACAACATTCATCTGTTTGGCTTTCTGAAACGAATGCCCTGGATATTGAAGAACGTCGACGTCTCGGTGTTGCCGTCTCTCAAACGCGAGGGATTACCACGCGCGATAATCGAAGCGATGATTGCCGGTGTCGTGCCCATAGTGACCAACGTAGGTGGCAACCCGGAGCTTGTCGTGGACGGCCAATCGGGCTTTGTCGTGGAACCCGGGAATCCGGAGGCAATTCGTGACAGGATCATGCGGCTTTACAACGATCGCGAGCTGCATAAGCGCATGAGCGCGGCGGCCAGGCAACGCGTATTGACCGAATTCACGATCGAGAAGACGGCGCGGGAGACAATCGGTGTCTATCGCGATCTCGTCGGCTCAGTGCCTGACGTCAAATAGGCGCTAAATATTAGCTTCTGGCGAAAAAATCGTCGATCTTGCCGCTAACGTCGTCAATCGTGATCAGGCCCATCGCATCGGGGTGACGTACGCGCTCGCCCCAGCGGAGTTCGTCGATGTTTTTCCCGAGGTATTGGCGAACGGCGTCGGGGTAACGATTCACGGTCAGGTCGTGCGACAAGTAAGGCCCGGTTCGATCAGGGTTGGAGGTCGCGTACAGCCCGATGACGGGCGTGCCCACGGCCGTCGCCATGTGCGCGGGTCCCGAATCGGGGCAGATCACAAGATCGGCTGCCTTGATTAATGCCACGAGCTCTTTCAGAGAGGTCTTGCCCATGAGATTAAGGGCTTGCCCGGCTCCATCGCCCGATAGAGCCGACCCGTATTGTTGCTCGAGCGCGGTGTTGCCACCGGTCAGCACTACGGTGCAGCGATGCTCCTGCTGAAGATGCCGAATGGTCGCGGCATAGTTGTCGATGCTCCAGTTGCGGTAGTTGCGACTGCGCTGACTGCTGCAGGGACTTACGACGACCAGCGGTTTCTCCGCATCGACGAATCGGCTCGCGAATTTTCGGGCGCTGTCCGAAAGTGGAATATCCCAGCGCAGGTCGCGGGGTTTTGCACCCGCCGCCGTCGCAAATGACATCATGGCCTCGAGCGCATGCTCGCGCTCAGCAGGCGGAACCCGCTGGTTTGTGAACAGCCACTGGAAATCACGCGCGCGTGCTCTGTCGAAACCCAGGCGAGTCTTTGCAGGAATCTCGCGGCAAAGCAGGTTGGCGCGCATCGATGCATGCATACACAGTGCGAGTTCAAAACGCTTGCCGGCAAGTTGTGTCCTGACATCTTTATACGCCCGAAAGCCTTTGCTCTTATCGAAGATGATAAACTCGATACCGGGAATGTCGGACATGAGCGATGCTTCGGTTTTGCCGATAATCCAGGTGATACGAACATCGGGCCAGTTATCCTGCAGTCGCCGGATGACGGCAAGGGCATGGCAGGTATCGCCAATTGCCGACAGGCGCACAACGCAGAGTGATTCCGGCTTCGATTGAACAGCTAATTCAGGCATCATCAAATCAGACAAGTCGACAAGAAAGGGCGGGAAGTTTGACCGAAACCGTCGAGAAAACCGCGACCGGCGCCATCCTATACGATAAGGCCATTATCAACCAGATTTCGGAGGAGCGCTTTACGCCCGGCGGGTGGCCGCACGCCGAAGTACTGACCGGCCCCTTGCGATCGGGCGGCCGTGGCAACACGATGTACGTGGGTAACGTACCGCGTCAGTTTGTCCTCCGCCATTACCTGCGCGGCGGCCTGATTGGCAAAATAATTCGCGACCGCTACCTGTTCTCCGGGGCCGACAAGACACGATCATTCATGGAATGGCGTTTGCTGGACAAGTTGTCTTCGAACAACCTGCGAGTACCGCGGCCGGCCGCAGCCCGCTATCGGCAGAGCGGCACTTTCTATACGGCCGATATTATTACGGTTCGTATTCCGGACGTGGTTGCCCTGTCACAGTATATCGCCGACAACAATCCTGACGAGGCGTTTTGGCATTCGGTCGGAGAGTCAATCTACGAGTTTCATGAGGCCGGGGTCTATCATGCAGACATGAACGCCTATAACCTGCAGGTCGATAAATCCGGCTTGCTGTGGATGCTCGACTTCGACAAGGGATCGTTGAGGCCCCGCGGTCGCTGGCAGCAGGCGACGCTGGATCGCCTGCACCGGTCGCTGCAGAAGATTATTGGACTGGATCCGAGACTTAATTTTCGTGCCGCTAACTGGGAGCAATTGCTGGAAGGTTATTTCAGCGCGTCGAGGTCGGCATAATAATCGGGGTAACCATCAGGCAGGTCCTTGAACTTGCGATGTATCCAGAAGTACTGCTCCGGGCATGACCGGACGTGCTGTTCCAGGATATCAATATACCGCTTCGTGTCGGCGACCGGATCGTCGCCTGGAAAATCTTCGAAAGCGGGCAGCAAGGTCAGTTCGTAGGTTGAGTCTTCGAGTCTGCGCGGAAAAAACGGTATCACAACGGCATTGCCGAGGCGCGCGAGCGTAGACGTTGCCGTCGTATGCATGGCGGGTATTCCGAAAAACGGAATGGCCTCCGAGCCCTTGCGGTTGTAACTCTGGTCCGGCGCGTACCAGACGGCGCGATTGTTGCGCAGGCTCCGCACCACTTTCTTGACATCACGTTTCTCGATTGTTGTCTCGGCCGAGCGTTCGCGGCCCGTGCGCTGCAGCTCCGTCATGAACTCGCTGCGATTCCGACGGAACACGGCGTCGAACGGGGGCATATTCAAAGACAATACGCGCCCCATTATTTCCAGCGTCGTGAAATGCGCGCTAAGCAGGATCACGCCGCGCCCCGAATCGAGCGCTTTTTGTACATGCTCGATGCCGTGGAGTTTCGTGATTGATAACAGGTGCCGGTCACTGGCCCAGCGCCCAAGTCCCATTTCGATGAGCGCCATGCCAAGTGCCTTGAAATGTTCGTAAGCGAGCGCGTCACGTTCGCCGGGTGATAGCTCGGGAAAGCAAAGTTCGATGTTACGGCGAACGATGGCGCGGCGGGATCCGCCGAACGCGTGGGCGATTCGACCAATAACGCGGCCCGTCGCGAGTGCCAGCCGATGCGGCAGCAGGCAAATCAGTCGCAGCAGACCCATGCCCAGCCAGACGGGCCAATAGCGAGGCCCCCAGTAACTGGATAGCGGTTTGCGTTCACCCGTCATTGGAAACGCAGTTTACTCGGACATGCCGTCTACGTAACCACCGGTGCTGGGTTTCGGTGCGGCGTCGAGCGCCTTTGCTTCTGCGATCACATCGTCTGCCTGAATACCGACATGAAAAGCCGCAAACCCCGGCATGACGACCTGGTTTCGCGCTAGTCCGATGATACGTCCGGAGTAAGGCGAAAAGAGCTCGCTGCGTTGATTGCTCATGGGGTCGGTAATCGTTCCCAGCAGGTCGCCCTTGCGGACCGAGCTGCCAAGACTGACGTCGGCAAGCAGAATGCCACCATTGTCCGCTCGCACCCAGGATGACTTGTAGTAAACCGGTTCAGGGTCACCCCAAAAACGTTTTTTCCTGGCCATGCCGAGCGTACTCAACAATGTCTCGATACCCTTGACGCCGTGTTTCACTTCCGCGAGTTCGAGCTGCGACGGACCGCCCGCCTCAACCGTTACCGCAGGAATACCGGCGAGAGTCGCCGCATGCCGCAGCGTGCCGACTGTCGGTTTGCTGTGCAGTACGACCATGGAGCCAAATCCCTGGGTCAGGGTAACGACATCGGGGTTTCTGAGGTCGGCCCGAATTTGTGGCAGGTTGGAGCGCTCGAAGGATCCGGTGTGCAGATCAATCAATGCATCGCAGTGGGCAACGACATCATTGAACAGCGAATACGCTATTCTGGCCGCGGCGCTGCCGTTGGGATTACCCGGGAAGTAGCGATTCAGGTCGCGCCTGTCAGGCAGATAGCGGGAGCCGCGGCGGAAGCCCTGCACGTTCACGATCGGTACGCCAATTATTGCACCCGATAGTTTGCTCGGAGCGATCTCGTGCAGCACGCGACGAACTATTTCAATGCCGTTGAGCTCGTCACCGTGCACGGCGGCTGTCAGGCACAGCGTCGGTCCCGGCAGCGCGCCATTGACAGCCAGCACGGGCGTCGATACCGGCACGCCCTCGAAAAGCTCGGTAGCTGACCAGGACAGGCGATGTGCTGTGCCAGGCATGATTTCCTTGCCGAGCAGCTGCAATGGTGCGGCCTGGTCTTCTTCCACGGTCGTTACGGCGTCGGCGAGCGGCACCAGGTGCTCATGAGCGGGGACTGCCTCCACCAGTTCTTCCGCCGCTGCCGAGGTTTCGCTGGAACGCGAATCGGCGTCGACGGTCGTATCCTGCAGGACGTCGGCGCCGTTGTCCGTAGGCTCGATGGCGGCCTCGCCAGCGAAAGCGAAAGTGGCGGGCAGCAGCAGCAACAGGCAGGCCAGGTATTGGCAAACGCCGGAGCAGGTGTCAGATTGTGGGTTTGATAGGCTCATTATTGTTATAAACGATACCGAAAAGTACCGCGGCTTTCTGTGAACTAATCAAGAGATTACGATTGAAACCTAAAATAGTCCAAAAGACAAGGACTTGCCACCTGCTGTTGGCGCCTATCCTGCTGATGGCCGCTGCTGCCAGCGCCGATGGGACGTTCCCGCAGCCGCCTGAGCTACAGCCGGACGTCGATTTCTGGGTATCGATATTCACGCATTACTCGACGGACGAGGGGGTGTTGCACGACAATCGCAACCTCGCCGTTGTGTACGAACGCCTCGACATGCCCGCGACGTTGTCCCGTCGTGAGCGACAAAGACGCGTAGAAGCGCGCCGCAAGAAGCTCAAAGCCATATTGCGGGTCCTCGCGTCCGGCAAGCGCGACAAGCTGAGTGACGACGAGGCCAGGGTGCTCTCACTGTGGCCGGAGGGCGTCGGCAATAAAACATTCGCGGCGGCTGCAAAGCGCATCCGATATCAGCAGGGTCTCCGCGATCGTTTTCGTGACGGGCTCGTGCGCTCTGGTCGCTGGCGGAGTTTCATTAACGAACAGTTCACGGCGTTGGGGGTTCCGGTTGAGATAGCGGCGCTGCCGCACGTCGAATCGTCCTACAACCCGGAAGCTCGTTCGCATGTCGGTGCATCCGGCATCTGGCAGTTTACGCGCAGTACTGGTCGACGATTCATGCGCGTCGATCATGTCGTGGATGAGCGTAATGATCCGTTCGCCGCCACGCGCGCTGCTGGCCGCTTGATGGCCTATAACTATTCAATTACGGGCAACTGGCCGATGGCCATTACGGCCTATAACCACGGCCTCGCTGGCGTTCGGCGCGCCATGAAGAAATACGGCGATACGGCCTACGTCGAGATACTGCGAAATTACAATGGCCGCACTTTTGGTTTCGCGTCACGAAACTTCTATGTTGCATTTCTTGCGGCCAAGGAGATCGATCAAAACGTCGAGAAGTATTTTCCCGGGCTCGTTTTTGAAAAGCCTGTGGACTATTCGACGGCCAAACTGCCGGCATTCGCTTCGGTGCGGGGTTTGACCCAGGCGCTCGGCACGACGCCCGATAATCTTGCGAAACACAATCCGGCACTGCAGGCGACAGTTTGGCAGCGAAGCAAGTACCTGCCCAAGGGATATGAGTTGCGCATGCCGGTCGAAGAGCTGAGACAATCGCTGGCGAGCGCCCTGGCGCAACTGCCACCGGAAAGCGTATTTGAGAAACAGCTGCCAGATATGTTCCACAGGGTGGCCCGAGGCGATACGCTTTCGCAGATCGCCGAGGCCTATGACACGCGCGTGTCGACACTGGTTGCGTTGAACGGCCTGAACAGCAGACATCGCATTCGAATTGGGCAGAATCTGCGTCTGCCCGCGGCGGGCCCGGTGCCTGCTGCAGCGGCGCCCTCGCAAGCATCCGTTGCTGCGGCAGCCGACGTTTCTAAAGCTGCGGCCGAGCCTGAGCCAATTGTGGTTGCGGAGGTCATGCCGGGAACAATGGCTGACGAACTGGCAGCCGTGTCGCCGGAGGCGATTCAGACTGACCTGTTATCCGACCCGAGTGACTACAGCGTGGCCGGTGACGGCAGCATCGAGGTTCAGCCGCTGGAAACACTGGGCCACTTCGGCGACTGGCTGGAAATCAAGACGCAGAGGCTCCGGGACATCAACTCGCTTTCATTCGGGACACCCGTCGAGGTCGGTCAGCGCATCAAGCTGGATCTCGATACCGTTGATGCCAAAACCTTCGAAGAACGACGCATCGCTTATCACCGCGTGCAGCAGGACAGCTTTTTCCGACGTCATGTCATTAGCGGCCTTACCGAATATACGATTCGTGAAGGGGACTCGATCTGGATACTCGCGCTTCGAAAATATGACGTGCCGGTATGGCTGTTCCGCCAGTACAACCCGGGCCTGGACCTGCACAAAATCCGGCCCGGAACGACAGTGCAATTCCCGATACTGAACAAGGTCGAGCGCGATCAATGAACGATCGCGCCAGGCACATCTTGGTGAGACTGTTGCCAGTCCTGCTCGTAATCATCGCAGCAGCTTGCTGGTTCGCGGCTGTACAGGAGGGTGGCCCCTACCTGGTACGAAACCTGGTTCCGCTGCTCGTACTACTGTCGCTGACCGTGTTGACATTGTATCGAGGTGGCGGCAAGTGGTCAGGTGCCGGCATGCGCATGCCCATCGGCACGCTTGGTTTCGCGGTTCCCGCGCTGGGCCTGTCGATGTACCTGCATTATGCGTATTCGGTAAATCTGAATGACATGTTCAGCGAGTCGCGATTCCCTGATCGTGTATTTCGCTATCTTCCGCTTTATACCCTGGTCGCAGGTGGCATAGGATTTGCTATCGGGTGGATAGTGGGCCGGAACGTGTAATGTGATGCGAGACGTTTTCCACGGCAACGAGGTTTGCTAGGCTTGGCTATAAGTGAGTCCAATATTTGCAATCATGACTAAGAACCGACCCATACATTTGCTTTGTAGCCAGATAGGCATGATCCTGCTTGTTTTCATGACACCCACCGTCATGCAGGCTGGCGAATTCCCTATTGCCGACAGGGTTGTGATTGAGAAAGCTGTTCGCAAGCTGCACCTCATGCAGAACGGCAAGGCCTTTCGTACGTTCAAGATCGCCCTTGGAATAAGGCCGGTCGGCGACAAGAAAAAGGAGGGCGATTTCAAGACGCCCGAAGGCAGTTATTACCTGGGTGGCCGCAATCAACGCAGTGATTTCTTTTTGTCCATCCATGTGTCGTATCCCAACGCAGCGGACCTGCGCGAGGCGAGTCAAACGGGTAACGACCCCGGTGGCGCGATCATGATTCACGGCCAGCCCAACGTGCCCACACGGTCCGAGGCGTACTATCGAACGCAAGACTGGACCAACGGCTGTATTGCGGTCTCCAACTCCGACATGATCGATATCTGGCTCATGACCGGCGAGAACACACCGATTGAAATTCGCCCATAACGACTACCAGAACCTGTCATGAAGAAAGTCGTTGATCTCATTGACGCCGAGGTATGGCCCGAGGGCAGCCTCGAGGTTCTCTCCCAGTTCGAAGTCGACCAGCTGAAAAATGACGGCGCCGGCGGGCTGTATCCGATGCTTCGTCGCTGCATGCTTGCCGTTTTGCACGCAGACAGCAAGATCGACGATACGCGCGAGTTGCTGGAGGCCTATAAAGACTTCGAGGTCGGTTTCATTCAGCAGGATCGGGGCCTCAAGGTGTCCCTGACAAACGCGCCCGCCGAGGCGTTTGTGGACGGCAAGATGATTCGCGGCACACGCGAACTGCTGAGCGGTCGATTCGCCCTGGATGAGTCGGATGGCATCACAAATGCCGTATTTCACATTGTCCGCAACGCACGCATGTTGAGACTGCCGGCGGAAGTAAATCTCGTGGTGTGCTGGGGTGGTCATGCAATCAGCCGCGGCGAGTACGACTACTCAAAGCTTGCGGGCTATGAACTGGGTCTGCGTGCAATGAACGTTTGTACGGGTTGCGGGCCGGGCGCGATGAAGGGCCCGATGAAAGGTGCGACGATTGCCCATGCCAAGCAGAGGATCAAAGGCGGGCGATACATCGGCATAACCGAGCCCGGAATAATTGCGGCCGAATCGCCAAACCCGATCGTCAATTCACTCGTTATCATGCCGGACATGGAGAAGCGCCTTGAGGCTTTTGTTCGGCTGGGGCACGGCATTATTGTATTTCCCGGCGGAGTGGGTACGGCGGAAGAGATTCTTTACCTGTTGGGCGTATTGCTGCACCCGGACAACCAGCGCCAACCGATACCGTTGATCATGACAGGGCCTGCGTCCTCGGAGCCTTATTTCCGCAGAATTGATGAGTTCGTCTTGGCGACGCTCGGAGAAGAAGCCCGCAGTCGCTACCAGATCATCATCGACGATCCTCGCGAGGTTGCACGTCAAATGAGTGCGCGCCTGACAGACGTACTCGATTTTCGCACGAAGCATGGCGACGCGTACTTTTTCAACTGGCGCCTGCGGGTCGACCGGGAATTTCAGAGACCATTTGTTGCAACCCACGAATCAATGCGAGACCTTGATATCAGCGAGGATCTTCCGAGCCACGTACTTGCGGCAAATCTGCGACGCGTATTTTCCGGCATCGTGTCCGGCAACGTGCGTGAAGATACGGCGGAACTTATCGAACGCGAGGGACCCTTCGAGATCAAGGGATCGCAGCGCATGATGAAGCTGCTCGACGCGTTGCTGACGGGTTTCGTTGCTGATCAACGTATGAAGATTTCGACAGGGGCATACCGTCCCTGTTATGTGATTAAGTAAAACCAAGAACTAAGTATATGAATTAAAAGACAAAAAAGGATTTTGCACTGTGATGCAGTTCCTGTGATTTGAGTAGCTCGAGACTTAGTATTTAGTCAAAGGACTGACCGAGCAAACTCAATGCCAGACAGCAAGAACATGAGATGGGTCGACAGCTTTGGCACGGACGCCGAGCCGGATTCAAAAACAGACGCCACGACGGTGGAGCATGTAGAACCAGCCGCGAATGACGCCGATGGCTGGAAACAGTATCGCCGATGGATTTCTAAAGCACCCGCACCGCGCGGGCGACGTGTGGGCATCGATCCGGCGCTGTATACGTGGAAAGGCTATCGCGACTGGTCGGACCAGGTAAAACGCAACTGGATTAAAGAACCCGACGACGACTAGATGTTTCGATTTGACATATGCAAAACGCCGGCTTAAAGCCGGCGTTTTGCATTCGGCCAAGGCAAATTGATATCGCGGTCTCAAGGTGTGATTCGGGTCCGCCGGAAAAGGGGAACTGCGTCTTGTTTCCAGACTATTTTTTAGTGAAAACAAAAGTTCTGGAACAAGCTGTGATCTGTCTCACGGCCATTGGGTTTTGGCGTCCCTATAGTCAACCTTACCGATTGACTAACGTTGTCTTCAGAGTATGTCAAACAACTGCAAAAAATCTGAATCTGCCGTCGATGCCCTAAAGAGCGAGTCCGCGCGTCAGCGCTGGGAAATGTTCCACCGCGCCATCGCCCACGCCAAGGAATACAACAACGCATCGCTGGCCGAAGCGGAAACGCACGGCGGTGACGCGAATAGCGCCGGGCCGCTGTTGTCGATCGTACGATAAACGCATCCTTATGGAACGGTTGCTTCAGTACATGGACGATATCGATGACTTCATCGGAGCTTTCGGTCTCGTCTATGAACGACTCCGCAGAATACTCCTGACGATCCTGACGCTGCTGGTTTTCGCAATATCGATCGGCTCCGGCCTTCTGCTTGCTGCCTGGCACCCACCCATCGCATTGGCAACCTGCCTGCTTCTTTTCGTCGCGCTCCTGTACCGCGCGGTCACCGCCCCTTCCAGTGATCCGTTACAGTCGATCTGAGCTTCCCTGAATCGGCCTGAGTCCGAGGCTTGAATTCACCGGAATAGTCCCCATCGTCTCTGACTTCGATCAGGAGGTATTCGGCGTGGCGGATAGTTCAAAGCCAGAAACACTGGGATTTCAGACAGAGGTACGTCAGCTCCTCAAGCTGATGGTCCATTCCCTGTATAGCAACAAGGAAATTTTTCTTCGTGAATTGATTTCCAACGCTTCTGACGCAGCGGATAAACTGCGCTTCGAGTCACTGGCAAATCCGGATTTGCTGGGAGGCGAGACGGACCTGTCGATCCGTATCGAGGTAGACAAGGACAAGCAGCAGCTTTCAGTTATCGACAATGGCATCGGCATGTCTCGCGATGAGGTCGTCGACAATCTCGGCACCATTGCCCGGTCCGGAACCGCCGAATTTCTTGAACAGATGACCGGCGACAAGAAGCACGATGCGCAGCTAATTGGCCAGTTCGGCGTCGGATTCTATTCGAGCTTTATCGTTGCCGATAAGGTCACGGTCGAGACTCGCCGCGCCGGCCTGTCGGCCGATGAGGCCGTACGGTGGGAATCTGATGGTCAGGGCGAGTTCACTATCGAACATATCGATCGTGCCGACCGCGGTACCAGGGTAACGCTGCATCTCAAGGACGACCAGAAAGAGTTCGCCGAATCGCTCCGTGTGGAGACTCTGATTCGAAAATACTCGGATCACATCGGCTTTCCGGTCACGCTGCTCGTGGTCGGTGCGGATGACAAAGAGGCCCGGATCGTCAACTCGGCGACTGCGCTTTGGACTCGCCCGCGCACTGACATCAGTGATGATGACTACAAGGAATTCTACAAATACCTCACGCATGATTTTGCTGACCCGCTGGCCTGGAGTCATAACCGGGTGGAAGGCAAGAGAGAGTACACGAGCCTGCTTTACATCCCGACGGCAGCGCCATTCGACCTGTGGAATCGTGAGGCGCCGCGGGGGCTGAAACTCTATGTCCAGCGTGTATTCATCATGGACGATGCCGAACAATTCCTGCCGCTGTACCTGCGGTTTGTGAAAGGCGTTGTGGATTCATCCGACCTGCCGCTCAATGTTTCACGGGAGTTGCTGCAGCAAAACCCGGAACTCGCCGCGATACGGGGTGCCTTGACGCGCCGTGTGCTGGGCATGTTGGAAAAAATGGCATCCAGCGACTCGGACGACTACCAGGTTGTATGGCGCGAGTTTGGACAGGTCCTGAAAGAAGGCCTGGTCGAAGACCCCGCAAACAAGGACAAGCTTGCCCGGCTGCTGCGTTTCGCGTCGACCCACAACGATAACGACGTGCAGGATCAGTCGCTCGAGGAATACGTCGGGCGGGCTGGCCCGGAACAGGACAAGATCTACTTTATCCTCGCTGAAAACCATGCGACGGCTGTCGCCAGCCCGCACCTGGAACAGCTAAGAAAGCGCGGTATCGAGGTGCTGCTGCTGACCGATCGCATCGATCCGTGGCTCGTCGATGGCCTCGCCGAGTTCGAGGGCAAGAAGCTCGTGGATGTCGCGCGATCGGCGCTGGAGTTGCCCGAAAGTGTCGATGCCGCATCCCAGGACGAAATCAACGAGCAACACAAGTCGCTGCTGGAAAAAATAAAGAAAGTCCTCGGCGATCGGGTTGAATGTGTCAATGTCAGCCGCCGCCTGGTCGATTCCCCTGCCTGCGTTGTAGCTGCCGATGACGATCTCAACCCACAGCTGCGACGTATGCTTGAAGCGAGCGGACAAGCGATTCCGGAATCCAGGCCGATCCTGGAGATCAATGTGGAGCACCCGCTGGTCAGTCGTTTGTCGAGAGAGGCCGATGATGCGGTTTTCGACGATCTTTCGAATATCGTCATGGACCACGCGCTGCTCGCTGAAGGTACGCAACTGGATAATCCCGCAAAATACGTGCAGCGTATGAATAAACTGTTACTCGATTTTAATTCGGGAGCGACCGGTGGGTAGTGATAGCAGCGACAAGAGACTGCGTGACAGGCTGAGTGACGAGCAGTACCAGGTGACTCAGAAAGCGGCGACCGAACGTCCTTTCACGGGCAAGTACGTTGACCACAAAGGGGATGGCGACTATCACTGTGTTTGTTGCGATGCTCCGCTATTCCGTTCGGATCACAAGTACGATTCCGGCTCTGGCTGGCCGAGTTTCTGGCTGCCGCTCGCGGGCGATGCGGTGCGCACCAATACCGATGTATCGCATGGCATGACTCGGGTCGAGGTGGTCTGCGCCAATTGCGACGCGCATCTTGGCCATGTGTTCGAGGATGGTCCGGAGCCATCGGGTCTGAGATACTGCATCAATTCCGCCTCGTTGGATTTTAAGGAATCAAACGAATGAAACTGAACACGCTGTTGGCGACTTTTATTGCCACCGGAATCCTGGCTGCTTGCGGCCAGGCAACGCAAGACGCGGCAGAGCCTGTGGTCTGTCCGGGGGCCGACGAAAGCGGCGTCATCCAGATTGCACCGGGCCTGACGGGAAAAATCACGAACAAGGGATACGGCCGTGCCGCGGTCGCGGGCGATCATGCGGACGTACACACAACGCTCTGGTTGCACGACGACAATGCCCCGGGAGGCAGAGGTACCGAGATTTGGTCCTCGGGTGGTGTTGAGCCGTTCCAGTTCATGCTTGATTCCGGCCAAGTCATCAAAGGCTGGGATCTCGGCGTCGCGTGCATGCAGGTTGGTGAGACCCGTGAGCTCAAGATCGCTCCCGAGCTTGGCTATGGCGCGCGTGGCAAACCGCCTGTGCCTCCGAACGCGACGCTGCTATTCGAGATTGAGCTCGTGAAACTGACCGATTCGAACCTGCCGGCCGAGGAATAGACTTCCCTGGTTTTGTTCGGCGCCCACGCTATTGTGCAACGCGATGCTAATACGCCGGTTCAGGCTGCGGCCATAACGCGTTGCATTGTCCGCTAACGGTACTGATGACCCTGCGCCGATAATTATCAGGCGTTCCCGCGCAATGCCCCGCGCCACTATATAGTTGGCAACAGCTTTCGCCCGGGCGAGGCTCAGGCGTTGATTCCAACTTTCATGTCCGGATGAATCCGTGTGGCCCGTGACTGAAATCGTGGAATCGCGACAGGCATAAGCAAGTGAGATAGTCCGGTCGAGTGCCGCGTAAGCTCCACTTCGGAGAGTGGTTCCTGATTCATCGAAGCTAACCGTACCTGGTTGGTGCGCGGCAAATGCTCGCGCGCACAAATCGGCAACCCGGATTGCCGCGTCCGGGATGACCACATCGACGTCAAGATCGACCGGTCCCTGCAATGCCGCGCGCAGAGCCTGGAATTCTCCGGGCCACGCGTCGGTACCTACGCCACGAATACTCAGTGCCTGACTGGTCAGACGTGCGCTGGATGACCGCGTAGCGGAGAGTGCGTCAAGTACTGACACGGTCGTTTCTGTCCATTGTCCCGGCGCCATGCCAAGCGGCCTGAAATCTGTGGTTTTCTCGAATTCCGAAAATGATCGCTCGGCTGCCTGGAGAAGCTTGTTCTCGTGCTCCGAAGATGCGGTGTGACCCGCGAGATGCAGGGTTCCGCGGCGAATTGAGATTTCGAAATGCGGCGGTTCCAGCGCAGAATATTCCGCGACAGCCGGAAAGTCGCTCGTGTAGCCGCTACTGACGGCAAATGAAGCGAGGGTTCCGCACAGCAGGGCTGCACATATGGCCACAATTCGAAATTTGTCCAACATGCGCTAGAGGTTACTGTTGCGGTCACTGAGTTCACGCGCCTGACCGATCCAGTTTTCGCGATATATGCGGCTATGGAAGCCCTTGAGCCGCTGGGCAACCCGGTCGATATCGTACTCGCTCATGTCAGCTATTTGCTGAAAGCGGAAAATGCCCATCTCGTTGAGCGTCTTTTCGATCGCGGGCCCGACGCCCTTAATTTTCTTCAGGTTGTCGCGAAGTGTCCTGGGTTGATCATCGTCGGGATTCTCTGCCGATCGGGATTGGCCATTGACTTCCTTGTCACTGGGGTCGTTTGATGCGTCGCGACCATCGGTGAGTATTTCCGGATTCCGGACCGGCTCGATACGTGTCTGGTTTTCAACAGAGTCGCTTTCCAGTTCCTCGATTCGGAGACGGGCGCGCGCGAGATCGGCTTCGAGTTGTTCGGCTTCCTCGTTTCGAACCTTGTATCGCTCGATCAAGGGCGGCAGTCGATTCTGCCAGTTCTCCAGCTCACGGCTAAGCTGGAATATTTTCTCGTCTTTTTCCGCGACAGCGTCCCTGCTGTCGCCATGAGCTGCAAACTCGGTTTGCAGCTGGTCGCGCTGCGACACGACGGTTTCGAGGTTGCTGCGAATATCCTTGATCTCGCGCTGCAACTCGTCGCGCCGCGCGGAGGCTTTTTGCGCTGCTTCTGACAGTTTCTTTGCGCGGTTCTTGGCGTCCCGGTTTGAGGCCTGGAACTGGCTGATTTGGTCCATCAAGCCCTTGCCCTGGTTCAGCAGGCGTTGATGCTCTGTCCTTTGCGCTTCTACTTGTTCCTGCCAACCTGCATTGATCGCCGCCTTTTCCTGCGAGGATCGTTTGCCGCGCACCGCCCACCCGATGATCACCCCGATCATCGCGGTCAGCGCGAGCAGGGTAATGTTTATGATGGTGATCTCAGGCATGCATGCAATTCCCTGGTGTCGCTTACGACGCGAGTCGTAGCTTGTCCATCTCCTCGAGCAAGTCACGAATCTGCGAGACTGCCCAATATTTGGATTCGAGCGTCATACTGGAGCTCATGACATTACCTTTATTGTTTTTCCGGCCCTTTTAACGACGACCAGTATTGCATAAGGTCATAATTTTACAGTAATAACCACAGATCAGGCCAGCCGTCTGCGGATTACAACGGAGAAGTTAATGGCGAAAGCGCCGGAATCAGAGAAATTGTTCATCGACGGCCCGGCCGGACGGCTCGAGGCTGTCTTTGAATTGCCGTCAGGAGGTGACCTCGCCGGGGCCGTCGTCGTTTGTCATCCGCACCCGCAGCATGGCGGTACGATGCACAATAAGGTGGTCCATACACTGGCACGCGCATTCCTTCGCATGGGGTTCGCCGTGCTGCGATTTAACTTTCGCGGCACCGAGAAAAGTGAAGGCTATTTCGACGAGGGAATCGGCGAACTCGATGATGCATTGGCTGCAATCGCCTGGATGCGCGCGAAGCGACCTGACGGCTTATTTTGGCTCGCAGGGTTCTCGTTTGGTGCGGCTATTGCGGTGCGTGCCGCGACTCAAATTCAGGTTGATGGGCTCATCAGCGTTGCGCCGGCCGTCTCCCGATTCGCGTCGGGTCTTGCGACACAACCGCAATGCCCATGGCTCATCGTACAAGGCGACGAAGACGAGCTGGTCGGAGTCGATGAAACTATTGACTGGGTCAACACTTTGCAGCCCGGACCGGAATTGCTGATCCTGCCTGGCGCCGAACATTTCTTTCACGGCCGCCTGATCGACTTGCGACAGGCCGTTATGGATTTTGTGAGCGCGGCGCCCGACTCGGAGTTGCAGGCATAAAAAAGCCGGGGCAAGCCCCGGCTTTCATAATTCAGAGAAAATCTGAAATTCAGACCATGTCTTTCAGGCCCTTGAGGGCAGAAACCTTGACGACTTTCGTCGCAGGCTTGGCCTTGAACATCATCTCTTCGCCCGTGAACGGGTTCGTACCCTTGCGTGCTGCGCGAGCCGGTTTCTTTACAACGCGCATCTTCAAGAGGCCAGGTACCGTAAACATACCCGGGGCACCGCGACCGCCAAGGTTCTTCTTGATCTGCCCG
>CAMYIS010000277.1:28198-31121 GCA_947258485.1 uncultured Woeseiaceae bacterium
TAGATTTCGGATTTGGTAGGTGGCTTGTTGGTATTTGTGGCCATGAAAAACTGACTCCTAGAAATAGAAAAACGAGCTGATGCTCGTGGTAAAACGGGCCAGGCCCGCATCAAAAGCAGCGGGACGATAACACATGTATTACAGGTTCGTAAGCCGCAAAACGGCTTTTCTGCGGGTTTTTTCAGTCGGTATAGAACTGTCGCTTGAATCGGACGTTTGACGGCTGTTCCTCTCCGTCCGGGATGACGCTGATATCGAAGACCAGCGTTTCGCGATTAGCGACCGCGGTTTCGCCAATGTAATAGATCGCTTCCTGTTCATTGATCTGTCGCATCGAGACGTTCTTGAGTTGGCCAGTCAGGTTGACCGTTTTGACCGTGACGACAGCGGTAACCGGGACTTTGTCCGCCTTTCGGATGACCGAGATATTCAGCATCGCCCGGTTCTTGCTGCGAAGAATGTTATAGGCCTTTGCTATTTCGGGAGGTAATTCGTCAGTCGACTGGGCGCTGAAGTGAATGACGTGAGCGCCAATATCTGCAGACGTTGCGCCAGCCGGCTGTGCGTCCGGCACATCGGCCGAGTCGCCGGGCCCTCCACAGGCCGCCATCAGCGCGAGCAATGACAAAGAGATCAACGTTCTGGTAATCGTCATGAAACTTGCCCCCTTTTCCCCTCACTATAGACTATTCATGGTCCGTCGCGCACTTAGATCCCCAAAGGTCTTAGTCCATTGACGACGATGGTTGCCGCGAGCAGCAGGATGATCGCAAATATCGGCGAGATATCGAAGCCGCCCATGGGTGGTATCAGTCGCCGGAAAGGTCGCAGCACGGGTTCGGTCAGCGTTGTGATGATCGCTGTCGCGGGGTTGTAGCCGCCCTGTGATATCCAGCTCAGAATAATGCGAATGAAGATCGCATAAACAAACAGGTTGATGGACAGCACGATCAACTTGACGAGTGCGGTCAAGGCAATCGCTGCAATACCCGCCGTTTGTCCCATGATCAGCAGCAGCAGCATCACAGTCAGGTACTGGATAACAAAGGCGACCAGCACGGTTGCCGTGTCCAGCCTCCCGAACGAGGGCACGATGCGGCGAACCGGAACAACGAGCGGTGACGTGAAGCGCAGGATTCCTTGTGCAAGTGGGTTACGAAAGTCGGCCCGAAGCCATGGCATCCAGAATCGCAGCAATAGCACCAGCAAATACAGGCTTGTAATAGCGTTAACGACAAATACGATGGCAGATGAAATATTGGATGGCATGTCTCAGTCCTGGCCGGCCGCATGCGCCTGGTCGGCGAGCTCGACGGCGCGGTCGCGGGCGGCGACAACAGCAGCGCTGAAGATGTCGCGAAAGTCGGTGGTCTCGAGGTAGTCGAATGCGGCAGCAGTGGTGCCACCCGGAGAACGCACTCGGGCGATCAACGAGTCCATGGTCTCGCCGGATTGTTCGGCCATCTCCCCGGCGCCGCGCGCAGTTTCCAGCACTAGTGCCAGCGCCGCGTCGTAGTCGAGGCCAAGGTCAACGGCGACCCGCACCAGCATGTCTACGAGCAAGTAAAAATAGGCCGGTCCGGTGCCCGATACAGCCGTGACGGTGTCGATGTCTTCTTCGCTGGAAACCGGTATTACGGGTCCCGTCGTTGCGATGATATTGGTCGCGGCTCGCAGCTGCAGCTCCGTCGTCTTGTCGTTGGCGAACATGCCGGAAATGCCGAGGCGCAACAGCGCGCCCTGGTTGGGCATGACTCGCACGACCGCGAGGTTGCCACCGAGCCAGGCATCGATGTCGCTGCTGCGAATGCCGGCCGCAACCGAAATAATCAGCGGCCGGGTCGTCTGCACGATGTGCGCCAGCGGCTTGCAAACGTCACCGAGGATCTGTGGCTTGACGGCAAGCAGGACGCATTCGGCCTCTGCGACAGACGTGGCGTTGTCAGCGCGAACCACGGCGCCGGGCAGTTCTTCAACTAGTGTCTTGCGGTGCTCGGCCAGCGGCTCGCAGATCAGGACATGGCTCGGCTCGTAACCCGCGGCGAGCATTCCGCCGGCGAGTGCTCGTGCCATGTTGCCGCCGCCCACAAAGGCTACTTTTCCGTAATCCATTGTTCTCCCGGTGCTTAAGTCCGTTCACCAAATATCGCAGTGCCGATTCGTACGATCGTCGCGCCCTCAAAAATTGCGGCGCGAAAATCGGCACTCATGCCCATCGACAGCGTGTCTGTATCGATGCCCATCTCCCGGAGTGTACAGGCCAGCTGGCGCAGTCTTGCGAATGGCCGCCGCTGGTCTTCAAACGACTGCCTGATCCTGGGAAGGCACATCAGGCCGCGTAGCCGAATCTGCGGTAATTCCATGCAGGCTGCCGCAAGCTCGGGCAACTCGTCAACGCTGGCGCCGGATTTGCCCGGCTCGTCGTCGATATTCACCTGCAGACACACGTTCAGCGGCAGCAGTGCCGTGGGGCGTTGCTGACTCAGACGCTTTGCGATCTTGAGTTTGTCGATACTGTGCACCCAGTCAAAGTTTTCCGCCACGGCACGTGTTTTATTACTCTGCAGGTGTCCGATGAAATGCCAGGTAAGGCCGGATTCCGCCGTAGCGAGGATCTTGTCGACGCCTTCCTGAACGGTATTTTCGCCAAAATCCCGCTGGCCCAGCGAGGCCGCCGCGAGAATCTTGTCCAGGGGCTGTTTCTTGGTCACGGCGAGCAATTTGACGGTCTCCGGGTCACGTTCGGCCTCAACAGCCGAAATCGCCAGCAAATCGCGGATTTTTCGCAAGTTTTCCGTGACTCTAATCACGTTTTAGTCCGGGTGCTTCGCTATACTAGGCTTCGAAATGTTCCGGGTTATGGTAAGTCCGGAACCCACAAATGAGGGAGAAATATGGCTGTTGATGTTGCCCAGCTATTGTC
>CAMYIS010000278.1:0-6914 GCA_947258485.1 uncultured Woeseiaceae bacterium
AGGTTCGATCCCTACACGCCCCACCACTTCATTGATTTCATCTAAAACAGGCGACGGCACCGACAAGTGCCGTTATCATTCACCGTTTTCTGGACAGGGCCTTCGGAAAAGTGGCGGAGAATCGCTGGAAAATCCACAAGTTTGGTGGCAGCAGCCTTGCTGATGCGGCCTGCTTCCGTCGCGTAGCCGGGATCCTGCTGGACGACTCCGATACTCGTATCGGTGTCATCGTCTCAGCCATGGGCGGCATGACCGATGCCCTGATCAGGCTGGCGATACTCGCGGAGCAGGACGACCACAGCTTCGTCGACGAATTGCACGCGATAGGCGAACGCTACTCGGCAACGGTGTGCGAGTTGGTGGAGGGTGATCGGCGCGTGTCTGTCCTCGATGCCTGGGGCCAGGACGCCGACGATATTACAGACGTCCTGAAAGCGATCGCCCTTGTGAAGTCGGCGCCGCAACGCAGCCGCGATGTAATCGCGGGCTACGGCGAGATCTGGTCCGCAAGATTACTGGCTGCCTACCTCGAACAGGAATCGCCCGGGCGCGGCGGAGCCTGGATCGACGCACGCGACGTCGTTATTGTGCACCAGACCGAACTGGGGCCTTCGGTCCTGTGGGATGTTTCACGAAAGAAATTCGCCGATGGCGTGCCCGAAAATTTCGTCGGAATTGCCGTAATCACGGGATTCATCGCGACCGATGAAGACGGACTCCAGACAACGCTCGGACGTAACGGCAGTGACTACTCGGCCGCTATTTTTGCGGCCCTGAGTAACGCCTCGGAACTCAGTATCTGGACCGACGTTGACGGCGTCATGAGCGCCGATCCGCGCCGGGTTCCCGAGGCGCAGGTAATCAACCAGCTCACCTACAACGAAGCGATGGAGTTAGCGTATTTCGGCGCTAATGTCATCCACCCCCAGACGCTCGGGCCCGCGATCGACGGCGACATACCGGTCATCATCCGCAACAGCCACAATCCACTGCACCCGGGAAGCCGCATCGGCAAGCAGGCCGAGCTGCTCGACAATATCAAGGGCATCACGGCGATCGGTGGGATGGCACTTGTCAACCTGGAAGGATCCGGGATGATCGGCGTACCGGGAACCGCGGATCGGCTCTTCGCAGCCCTTAAGAACGCCGGTGTGTCGGTCACACTGATATCGCAGGCCAGTTCCGAGCACTCGATCTGTATCGCGGTGCCGGACGACGTGGCAGAACGGGCAGGAAAGGTGATCGCGGCGGCGTTTGCCGAGGAACTCGAAAGCGGCCAGATCCAGAGCGTCGAAGTCACAAAATCGCAAAGTATTGTCGCTGTGGTGGGTGATGGCATGGCGGGAACGCCAGGCATTGCTGCCCGGTTTTTCGGTACCCTGGGACGCGCGGGTATCAACATTCGCGCGATCGCACAGGGTTCCTCGGAGAGAAATATCTCTGCCGTGGTCGATTCCGAAGATGCCACCAAGGCGCTGCGAGCGGCGCACTCGGGTTTCTACCTTTCAGCCAAAACGCTTTCGATTGGCCTGATCGGCCCGGGCACAGTCGGAACTTCGTTACTGCGCCAGATCGAGAAACAGGCAAAGCGGCTTCACGATGAATTCAACCTGGATCTTCGTGTGCGCGCTATTGCCCGATCGCAAACGATGCTGCTCGGCGATCGCAGTATCGATCTTTCGCGATGGCAGGACGACCTGGCTGAAAACGGTGTTGATTGCGATCTCGGCACGTTTGAGGCGCATATCAATCCGGATCATCTGCCACACGCAGTCATTATCGATTGCACGGCGAGTGAGCACATTGCGGGCAAGTATGCGGACTGGCTGGAACGCGGCATCCATATCATCACACCGAATAAGAAAGCATTCAGCGGCCCATTCGAGAACTATGTGGCGCTGCGCGAAAGCGCTGCACACGGCAACTCGCATTGTTTTTATGAAACAACCGTTGGCGCTGCTTTGCCCATAATCACGACACTGCGGGACCTGATTGATACTGGCGATGAAGTGCACCTGGTGCAGGGCATCTTCTCGGGAACGCTCGCGTATCTCTTTAACGTTTACGACGGCACTACGCCGTTTTCCGAAATAGTCCGAACGGCGCGCACCAGCGGTTACACTGAACCCGATCCTCGTGACGATCTGTCCGGTATGGATGTAGCGCGCAAGTTGACGATCCTGGCGCGTGAACTCGGGCAGACGATCGAAATCGGCGATTTTCCGGTGCAGAACCTGGTGCCGAAACAGCTGCGTGATTGCAGCCTCGACGAATTCCTCGATCGCTTGTCCGAGGTTGATGCCGACATTGAAGCGATCTATGAAGCAGCCCGGAAAGAAGGTGAGAAGTTGCGTTACGTGGCCCGCCTGGGTGCCGACGGGAGGGCCACTGTCGGGCTTGCCGCCGTCGGTCCCGATCATGCGTTCAGCAACATCAACCTTACCGATAACATCGTGCAATTCGAAACCGATCGCTATTCCGCAAACCCGCTCGTCGTTCAGGGGCCTGGAGCAGGTCCGGAAGTGACGGCCGGCGGCGTTTTTGGTGACTTGCTGCGGCTGGCTCAGTACCTGAGCGCGGGAGCATAGTGTGAGTGAGACCATTACAGCTTTTGCGCCCGCATCGATCGGCAACGTCGCGGTTGGATTCGATATGTTGGGGCTGGCACTGACCGGCGTCGGCGACCGTGTTCAGGCGCGTAAGACAGACGGCGCGAATGTTACCCTTGCTGAAGTGCGCGGACTCGACGGTGAAGTTCATCCCTACCTCTCGAATAATGCCGACGAAAACACGGCTTCAATTGCGGCCCAGGCATTGTGGAACGATCATGGCGAATCCTGTGGGGTCGAGCTAAAGGTCCAGAAGGGCATTCCGCTGCAATCCGGTATGGGCAGTTCGGCCGCATCGGCGGTTGCAGCGGTCGTCGCCGTCAATGCCTTGCTCGAGACACCGCTGCCCACCGAAGCCTTGCTCACTTACGCCCTGGAGGGCGAAAAGTATGCGAGCGGTGGTTTGCACGCTGACAATGTGGCGCCCAGCTTGCTGGGCGGTCTTATCCTCTGTCCGCAGGTGTTGCTGCCGCAGGTTGTGAGCTTGCCCGTACCGAAAGATGTGAGTGCGGTGTTATTGCATCCCGACCTGCAGGTGAATACGGCCCAGGCGCGACGTCGCCTGGCGAAAAGCTACACGATGGCACAATGGCTGGAGCAGCAAGGCCTGCTCGCCGGGTTTGTTGCAGCCTGCGCCGCGGGCGATATCGATTTGATCAGGAAGACGCTGCGTGACGTCGTCATCGAACCGCAACGTTCGGAAGCAGTACCCTGTTTCGCGGCCGTAACAGAGGCGGCCAGGCGTTCCGGGGCACTCGGCTGCAGCCTGTCGGGCAGCGGTCCAAGCATGTTCGCCCTTTGCGTGGAGAGCGAAGCCCGAAACATTGCGAGCGCGATGGAGCACGCCTGTCGCCTGCAGGGTATTGGCTGCCAGTCCTGGGTTAGTCCGATGACTGCGCCGGGCGCGCGCGTCGAGGACTGAGAATGCAGTATTTCAGTACCCGCGGGGATGGGCCCGTCAACCTTGATGACGCGTTGCGCAAGGGTATTGCGGACGACGGTGGATTGTTTCTTCCACAGCATTTGCCTTCTTTTGAGCTCGCCGATTTCGACGACGCGAAATCCATACCGGAGGTTGCGGAAATCCTGCTGCGACCGTTCTTCGAGGGGTCGCTCCTTAAAGAACATCTCGACGCCGTTCTCTCGGAGACTTTCAGTTTTCCGATTCCGGCAACACCTTTGCCCGCGGCAGGTCGCGAGCTGGCATTGCTGGAGCTCTATCACGGCCCGACCGCAGCGTTCAAGGATGTCGGCGCGGCGTTCCTGGCGGCTTGTTTGTCGCGTCTGGAAAGCGATGAAGACGCACCGCTGACCATACTCGTGGCAACGTCCGGTGATACAGGGGGCGCTGTTGCGGCCGCGTTCGACGGCCGCCCCGGCATGCGCGTTGTCGTGCTGTTTCCGGATGGTCGTGTTTCCGATCGCCAGGCACACCAGCTGTGTTGTTGGAGCGACAATGTCGTGTCGCTGAAAGTGCAGGGCTCATTCGATGACTGCCAGGCAATGGTCAAGGCAGCGATGGCAGATCCGGAATTATGTGCTGCTCATCGTTTCAGTTCGGCAAACAGCATCAATATTGGTCGGCTGTTGCCGCAAAGCACTTATTATGCGGACGCGAGCCTCAGGCATTACCGACGCACGGGCAAAAAGCCCGGGTTCATAATTCCAACGGGAAATCTCGGCAACGCTTTCGCCTGCATAATGGCTCGCGAGATGGGCTTGCCGATAGGTCCTGTCATCCTCGCGACCAATGCCAACCGTACGATCGCGGACTACTTTGAAACGCTGGAATGGCTGCCGCGCGCCAGTCTACAAACACTGGCGTCCGCAATGGACGTTGGTGATCCAAGCAACATGGAGCGTCTGCGCAAGCTCGTGGGTGAGGCCGACGTGCTCCGTGAGCAGATCGGCGTACTGTCGGTCAGCGATGCCGAGATCGAGGCGTCTATCCGCAAGGACTTCAGGGAGTTCGGCTTCGCGACCTGCCCGCATACGGCAACGGCAACACATACCTGGCGCCAGCTCGATGGCGAAATGGCTAGCGCCCACGACTGGATCGTGGTCGGCACGGCGCATCCGGCCAAGTTCGAGACTATCGTTGAGCCGATCATCGGTACGACGGTGCCACTGCCTCCGGAGCTCGAGGAAATACTCGCGAGGCCCGCCCGCGCGATCACAATAAAACCGGATCTTGAGTCGCTTGCCAGCGCCATCGGCGATGCTTAGGATGCATGGTGGACAGAGTGCTGAATCTTGATGCCTGAATTTCTGCAAATCGATGCAAGGCCCTGGCTGATACCGGTGCTTGCCGTGCTCGTATTGTTGCTGGTGTGGCTGCTCTACCGGTTTATTCGTGGCAGAAAAACGTCGCTGCGTCGAGTGTTCAAGGAAATCAGTTTTGAACGCATTGAAGGTCTTGTCATCCCCAGCGCGGACGAGGGCGAGATTCAGATCGATAACTTGTTGCTGACGTCGCAGGGGCTTTTGATTGTCGATATCAAGGATGTGCAAGGAACTGTTTTTGGCAGCGACAAGATGCAGGACTGGGCCGTTATCAGTGACGAGCGCCGCTACACGTTCTCAAATCCACAGCCCATGCTGTACGATCGCATCGCTGCCGTACGGCAGGTTGTCCGCCAGGTTCCTGTAGCGGGGCGAATACTGTTTCTCGACGGCGCGGAGTTTACCAAGGGTATACCCGGACTCGTATGCACCCTCGATGATCTCGTGGATGAGTTTGGTGAACCCGACAAGAAGGCGGCCAGGTTCAAGATCGAGGCGTTCAGGCCGCACTGGGAACTCATTCAAAAGGCGGCTATCAGCTCGACCAGCGGCTAATTCTCCGGCAAACCGAAAAACCGAACGGCATTGGCCGTCGTAATTGCGGCAACGTGGTCCACACTCTGGCCGCGTGCTTCGGCAACGGTTTTCAGCACTTCAGGCAGAAAGGCGGGCTCGTTGCGCCGGGTCCTGGGTTTGGGCCGGATGGTTCGCGGCAGCAGGTACGGCGCGTCGGTTTCAAGCAGCAGCCGATCGTCGGGGATGACATCGACGATGTCGTGTAAGTGCCGGCCCCTGCGCTCATCGCAGATCCACCCCGTGATGCCGATATACAGGCCGAGCGCGACGTATTCGTGCAGTGACTCGCCTTCGCCTGTGAAGCAATGCGCGACGGCCCTCGACAGGTCGGGAAGGGCGGATTCGAGTACCTCGACGAAATCGTCGTGTGCATCGCGTTGATGCAGGAAGACCGGCGGGCCTCGCGCGGCGAGAAATTCCGAAAGTAGTCGAGCCCGCATTCCCCGACGGCGACGACTACGTCTTTTTCGACCAGCCTGCGAATCAGCGCATCGCTTTCTTCGCTGTAGTCGGAGGCATGGTGAGGGTGTACGCCGGCTGTCGAAAACAGAATGCCCGGTTTCGATTCGGCAAGTGTGGCGGCTTTTACATTGCTATCGTCGCTACTGCCCGTCACGATTATCCTGCCGACTTGCGCATCAGCCGCCCGCTGCAGAATCTCGTCCCGATCATCATCGAAACTGTCGTGCGCAAGATTTGCGCCGATATCAATCAGTGAGTAGCTCATCGCATTACATCTGCCTAGTATTGACCCCAGCGAAAGACCCTGGCGCCGATGGCAATGAAAACCGCGCTCAACGCCGTCAAGGCCAGAAGGCTCGGCGCTACGTCGCCGAGCGTTGCCCCGTCCAGCATAACCGAGCGCGCGGAGTTGAGGACATGGGTCAACGGAAATATCTTCGCCAGGTTCTGCACGAATGGACCCGCGCCTTCGAGCGAAAACCAGACACCTGACAGCAGCATCATGGGCCAGTTGACCATGTTTAATAATCCGCCGGCGAGTTCTTCGCTGGTAACTCGTGCGGAAATGATCAGACCCAGCGAGACCATCGAAATCGCCCCGACCACTGCAACCAGGAACAGCGTGAAATAGCTTCCCTCCATGCGCGTGTCGAGAATCATATGGGTTGCCGCAAAGACAAACACAGTGATGCACGTGATCAGGACCATACGTGAAGCGACCTGCGCCGAGATGAATTCGAAAGAAGTCAGCGGCGTCGCGCGTAGTCGTTTCAGGAAACCATTCTTGCGGTAGCGAACGACAACGTAGCCGACGCCGAACATGCAGCTGAACATCATGTTCATACCGAGGATGCCGGGCAGCACCCAGTCGGCGTAGCGGATCGCGTCACCCGAGATTCGTTCCTTGTCAATCGCTGCTGGCTCCGTCGTATCCGACTGCAGCAACGCAAGCTCGACAAAGTAGCCTTTTGCTGAATCAGGGTT
>CAMYIS010000278.1:7063-9430 GCA_947258485.1 uncultured Woeseiaceae bacterium
ACCCAGTAGCGGGGTGCATCGCCAAATTCAACCAGCAGATCGAGCTGGTGCCTCGAGACTTTTCGTAACGCATCGTCTTTATCGCTGGTTGGCACAAAACGGATGTACCGCGTGCCGAGGAAAGGATGCTGTGCCTCGACGATGACGTCGCTGTCCTGGAGTACACCGACAGTGTAGGCGTTGCGGTCCCCGCCCAACGCGAACGACAAGCCAAATATGAGTACCACGGGTAACAACATGTTCCACGCAAACGAAGCTTTGTCCCGAAGAAATTCGCGATTGCGGCCTTGAAAGATCGCGAAAATGCGTCCGAACATCGTGTCAGGCTCGCAGCGAATGACCGGTCAGGTCAAGAAAGAGATCTTCGAGATTGGGTTGTCGAATCTTGATGCGATTCAGGTTCGTGACATGAGGCGAGAGCTGCTGCAAGCTCGAACTGACATCGCTGGTCACAATTTCGACAATGCCCAGGTTTTCGTACATCGTGTGCTCTATCTGCCGTAGTTCGTCGGTCAGGTCACTAATCGGCAATTCGATGATCAAACCCTTGTAGCGTTGGCGCAGCAGCTCATAGGGCGAACCCTGCGTGATTATCTTGCCGGCGTCCATAATGGCGATGTCATCGCACAGCACCTGCGCTTCGTCCATGTAATGGGTTGTCAATACAATCGATGCGCCTTGTGCACGAATGCTCTGCACCAGGTCCCAGAAATTTCGGCGGGCTTGCGGGTCGAGACCGGTCGTCGGTTCATCGAGAAAAATGAGGCGCGGGCGGTTAACGAGTGCCACGGCCAGGAGCAGTCGCTGGCGCTGGCCGCCCGAGAGCTTTCGATTATCGCGGTCCAGCAAGTCTCCCAGGGAACATTGCTCGATCAGTGCGTCGAGATCGGCCTTTTGATTGTAGAGCGCCCGGAACATCTCGATGGTTTCGCGAACCGTGAGGAAGTCCTGTAACGCCGTGTTTTGGAACTGGATGCCGGCCTCCTGGCGAACCTCGCCAGACGTAGCCGGTATCACGCCTTCGATAATCTCGACCGTCGTTGTTTTGCCAGCGCCATTGGGGCCGAGAAGCCCGAAACAAATTCCCTCCGGCACCGAAAAGCTGACCCCATCGACAGCGGTTACACCAGGGTATTGCTTGACCAGATCACGCGCTTCGAGGACGGTTGTCATCGCGGCCAAGGGTACCGGACATGGCCTTGGGCAGCCACCTTGCAACCAAACGGCGATTCGCGGTATCTAATTAATGAGAACGGGAATAGGGGTCCTGAAAATGTCCAGAACTGTCAAGAAAACGGCTTTAACCATTGGATTGTTGATCATGCTGATGGCGGTCCCAGCGCTGGGAGCCACGGTCAACAAGAGCATCAAGATCGAAGCCAACAGCGAAGCCGGCGGTGCGTCGTCGGTCAACGGCAGCATTTCCGTTGGCGAGAATGCCGTCGTAACGGGCAACGTCAAAACCGTCAATGGCACGATTCGTGTCGACGAGGGAGCCTCTATCGAAGCGGCATCAACCGTAAATGGTGGAGTCAGGCTTTCCGACAAGGTTAAAAGCGAGAGCCTGAACACGGTCAACGGCTCGATCAAGGTCGGTGAGAACGCTTCGGTGGATGGCGAGATTCAGGCCGTCAATGGGCGCATCACGGTTGCCAGCGGTAGCACCGTTGCGAACGACGTCAGCAATGTAAACGGACAGATTGAGCTTGCCGGAACCGAAGTTGGCGGCAACCTCGAGACGGTCAATGGTGACATTACGCTCGAAGAGGGATCCGTTGTGAAAGGCGACCTGATCGTCGAAAAAAACAGTGGTTGGGGTTGGGGCAGGTCCAAGAAGCGCAAACCGCGCATCATCATTGGCCCCGGTTCACGTATTGAGGGCAGGATCATTCTCAAACGCGAGGTCGAGTTGTTCATCAGCGATACCGCCGAGGTGGGTGGTGTCGAGGGCAAGATGACCATGGACGATGCCGTTCGCTTCAGCGGCGATCGCCCATAGACATTGGTCCATAGACAGTGGTCCATGGAATATGGGTCCACAAATACGGGCCCGTAGATTCGGGCCCGGGGAATTCAGTAGAATAGGCGCTGTGCAAAGCGCCGCGACCCAACTACCGCTGTTCTCAGAAGTTGATGAGCCCGACTCCGTGTCGGGCTTTTCAATACGTGAGAGCGGCCGGGCCCGCCGCCTGTCGATAAAAGTATTCCCTCGCGGGCGCGTGGAAGTAGTCGTACCGAGGCGTACACGGCCTGCCGATGTACGTGAGTTCGTGGAAGCACATCGCGACTGGATTCGAAAAGCGAGGGCCTCATTTGCCGCCGAGCACCCGCCTGAGCCTTTCGCTTTGCCGGAGCTTGTGACACTCA
>CAMYIS010000279.1 GCA_947258485.1 uncultured Woeseiaceae bacterium
CGGTAGATTGAAGTTCGCTGCCATTTCCTCCATGCCCGGAATGGACAAACCGTTCACAGTGAACCATGAGGTAAAAATTACGCCCGTAATGGCGCCAATAATCAGGCCGATCATGCCCATCAACGCGGTTTCGAGCATTATCAAGCGGCCGAGACGGCCCGCCTTGAGCCCCAGCGACATCACGATTCCGAACTCGTGCGTGCGTTCCAGGACTGACATCAATTGCGTATTGAGAACACTGAACGCAACGAGGATCACGAGGATCCCATACATGAAGAACGCGCTGCTCATGTCCGCCTGGATCGCCTGCTTAAGCCCCGGCTGCAATGCGTCCCAGTCATGAACGACAAGATCGGTGCCCCCGGGAAGAGCGGCGATAATCTCAGGCTCCAGCAATTCGGCGTCGTCCAGGGTAGCGGCGCTCACCACAACCTGGTGGCCGGCCCCTTCCATAAAGAAAACATCCTGGAAGGCTCCGAGTGGCATCTCGGCGAAATTGCGATCGATGTCGGCAATGCCGCTCTCGAATACGCCGACGACATTGACGACGGCTGCCGCGAATGAGCCATCCAGACCGCTGCCGAGCAAAGTAAGTTCATCGCCGATTGCGACGCGCAGATTGCGGGCGAGAACGGCCCCAATGACGATCTCAGTGGTATCGTTTTCGCGAAGATATCTGCCCTCTTTAACGAGTCCGGGCAGGCTCGATACACGGGGCTCAAACTCGGGCTCGACGCCGAATATTCCGATGCCGTAGCTCCGTTCGTCGCTCGATGCCAACCCAAACGCCCAGCCTCTCGCAGCGATGGTGTCGGTTTGGAACGCTTTTCTCAGCTTCGACGCCAGCGGCACAATATCGGGGACCACCTGTCTCATTTTCTGATCGTCCTTGTAGCCCGGCGCCTGAATTTGCATATGTCCGGTAAACACTTTCAGCGTGTTGTCGATCATCAGGCCGTACATGCCGAACTGAATCGAGATCATGAAGACGAGCAGGGTGTTCGAAAAAACCATCGCCCCGATAGTCAGCCAGGTGCGTTTGCTGTGTCGCCAGAGATTGCGCCAGGCCAGGCGCAGAACGATATTCATCAGTCTCGCGGATTGCGCAGATTCGATAAGGTGAACAAGCTATCCTTCAGTTCGATTTCGTAGACAACATCGTTGACGCTGATTTCGGTCCACTCATTGGGTTCCTCGGTTTTTACCATGCGCTGCCGCTTGGCGATCGTACGGCCACCCATTTCCCCGATCTCCAGGGACACGAGTTTCTTTACAAGCTTGTCATCCTGATCGAAAAACGCATGTTCGACCACGACATAGTCGTCGCGAATCTTGAGCACTTCCTTGCCCCAAACCACAGCGGCGTCTTCGTGCGGAATTGACTGGACATCATAAACAGTAACCCCGTCGACTTCTTCACGCTGGAGGATCGTGTGATCGTATTGATCGACAATGTCATCAGCACGAGCGACGTCTTTATTAGAGAAATCAGAACCCATCCAGCTTTGTCCCATCATCGACGATGGTATCTTGATGACCCGATTCACCTTCGGCGAAAACGTCCACATGCTGTTCTCGTCGGTCAGGGTGCCGTTGCCGCGGTCCTTTTTAGGTTCCACGACGCGAACCAGCGTTTGGTCCTTCCCCTTGGTCCAGGCGCGCATCGTCATGGACCGTTCCCAGTCCGGACGGTGAATCACCATGGTCATTTCGGTGTACGATGAAAGACCGCGCCAGTGGTCAATCGCTTCCCGAACAATCCGGGTCGCGTCCGGCTCTGTTTCGGCGGCATACGTCGGAATCACGAACAGAATCAGGGGCAGAAGAAATCGCTTGTTCATGCTGGTTCGGACCATCTCGATGCGGGGGCGTTCAGTCTAGATCAACACCCTGCTATTGCAACTCCTGCAACACCGGCTGCAGCCATGGACCAGCCAGGTTCCGGCGAAATACGTGTTTCTCGCAATAGCACTCTCCTCCGTCATGGATAAACTGAGTAGTAGTTAGACGAAGCAGAAGGACGGAGTTATGTTCACCATCGAGGCAATCATGAGTACCGATCTGATTACGGTGACGCCGTCCGCAACGCTAGCCGAGGCCCGCGCGCTTATGCACGACAACCGAATTCATCACATCCCGGTTATAGATGACGATAAATTAGTAGGGCTCGTGACGTTGACGAACGTGCTGGCTGCCACGGACAGCTTCCTGCGCGATCAGAAGAATCGAATCCACGCGAACGAAATCCTCATTGAAGATGCAATGGTTTCGGATGTCGCTACGGTAGACATCAACGCGAGTTTGCGTCAGGCAGCGCTGTTTCTCGAGAAACACGCCATCGGTTGTTTACCGGTCATGGACGACGAAAAGCTCGTCGGAATAATTACCGATACGGACTTTGTGGCTGTCGCGATCAATCTGCTTGAGCAGATCGAAGAGACAGAACCGGATGTAGACGATTACGAAGACGTAGACGTCGCCTGATCGACTTCTGAAGTATCGTCTGCCGCCCTGCTCCGGAGTTCGTACTCGGCGTCGCGCTCCGACCCCAACAGGATAGCGACCCAGCGCGTTCGTTCATCATTCTCCAGCGCGAGCTTGAGCGTCATCGTGAGCGGCACGGACAAAAGCATGCCGACAGGCCCGAATACCCAGCCCCAAAAAACCAGGCCGACGAACACGATCAGCGGCGAAATGCCGACGCCATAACCCATCAGTCGCGGCTCGATCAGGTTGCCGAAAATGACGTTGATCGCTGCGAAACCGATGGCTGTAGCACCCGCCTCACCCGGCCCAAGTTGAACCAGCGCCAGCAGGACAGCAGGGACGGCCGCGATGATCGAGCCAATGGTCGGAACATAGTTCAGCAAAAAGGCCAGCATTGCCCAAAGCAACGGAAAATCGAGCCCGATCGACCAGGTCAACAGGCCGGCACACAGGCCCGTCGCCATACTCACGATCGTTTTGATGCCGAGATAGCGGCCAAGATTCTGCAGGAAGATCCTCGGTCGATCGAGCGAGTCTTCGTAACGACCGAACGCCGCTTCAACCTTGGTTTGCACGCTCGATGCCTCGAGCAGTATGAAGATCATCGTGAAGACAATGAGAAACGTATTGGTCAATACGTCTTTCAGGCTGTTCAGGATAGTCGCGGCCAATCCCATTGCCCAGCCCGGATCGATCATATCGCCCAGGCTCTCGATGGACTGGTCACCTTTTATGTTCTCGGCAATAAACCTGACCATGCCGTCGACGATCGTATCGAGTCGCGCCTGGTAGCCTGGAAGCGCCGCCGTAAAATCGGCAATCGACGTGCCCAGGATCATGCCGACCATGGCGAGTATCATCATGATCATCGTGACAATGAGCAATGCCGCCAGAATGGCCGGCACCCGCTTCTGCTGCAGCCAGAGCATCGGCTTCACCGTGATCAAAGCGAGGAACACCGCGATCAGGAACGGCACCAATACAACCTTGGCCATTTGCATGCCGTAGATCACAACCACAATGGCCGCAAGTATTATGATTGTGCTGCCTTTCTGTTCCGACGTGTTGTTCACGCAGACCTCGAACGTCAATCCTGCTGATGATGATCGCACAACAGCGGGCTGTTCGCATGCCACTGGACCGAGGCTTTTGGTAACCTGTGCCGGTCTACAGAGAATGGGATCGGAAATATGGTTGCGGTCGAATCACAAATGCTGCCCCTGGGAACAGAGGCGCCTGACTTTTCATTGCCAGACCCGGATGGTCAGCGTCACTCACTGGGCAACAAGGCCAGCGCATACCTCGTGATGTTTATCTGCAACCACTGCCCGTTTGTCAAACACGTACGCGGAGAACTGGCGCGCATCGGTCGAGACTATGCCGCGCGCGGCGTTTCGGTCTATGCAATCAACAGCAATGACGTAAACAAGCACCCCGACGATAGTCCCGCCAATATGAAGGTCGAGGCTGAAGCCTGGGGTTATACGTTTCCGTATTTGTTCGATGAGAACCAGGAAGTTGCGAAAGCCTATCGTGCGGCGTGCACACCTGATTTTTTCGTGTTCGACGCGAGCAAACGCTTGGTCTATCGCGGCCAGCTGGACGATAGCCGCCCGTCGAATGCCTTGCCCGTCGACGGGCACGATTTGCGGGCCGCGCTCGATGCAATTCTCGACTCGAAACCGCCGTTGGCCAAGCAGAAACCGAGCATAGGCTGCAATATCAAATGGGCGCCGGGAAACGAGCCAGACTATTTTTGATGTGGTCATCTGGGACGGTGAATCGTCCCGCGTCAGATCATCATCTCGGCGTGTATAGCTCGGCCTCTTCGCGAGTGAGCTGATCGATCTTTACTGTCCAGCGAGCCAGTGATGAACTGATTCTCAGCTGATACAGCCCGCCCGACCTGAATAACTTGACCCCGTTGCCCTTACGCTTGGTGTGCAGAACACGGCCCACGTGTTTTCCGCTTTTGGCCTCGAGCAGCGTTATGTCGAGAGCGACCAACTCATCGAAGTCACCATCGAGTCGCCAATCGAGCACCCACGGCGACTCCACTCTGAAGATCGCGGTCGTCGTGTTGCCCGTGCCACGAAACTCCGCCACGCGATCAGCTGCACTTGCCGGCGCCAGCGCCATCATCAGCAGCGCGGCTGGAATGAACAACAAAATGGAAAATCGACCTGTTTCAAGCTTCATCACGAGATGCCAAAACCCCGACTAATTGTCTGCTGTGGGACATTCTACCGCAATGCGTGCCCGAGTCGCACGGGAGAACTAGATATCCGAGCGACGCACAATCTCGTCGATTGTTAGCGCCGGGGCATCCGCTCCGATCATGACCGGGGACAGGTTTTCTGCGTCGCTATAATCCATGCCACCGGCCTGGTTTGCGAGTGCAAGCGCAGCTATAAAGCCAGCATAAAGAAACATCCACGATCTGAATGTTTTTCTTACTTGGAGAATCATGTCTTTTCCTCAATATTCAATTCGGGTGCCATCCCAGGCAAATACTCCGCCGCTATCTTCCGGGGAGAGTTGATCTATTACTTTCATCAAATGACTGGCCGATGTATCCGGGGAGAACAAAGCGTCCTTCGGAGTTCGGGACGTGTAAGGCCGCGACAATGGCGTATTCACAGTTCCGGGATGAAGTCCCACTACGACTGAATCCGGCCACTGCCGGGCATGCTCGATGGCAAGCGTCTTAAGAAGCATGTTCAATGCCGCTTTCGAGGCCCGGTACGAGTACCAGCCGCCGAGCCGATTGTCACTGATGCTGCCGACGCGTGCTGACAGGGATGCAAACAGCGTTTTGGATCCCTTGCGCAACTCGGGCAAGAAATGTTTAGCCACCAAAGCCGGGCCTGCCGCATTAATTGCGAACAGCTGCGTCAGCCCGTGTGCGTCAAGTTCGCGCATGCTCTTTTCGGGCCGCAGCTTCTCTCCTTTCCAGAGGATGCCGCTGGTGACGATAACGAGGTCCAGGGCATCTTGCTTCGTGGCAAGCTGTACCGCAGCCGCTATGGAATCCTCGTCGGCGAGGTCTATGAACCCGGTCGTAACTTTCGGCAAGCTCCCGTCTGCCGCACTACGCGCGAAGGCATGGATGTTTGCCACGCGCAAATCATCGGACAGCAGCCGCAGCATGGCCTGGCCGATACCGCCGCTGGCGCCTATTACCGCGACGTTACACTCAGATGAGAATGATGAGAGCAGGGACATAGTCGAAAATGCGGCACTTCCTTGTGCCGCCCTTGGGGATTACGTTGATCAGTTAGGCAAAATGACGGTGTCAACTACATGAATGACGCCGTTGCTTGCAGAAATGTCGGTCTTGATGACATTCGCATCATTGATACGAACGC
>CAMYIS010000280.1 GCA_947258485.1 uncultured Woeseiaceae bacterium
CAAGGCACCATTGATCTTTCTGCGGTCGAGGTGCTCGTTCTCGACGAAGCCGATCGCATGCTCGACATGGGCTTTATTCGTGATATTCGCAAGGTGCTAAAAGTGCTACCGAAGGAACGTCAGAACCTGCTTTTCTCGGCGACCTTCTCGAAAGAGATTAAGCAGCTCGCTGCAAGCACGCTGAATTCACCCGCCGAAATCCAGGTTGCACAAGAAAATACAACGGCGGACAAAGTCACCCAGATTGTTTACCCGGTCGATAAGAATCGTAAACGCGAACTGCTCTCACATCGCATTGGCAAAGAAAACTGGCAGCAGGTTCTCGTCTTTACCCGCACCAAGCACGGCGCCAACCGCCTGGCGACCCAACTCGAGGCCGATGGCATTGCGGCGACCGCTATCCACGGCAACAAATCTCAGAGCGCGAGAACTCGCGCGTTACAGGACTTCAAGAACGGTTCCGTGCGTGTATTGGTTGCGACCGATCTTGCCGCGCGCGGTCTCGATATCCAGCGCTTGCCGCACGTCGTGAACTACGAACTGCCGCATGTCCCGGAGGACTATGTGCACCGTATCGGGAGAACTGCCCGGGCCGGACACGAAGGTGCGGCAGTTTCCCTGGTCTGCGTCGATGAACTAAAGCTACTGCGCGATATCGAGCAATTGCTCGGGTCGAAAATCACGAAAGAAATCGTACCGGGTTATGAAGTGGATCCCCGAATCAAGGCAGAGCCAATTCAGAACGGCCGATCGAGGCGATCGAGCGGATCCCGTAATGGCGGAGTCAAGAAACATCGCTTTGGTACGCCCAAGAATCGCGGTGGAAAAAGCAAAGGCGCTCCACGGCGCCGGCGCAAACAAGCCTAGCGCCGCCGGTTCTATTTTGTGAGTTTCTAGTCCGTCGATCGACGGCTGCTTTAAATTTTGGGCGGAGCCCACATCCAAGGCTCCGCATGTGTGCTGATTATCATCGCTCGATGGAGTAGATTGCCCCAGAGTCTCTCAGCTGTTTCAAATCAGCCACCTCGAGAAGGATGATTTCGGAATTATAATAAGTATCCGCAGACGCCTTGCCCTGACGAATGTCTTTCTGCACGCCGGATGCTTTGTTGTAAGCCATATTACCGACCTGCATTTCTATTCCGTTTGATGACACGTCTGTAATGCGCATTAGACCGTAGGGATACTCGGCATCGACTTCGTCATACATCTCAGTGAGTTTGACTACATAGTAGTCATCGACCGCCGGCTGGGCGATATAGGTGGCTTCGCGCGCATCGTCTTGTTGCGCTGCATATACCCCAAACATAGTAAGAACACCGATTATGATCAGACCAGAGAACATTGGTAGCGTATTCCCTGTAGTGAATACGCCGGACTTGATTTGTTCAGCGAGATGCGATGGCAATTCGTCACCAACGAGGGTTCGTTTGCAGTGCATACACTCAATGCCGGCTTTTCTTGACGTAAGAAATGTCGGAATCCAGTAAAGATGGAAGTAATTCAATATTCCGAATGACGCATGCTGGCTATTTTGACAGCTCGGGCATTGAACGCCCTGCACCACGTCTCCAGCGACGACCTTTCCTTTTGATCCGAAGAAAATCATGAGATATCTCCCGTACCTGTGCGCAAGCCCCGTAAAGATTAGAATGTTACAGATGGGGTTTCACCTGGACGCTCAGTGAGCTGTGACGCAAGTCTCATTGCTTACAGAAAAAACGAGACGGCCCGCACGAAGGGCCCTTCAGACTGAAAGGACACACTTGAGCGGGTGTAGGTCAATAAATTCGAAAGGTCCGCTTTGGGTCAGTAGCAGCCGTTCATCAGTTTCTCATTTGGCCGGCTGCTTACGGCCATTAGCCGCCGTTCGGTTCTTTCGCATGAGGTTGCCAACTCACCTTCATGACGACGAATAGCATCAGCGTTGCAATAGCGGTAACTATGCTGATAGCCATGTTGCCGTCCATAAGCAATATCGCCAAAGATACAAGGAACGTGCTTGCGACAATGGCTGCCCCAACGAATCTCGTCTTCTTCAACAGCATCATGGTGCCACCAATCAGTTGAGCTGCTCCGAAAGCGATGAGCATTGTGTTCGAGAATCCATACCGACCAAAAAACTCAACATCTTGTTGCATCAATACAATTTTCGTCACGCCCGATGAAACGGCTAGAAAAGTCAGTATGAATAAAAGGATTGCATAGGCTATTTTCATCTTGTCCTCTCGTTGCCGCTTTAGTTTTCAGAATACGCAATTTACGGGAAAAAACTCCAGGCTCCGCGCATGCTATTTCTCGGTTGTTGGAGACGCGTATCGACCTCGCGAAATATATCCGCTAGCTCTGCTAAATGACGGTTTGTATCTACAACAGGGTCTTGAATACTTTACGCATCCGTTTTGGGTCAGTAGCAGCCCTTCGCCATCCTATCAGGCCAACGCCCGCTTTCGGATACAAAGCGGTCGTTCAGCTAGACACAAGCTTGCGTGATCTCGGCAATATAAGTATCAGGCAGACATAGTTTGACCGCCACTTGCAGGAGGGCTTCTGCATAGTCCCTGTTGGTTTCGGTGACCTTGTCGTCAGGCAAAATGTAGCAACTAGCTTCAACCTCGCTCCCGTCCTTGAGTTCGACGGTTACAGCTTCTGGCACATAGTCTGCGACACTGCTCCCTGCATACAAATCCTTCGCTTCACGAGAAGATATCTCCATCATGACTCCATACGCCCGGGCACCAGCAGAGCGTAAAAGTGTTGCGCGCTCTCCGATATGCAGACTCAATCCGTCTACGTGCCCGACTACAGCGTCCTGCGGAGTTATTCCCTGCCTCGCGAGAATGTCCACGTCCATGAAAAGACCATAGAAGAATACCTTCAATGCCTGACCGTCACTGACTTGACCTGGGCAAATACCTGGTCGCCTTTCTTGAGATCAAGCCGAGCAACGGAACGCCTCGTAACCAGCGCCAGCAGGTAGTCGGTGCCCAGGACGAGGCGCACCACCGCCGATGCAGGTCCCGACGTTTGCACGTCATCTATTTCGGCGGCGAGGACGTTCAGTATGGTCGTATCGTCCGGCCTGCTCAGGCAAATACTGACATCTTGTGCCGCGATCCGCAGCCGAACGCTACGCGCACTTGTTTCGTAGCGGCCGGGCACACTGAGCTCTCCCCCCGAGAAATTGAACTGCGTCAGGTCGTAGTCGCGGTTGTAGCGCCAGGGTTTGGCGTCGATAATGGAGCCGGCGTTTGATCCCGACAGCATCGGTAGATCCAGACGTGACAGCATTTCATGCAAGTCACCGCTGGCAACGATCTTGCCGCTTTCCATCAACAACAGGTAATCACACAGCCGACTAACCTCGTCGATGCTGTGACTTACATAAATCATCGGTACGGACAGTTCATCGTGCAAACGGTCGAGATAGGGCAGCAACTCGTCTTTACGGCGCTGGTCCAGTGACGCCAGCGGTTCGTCCATCAGTACGAGTTTTGGCGATCGCAGCAATACCGCAGCTATGGCAACGCGCTGTGCTTCCCCGCCCGACAGGCCATCTGGCATGCGATCAAGCAGGTCGCCGAGGCCCAACATCTCGATCACCTGCTCGCGATCGACCTTCGGGGCTGATGACCTGCGTAGACCGAACTCGATATTTCGGCGCACATCAAGATGCGGGAAAAGCTGCGGCTCCTGGAAGACGTAGCCGACGCCGCGCTCGTGTACCGGGCGAGTATCATGCGACAGGTCCGCCTCGAGCCCGGCAATACACCGCAGCAAGCTTGTCTTCCCGGACCCCGACTCACCGAACAAACCCGTAATCCCGGTCGCAGGAATCTGCACGTCGACGCTGAGTCTGAAATCATCGCGGCGCAAAGCGTGTTTCAGCGGAACAGTGGTGTCCGAAGTTATGCTGGCAATCCTCGTCATCGCGCGCTCCAGCGTCGGTTGATGACAAACATCCCGAACAACACGACGAAAGCAAACGCCAGCAACAACAAAGACATCTGGTGTGCGGCGCCATAATTGAGTGTTTCGACCTGATCGTAGATAGCAATGGAAATTACACGCGTTTCTCCAGGGATATTGCCGCCGACCATGAGCACGACGCCAAATTCGCCGAGCGTGTGGGCGAAAGCAAGAACGGATGCACCGATGAAGCCACGAACTGACATCGGCACTGCAACGGCGAAGAACGCATCGAGTTTTGATGCGCCTTGTGTCCAGGCAAACTCCAGCGTCTGCCGGGGCAACGACTCGAATGCACTTTGCAATGGCTGGACTGCAAAGGGCAGGCTGTAAACGCACGACGCGATCACGAGTCCCGAAAAAGAAAACGTCAGTGCACTGCCGGTCACCTGCACCCACCAGCTTCCGATCACACCGTTCGGACCCAACAGAATTAACAGGTAAAAGCCGATCACGGTCGGTGGCAGTACGATAGGCATCGCCACGATCGCCTGCGCAACCGGTTTGAATCGCGACGGGGTTTGCGAAAGCCACCAGGCGATCGGTGTACCAATCAGGATCAATACGACCGTGGTCACGAACGCCAGCTGCACCGAGAGCAGAAGCGGCGCGAATATCGACATCCCGGTCAGATCATCCATTAGTCCGGAACCTCGTAGCCGTGCCGACCGATAATCTCTTTGGCGGCCGGCGTGGCCAGGAATTCAAGATACTGTTGGGCGCCGGTATTGCTGCGCGCCCGTTCCAGCAACACCAGCTGTTGGTGTAACGAGGCCTGCGAAGGGGCCGGAACGGGCCAGGCGCAGGTGGCGCGGGGCAAATTTGGGTCCCTGGTTTGCGACAGCGCTACAAACCCCAGTGTCGCATTACCGGTTGCAACAAACTGTAGGGTCTGCGCGATATTCTCTCCGAATACGGCACGACGAGATGCAAACTCCCAGAGACCCGCGCTTTCAAGATACTCACGCGCTGCCGCACCGTACGGGGCCGTTTCCGGGTTGGCGAGTGCAAGCCAACGATAGTCACCTTGCTCGAGCACCTCGCGACAGTCTTTGCCTCGCAGCCGTTCATCACGCGACCACAAGACGAGGCTGCCGATCGCGTAGGTCCACCGACTGCCACTCACGGTTAACCCGGATTGCTCGAGTAACAGGGGGCGCTGTGAGTCAGCTGCCAGGAAAAGGTCGAATGGCGCACCGTTGATGATCTGAGCATAGAGCTTGCCCGTCGATCCGGGACTGATACGGACCGGAACTGCAGATACTTTCGTGAAAGCCGCCGACAGTTCCGCTGCAGTTGTTGCGAAGTTGCTGGCAACAGCAACGGTGACGACGTCATCAGCAAACAACAAGCCGGGCAGCAATGCCGCTACAAGTAGCAGTCGCACGGCCGCGGACCGCACGCTCTATTTCACAAGCTGCGCTTTCTTCTGCCGGCGATAGCGATGCAATAGCGGCTCGGTATAGCCATTGGGCTGCTTGCAGCCATCGAACACCAGTGCACAGGCGGCTTCAAAAGCGATGCTTGAGTCAAAATCGTCACTCATGCGTTCGTATGATGCATCACCCTCATTCTGCCTGTCGACGATTTTCGCCATGCGCTTGAACGTCTCGAGTACCTGGGCTTTGTTCGTTATGCCATGTAACAACCAGTTGGCAATGTGCTGACTCGATATTCTCAAGGTAGCCCGATCTTCCATCAGGCCAACATCATTGATATCAGGGACTTTGGAACAACCGACACCCTGATCGATCCAGCGGACAACGTAGCCGAGTATTCCCTGCGCGTTGTTGTCCAGCTCGGCCTGAATCTCGTTCGCCGACAAGCGACTGAGATCGCCCAGCGGTGGCGTCAGGATGTCGCCTGCGCGTTGTTGTCCAGCTCGGCCTGAATCTCGTTCGCCGACAAGCGACTGAGATCGCCCAGCGGTGGCGTCAGGATGTCGTCGAGGCTTGCCAACTTTCTTTTCGCGAGCGTCTTTTGCCTTTGGCGCACGTTAACCGCGTGATAGTGCATGGCGTGCAGTGTCGCTGCAGTCGGCGACGGCACCCAGGCACAGTTAGCTCCGGCTTCCGGATGCGCCTGCTTCGTCTCCATCATCTGCAGCATCTCATCGGGCTTCGGCCACATGCCTTTGCCGATCTGCGCTTTACCGGGCAGTCCGCAGCGTATGCCGACATCAACGTTCCAGTCTTCGTAGGCGTTGATCCACGGTTCTTTCTTGATGGCTTCTTTTGGGAGCACGGGCCCGGCCTGCATGCTGGTATGAATTTCGTCACCGGTACGATCCAGAAAGCCGGTGTTGATAAACACGATGCGTTTACTGACGGCACGAATACATTCAGCAAGATTGACGGTGGTGCGGCGCTCTTCATCCATGACACCAACTTTGATCGTACTCGGCTCAAGCTCGAACAACTCTTCGACACGGGCGAAAAGCTTGTCGGTGAAAGCGACTTCCTCGGGTCCATGCATCTTTGGCTTTACGATGTAGATGCTGCCGGTCGAGCTGTTCGGCTGATACCCTTCGCGCCTGCGATCGGTCATGGCACATGCTGTCGTGATTACGGCATCAAGCATTCCTTCGAAAATCTCGTCGCCCGCCTGGTCGAGTACGGCATTCGTCGTCATCAGGTGCCCGACGTTCCGAACCAAGAGCAGGCTGCGGCTCGACAGCGCCAGTTCGCTGCCATCGGTGGCCGTGTATACGCGATCCGGGTTCGGCCTGCGCGTGATCGTCTTGCCCGCCTTCTCAAGCGTCGCTTCCAGCTCACACCGGATCAACCCCAGCCAGTTTCGATACACGCCGACCTTGTCCTCAGCGTCGACGGCCGCGACCGAGTCCTCGCAATCCTGGATCGTGGTGATGGCACTCTCGAGAATGACGTCCGAAACGTCGGCGGTCGCGTCCCGACCAACCGGGTGGTCGGGATCGACCTGGATTTCGATGTGCAGGCCGTTATTGCGAAACAGGTAGGCGCAGCGCTCATTGTGTATCGAAAATCCGACGAACTGCCGCGGGTCTTTCAGCTGCGTTGTTTCGCCGTTGGCGAGCGAAGCCACGAACGCTGTGCCCGCCTCCGGTCGATCGAGCCCGTAGCTATTCACATCAGCGTGGCTGACACCATCGAGCGGAATTGCACGATCAAGAAACGCTGTCGCGTAGCGGATGACGGCCGCACCGCGCGCTGGATTGTAGGGGCCTTCGCGCTGCTGTTCGTTGTCCTCGCTGATGACGTCGGTACCGTAAAGCGCGTCATACAAACTGCCCCAGCGAGCGTTCGCGGCATTGATAGCAAACCGTGCATTGCTAACCGGTACGACGAGCTGTGGTCCGGCAATTTCCGCAATCTCGGCGTCGACATTGGCCGTTTCAACCTGGAACGATTCTCCCGTATCGGCGAGATAGCCAAGGTCTTTGAGAAATGCGATGTAGTGAGCCTGTTGCCAGGGTTTACCTTGCCTCGCGACATGCCATTCGTCGATTTTTTGCTGCAGATCATCGCGGACTGCCAGCAGCGAGCGATTGATCGGCGTCAGCTCCGTGACAATCGATTCAAGTCCGCTCCAGAAGACCTCTGACTTGAAACCGATCGCCGGCAGGAGTTCCTTCTCGACAAAATCGAAAAAGACACGAGAAATGCTCAACCCACCAACGGGTTGTCGTTCGTCAATACTCATAGAGCTAGCCGCTGCTGATTCCAAGAGTATTAGCTCCTGCCGGACACGTGCCTGTCAATCGGTTTATGCGACGAATTGCTCTTCTTCAGTGCTACCGTCCAGCGCTGTCGTCGATGACAATCCGTGCATGATCGTATTCTGCACCGCGTCAAAGTACCCGGACCCTACAAAGGACTGATGCTTGGCGGCGCGGAAGCCGAACTTCTCGTCTGCAAACTCTTTTTCCTGCAACTGCGAGTACGCGTACATGCCATCCTGCTTGTAGGCGCGGCTCAGGTTGAACATGCTCGAGTTCAACGCATGCCAGCCTGCCAGCGTGATGAACTGGAACTTGTATCCCATCTTGCCAAGTTCTTCGCGGAAGACTTTCATCGTCGCGTCATCGAGATTCGCTTTCCAGTTGAACGACGGCGAACAGTTGTAGGACAACAGCTGGTCCGGGAATTCGGCGTGAATAGCATCGGCGAAGACCTTTGCCTGCTCGAGATCCGGCTTGGAGGTTTCGCACCAGATCATGTCCGCATAGGGCGCATAAGCCAGCCCGCGTGCGATTGCCTGGTCCATACCGGCCTTGGTGCGGTAAAAGCCTTCCGGCGTGCGCTCACCCGTAATGAACGGATGGTCGCGATCATCTGAGTCGGACGTGATCAGGTTGGCCGCATCCGCATCGGTACGCGCCAGCAGTACGGTCGGAACGCCGCAGACATCGGCGGCAAGCCGGGCGGCGTTGAGCTTCGCCACGGCCTCGTGTGTTGGCACCAGGACTTTGCCACCCATATGACCACACTTCTTGGCGGAAGAAAGCTGGTCCTCAAAATGTACGCCCGATGCGCCCGCTCGGATCATGGCTTTCATCAGTTCAAAGGCATTGAGGTTGCCACCAAAGCCCGCTTCGGCGTCGGCAATGATCGGTGGTAGCCAGTCAATGCTGTCATCGCCGTTGAGCGCATGAATCTCATCGGTGCGCAGCAGAGCATTGTTGATGCGCTCTACCATCTTCGGCACTGAATCGACCGGGTACAGACTCTGGTCCGGGTACATTTCGCCCGCGCTGTTGCCGTCGCCGGCGACCTGCCAGCCGGAGCAATAAATAGCTTTCAAACCGGCCTGAACTTCCTGGATGGCCTGGTTGCCTGTCAGGGCACCCAGCCCGCAGAGCGGTTCATCCTGGTTCACAAGTCGCCACATCTTCTCGGCGCCGAGCCGCGCGAGCGTGTGTTCGATCTGCACCGTGCCACGCAGTTTCACTACGTCTTCAGCGCTGTAGCCGCGCTCGACCCCTTTCCACCGTGGGCTGTTCGCCCACTCCGATTTGAGCTTATTAATCTGTTCCTGTCGCGTCATGGCAATGTCCTCTTTTCCCTGGGCACCGTAAATCGTGCGAAAAAATCACTTGATGCTTAGTGTACGCCCCATTACCATGAAATTTCACAGCGAAAATTTCACACTGTCAATTTCACAAGAGGAATCGACATGAGCAGCCACCAGGGGCTCCGCCGAAAAGCGCACTTTTTAGGCACTAAAATCAAAAGCTTACGAAAGCGAAACAACCTCACGCTGGAGGACCTCTCGGTCCGCTGCGTGCAGATCGATGCCGATGCCGGCCCGTCGGTTTCATACCTGTCAATGATCGAGAACGGCAAGCGGGTCCCTTCCGAACGCCTGCTGGAAATC
>CAMYIS010000281.1 GCA_947258485.1 uncultured Woeseiaceae bacterium
GGAGCGATATCACAATCACCGTCCTGGGGGTCAAGGGAAATCAGGTCCGAATCGGGATCAATGCACCCAAAGACGTCGCAGTGCACCGGGAAGAAATCTTCGAGCGAATAAAGAGCGAGCAAGCCGCAGAAGCGGCCGGCGATTCCGATAAGCCCGAAACGGCGGAATAGGCTCGGAAACCGCTTTACCTCAACCACCTCGGACAGTAGTATGGCCAGCCGCAGAGGCCCGCAGGGTGGCGGGAACCAACACATCGGAGAGATGGCTGAGTGGTCGAAAGCGCTCCCCTGCTAAGGGAGTAAGGGCTAATACCCCTTCGAGGGTTCGAATCCCTCTCTCTCCGCCAGAATTTCTTTTTAAGGAGCGGCCCATGGCCGCGAACACGACCCAGACAATGCGCCCGTAGCTCAGCTGGATAGAGTACTCGGCTACGAACCGAGCGGTCGGGAGTTCGAATCTCTCCGGGCGCGCCAAAAAAGACAAAGGGTCCCCGTCGGGGGCCCTTTTTCTTTTTCAGCTCTGGATAAAATTCGAACTCCAGAGTTCGATCCGAGGAACGCGTAGCGTTCCGACAGGCCGTAGGCCCATCTCTCCGGCTGGCTAATCTCTCCGGGCGCGCAATCCGGAGATTTCGATTGACCTCGCCACGGTGTCGGCGTTGCCGAACGACATCAGGTTCGCGCCCGATACGCCCGGCACGTCTTTGAGCTGCTGCAGCATCTCAGCACAGATCTCGATTCCCTCGCGCTCGGGATCCTTCGACCGCCTGAGTCGATTGATAATGTCTTCGGGAACGACCGTCGCGCGCAAATTACTCGCGAGCCATTCGCCGATGTCGGCCGACGGTATTGGCGCAATGCTGATGATGACGTTAACTCTCTCGAGAAGCTTGGCGTCGATGAGGCCTGCCACGTATCGCTTGATCAAATCTATGTCGAAGCAAAGCTGCGTCTGAATGAATTTGACTCCGGCATCGGCTTTCGTCGCCATCTTGCCGGGCTGCCAGCCGCGGGCTGGGTTGAAAGCGGTAGCGATTGAACCAATAAAAAAATGTGGAGGATTTAGATTTTCCGCGTCCGACTGCAAAGCGTGCGCGGCGGCGATGAGCTTTCTCGTACCCCAGTCATAAACGGTCGCTGGCTTCGATGGAAAATCCGCCGGGAACTTTTGCCCTCGCATCAGCAACAGGCTCGTAATCCCGCGCGCCGCGGCGCCCAACAGGTCACTGTGCAAGGCGATGCGATTACGGTCCCGGCAGGTCAGATGCAGGACCGGGTCGATTTCGTGATCGAGCAATATGCCGGCCGCAACCAGGGGAGACATATGAACGCGCCCACCCGGATTGTCCGTGACCTGTATGGCGTCGACCATCGAGGTCAGGGCGCTCGCCTGATCGACGATGGATGCCGCGGTCGACCGGGAATCCAGCTTGAGCTCGGCACTGAGGGTGAAGTCCCGGGTCCGCATTGCTTCTTCGAAAGTCTTCAAGAGTTGTTCCAAAGCTTCGATACAGTAAGTCTCGGATCATTGGGCTTTGATTGTCAATGTAATGCGCCGTAAACCCGTTGTAGAATTCGACGTTCAGCAAATGCAGGACAAGACACGAGCAACGAGATGAATTCCGCGGCGACACAAAGGGCCACGTTCAAGGAGGCAATTGGACTTGTGAGCCAGGGTCAGGTTGACCGGGCCGAGGAAATTTGTCGGATCGCAATCCAGCAGGATTCGCAAAACGTCAATTTCCTGGCCCTGCTCGGTGCGATACAGATAAAGCGGAAGCATTTCAATGACGCAGAACAATGGCTGAGACAGGCGATAGACCTGGCGCCGACATTTGCCAAACCGCATGAAGATCTGGGCGTCGCCCTGATGCATCAAAATCGGATCGAGGACGCCGTGCCGGTACTGCAAAAAGCGACCCGGCTCGACCCAACGCTCGAACTGGCCTGGCTGAGCCTCGGCAAAGGCCTCGCCGTGATGGGCAAGGGCAAGGAGGCAGACGAGGCGTTCGAGAAGTCATTCAATCTGAACCCCGAACGCAAGAAGCTGGCGCTCGCGGCGGAGCATCACCGGGCCGGGCGCATGGAAGAAGCGGCGCGGCTCTACAAGGAAGTGCTGCGGGACAATCCGAAGAATGTCGACGCACTGCGGATGTTGGGCATCATGGCGTACGCCGCTTTCGACATCGATGAAGCCGAACGGCTGTTCCGACGCACCGTAGAACTGGCACCGGATTTCGTCAATGCGATAGTCGACCTCGGCAATACGCTAAAAGAACAAAGTCGTTATGAAGAAGCGATCGACTGCTTCAGGAAGGCAATCAATCTCGAGCCGAGCAACGTTAAAGCGCATTACCAGCTCGCGTCGACGCTAAGTCCTGCGGCACTGACCTACGACGCCATCGAGTCCTATGAACGCGTGTTGGAGCTCAGGCCCAGGCATGCCGGCGCCAAACTCGGGCTCGGTCACGTGCTGAAGACCGTTGGGCGGCAGGAAGAAGCTGTGCAGGCCTACCGCGACTGCATCGAGCTGAAGCCGGACAAGGGTGAGACGTACTGGAGCCTCGCGAACCTCAAGACCTACAAACTGACTGACGAGGACATCCGGGAGATGGAGGCCCGGGCGGAGAAAAAGGGTATCGGCGATGAATCGCATGTGAATTTCCTGTTCGCCCTGGCGAAAGCCTACGAAGACAGGGGTGATTTCGATCGCGCCTGGGAGTATTACAGTCGGGGTAACGCCACTCGCCGAATGCTCGAGCACTACGACCCGGTCGGCGCGGAGGTGAAGAACGACGCCATCATCGAGGTATTCAGCAAGGAATTCGTCGAACGGAGCTCCGGCCTGGGCCATCCGGACAAAGCACCGATCTTTATCGTCGGTCTGCCGCGTTCGGGTTCCACACTGATCGAACAAATACTGGCCAGTCATAGCATGGTCGAAGGGACCTCGGAATTGCCCTATGTCCAGCAGGTGGCCCGAACGCTTGATCGGAATCGTGCCGACGGTATCAACTATCCGCAGGCGCTGCTCGAACTCGAGGAAAAGCACTTCAAAGCGCTGGGCAAAGACTATCTGCAGCGGGCACAAATGCATCGCCTCGAGGGTACGCCACACTTTATCGACAAAATGCCGAACAACTTCCCCAGCGTAGGCTTCATCCACCTGATGTTGCCGAATGCGAAGATCATCGATGCCAGGCGCTATCCACTCGATTCCTGCCTGAGTTGTTACAGGCAGTTATTCGGTCAGGGCCAGCCGTTTACCTATGATCTCACCGACATCGGCGAATATTTCCTGCAGTACCAGCGCCTGATGGATCACTGGCACGAGGTAATGCCAGGTCGCATCCTTACCGTGCAGTACGAGGACGTTGTGACCGACTTCGAAACCCAGGTCAGGCGGCTGATCGACTATTGCGAGCTGCCTTGGGAAGACGCATGCCTACGCTTTCATGACACCGACCGCCCGGTGCGCACGGCCAGCTCAGAACAGGTACGGCAACCGATCTACACCAGGTCGGTGCATTTCTGGCGCAATCACGAGAAAAACTTAAGCGAACTCATCGAGGTGCTGCAGCCGGTGCTTGATCGCTACAAGCAATACGACTATATCAACGCGAAATAGCAACTTCCGTCAGGGTGTATCGAAAGGCCAGACTTCCAGGCCGTGTATCGCGTTTCGAATATCCATGGTCAGGTTGATACTCAGTGTCGTTTTCATCGACTCGAGGTCGTGGAGCGTGACGGTCGATGGCGATGAGCCCGCAGCAACCAAGCCTTCAGTAATCGCGCAGAGTCCACGGCCAAATGCTTGTCGCGCGATTCGCGAATCGTCAAGGTCGGTGTGTGTAAGAAGGCTGTCGTCGTATCGCGGCACGCGGAAAAGGCGCTGTTTTTCCGGTGATACAAAGCGCACGAGATCGGATTCTGTATCATTGAACAGGATGCCGTCGCGAAACGGCTGGGCGTTATGAGAACCGGCCGGAAGCGGACTGACCATGCTGATCTGATCGCCCGTATAGCGGAGCAGGCCGCCGGTTCTGAGGCCGCTGATAAACATGCCGTGGCGGGTGCAAAAAACATTATTAATGTGTAACTCATTGCGCAACGGCGGCCCTTCGGTTCCGCCAGGTAGAAAAGGCGTCGCCTGAAACCCGTCGACGGTCTTTGTGATGTGCAGGCCCCAGGAGAACCGCCCTTCGTCGAGGTCAAAACCCACGATTGCATCGTGACCGGTCGAGGTCACATAGAGCCGGCGCTTGTAGCGATGTATTTCGTGGCAATGTTTCAGGTAGGGCGAGCGGAACGATGCGATCTGTTCAAACTGTGGGCTGTAGACAAACAGCTCGTCGCTCGCGGCGACATATATTTTGTCGGTATCGAACGCGATGCCCCGCAGTCCGCGATCCCAGCCACGCCCTTGCCAGTCGATGTTGGCCGTATTCCAGTCGACAGGCTGTGCCACCCGCTGCCGGTCGAGGTCAATGAGATAGATGCCGCCGTGGCTTTCGCCCTGGCGACTGCCGCGAACGACCGATGTTGCCAGAAGTGTGGTCACAAAGTTGGTGACTCGCAGCGCCGCAACGACTCACATTGTGAAACGCGCATAATCCAGTGACTCATAGTAAAGAAAACGTAACATTATGAATACTATACATTAACCAACTGATTTTCGGGCTTGGGTCTGGCCGCGCTGAATCGCGGAAAGACAGACGCTCATAAGTTCGTGGATTGCCGGCTCACAGTGAGGTAGCATCGGGAATAAGTGATGCCGGGGGCCAGGCGGCACACTGAATCTCTTATAAAACGTTTTTGTTACCGGGGGACAAGAATGTCTGATCAGCAAGCACCGCAGCAATTCTCCAGGACTTCACTTGCCGTTGCCGTTTCGGCAGCCTGTGTAGCCGCTCCTTCCGCACACGCACAAAGAACCGCCATCGAAGAAATTGTCGTTACGGCCACAAAGCGTGAAGCCAGTATTCAGGACGTACCGATGTCGATTACGGCGTTTGGTACTGACGATATTGTCCGCGAAGGATTCAAACAGCTTGACGATTACGCGGGTCGCATACCGGCGCTGTCGTTCGGGACGCGGCATCCGGGTGGCTCCAACGTCATCATGCGTGGTTGTGCCGTGTCGGGCATTGCTTTCAGTGATAATCCGACGACGTCCGTGTATCTCGACGAGCAGCCTATAACGGTTGCCGGCTTCAATCCCGATCCGCGGCTTATCGACATAGAACGCGTCGAAGCCCTCAGCGGACCGCAGGGCTCATTGTTTGGCGATGCGTCGCAGTGCGGCACGCTACGCATTATCACCAACAAGCCGAGGACGGATGAGTTTGACGGCTGGGTCGATCTTGGCGTGTCGAGTGTGGCCCACGGTGATGTCGGCTACGAAGTCAGCGGCATGGTCAACCTTCCGATTGCCGAAGAAAAAGCAGGGCTGCGCCTGGTCGGTTTCTATGCCGAAGAAGCAGGTTACATCGACAACGTACTCGGAGGTAGTCCGACCGGTCCGCTATTCCCGGCGGGTGGTGTAAGCACCTTCGACAATGCCGAGTTCGTCGCCAAAGATGTGAATGGATCGACGACAATTGGCGGCCGTGCCAATCTCCGCTGGCTCCCGACCGAAGACTGGACCGTCGATATAGGCGCCATTTATCAAAAACTCGAAGAAGATGGCTTCGGCGATACCGATATCCCGGAGAATTTCCTGGATGGGCGCAGCCTTGGCGAATGGCAGCAGATGCGCTATGAAGAGGAAGACTTCGAGGACGAGTGGTATCAGCTCGCGTTAACGCTGGAAGGTCGTCTGGGCGGCGCAGACGTGGTGCTCGCTACGTCGTTCCTGAATCGTGAGTACTTGTTTCGGGCAGATGCGACGACGTATCTCAGCGGCTGGCAGGAACGCTATCCGAACAAATTCAGCGTCAACTATTTGGCCGACTGTTACTACGGCGCCGCAGCTTATCCTTGTTATGCGATATACGATTTCCTCCCTGACCAGGATCCGCGTGCGCAGGTGTTCAGCACTGGCGATTCGGATCGGACCAGTATCGAACTCCGCGTCGCCACGCCCAGCGATTCGGACAGTCGCTGGTCTGGCATCGTCGGCGCGTTCTACAACAAGTCCGAGGACCACGCGCATTTCTCGTCAAATGTTGACAACCTTATTGACAGTGGAACGGCAACCGTCGCCTATGCATACGGCGCCCACTTTTACCTGAACTATGTTGCGTTTTACTACAACTGCGGCACTGGAGACGACAATATCAACGAGTGTATTGATCCGGTAGCCCCGTCCAATAACTGGTGGACCGGTGTGTATGACAACACGCTGACACAAACCGCATTGTTTGGTGAAATCGGATTCGACATCACGGACAACTTCAGTATTACGGCCGGCGGCCGCTGGTTCAGTGTCGATCTCGACCGGCGTCTGCAGCAGTCGACGCTGGTTGGCGGTTTGTCCGATTACAGGACAATGGCACGAGAATCGGACTGCTCGGGTTCAACCGGCGACCATTGCTACCAGGACACGTTGTCGTCGTCTTCCGAGTCCGGGTTTGTGCCCAAAGTCACATTGAACTATGACCTTAGTGATAATGCGATGGTCTACACCACGTACTCCGAGGGTTTTCGCCGTGGCGGCGCCAACGCCGCAAAGCCGAGGTCGATATTCGGCCGCGCGCCTTACAATGAGTTCAGCTCCGATCTTGTCAAGAACTATGAGTTTGGTGCAAAGACGACGCTGGCCGACGGGCGCGTGCAGTTAAACCTCACAGCTTATCGCATGGTCTGGGAAGATATGCAGATCGAGGCCGAAGATCCGACGCCAAACCTGTTTACGCTCGGTATCCTCAACTTCCCCGAGGCTGAAATCACGGGCGTGGAAGCATTCCTGAACTGGTTGCCGGCCGACGGCTGGAACATCACGGCCAACCTGGGATTCAATGACGCCGAGCTGTCTAAGAGCGGCACCCTGGAGGTTGCGGGCGCGCCGATTGACAGGTCGGCTGAAAAAGGCACCCGGCTGCCGTTAACACCGGATATGAAGGCCAGCCTCAACGTAGACCGGTATTTAGACACGACGATGTGGGGCGCCGAGCCATCATTCGGAATCGGCATCCAGCATACGGGTGATTCCGTCAATTCCCTGTCGGGAATCCAGTCGGTCGAATTCGACCAGCCTGTTCGCACGCAGGACGCTTACACGCTTGTCAATCTGCGCTTTGGCCTCGAGGCGAATACCTGGAGTGCGTCGCTGTTTGTCAATAACGCCACCGACGAGTATGCCAAGCAGTTCTACAACGACCGCTGGGCGCAAACCAGGCTCAGCGTCAACCGACCGCGCACGATAGGCATCAACTATCGCAGGAACTTCAAGTAACGAGGTTGCCTCTGAGAACGCGATGGATATCGATACCCTTCTCAGGGATCTCGGCAGTGTTGACTCCGTTGCGCTGAGCGACGCGATTCTCGCCCAGGATGAGAAAGCCTGGGGGGAAGATCAGTATCGTCAGCAGGTTTTCGATGTACACAGGGAAACCGAGTCGATAGTGCTGGTATTCGTCAATCTAGAGCACTGGCCTGAAATCGAGATCTCAAAAGAACCGGGGTGGGACCGGCTTGCCGATGCGGCGATCCCGGTGATGCACGACATCATCGACAGGCATTATCCGAAAGGCGGAACGATAATCCGCGCGATGGCGGCCAAACTGTTGGTCGGCGGCAAAATCAGGCCGCATATCGATACTCACCCTTCGTTTCACGTTGGCCACCGCATCCATGTGCCAATCACGACCAATCCCAGGGTTCGCTTCATGATCGACGGCAGGCCTCATCGTCTCGAAGTCGGTAAGGCTTACGAAATCAACAATCAAAAGAACCACAGCGTCATGAACAAGGGTGCCGAAGATCGGATTACGTTCATCTTCGACTATATTCCGCCCGAACAGCTCGCCAAACTGGGGCAACGACGAAGTCAGGCGACCGCTTCTGCCTGACAAGAACAGGGACATTCTTAATTTAATGTATTAATACGCTAAATTAAGAATGTCCCCGTTCCCGATTCCCTTTCATCATGTTTTTTGTGGCTCGGGCGGTGCTGCGGGCGCTGTGGCTGGTGCGGGCTGCTGCGCATCTGGCCATCCGGAGCGCAGGTGCAGGTCGCGCTGCGGAAACGGAATCTCGATGCCATGCTCAGTCAGCTTGGTCTCAAGCGCCCAGAGATACGCAGATCGGGTTCTTGTGGGCCGTCGGGCACCCTGCCGATTAACCCAGACCAGCAGCAGGAAATTCAGGCTGCTGTCGCCATATTCCACGAGCCAGACATCGGGTTCGCGGCCCTTCATGTTGGTCAAGGTATAAGGCACTTCGGCCGCCGCTTCCAGCGCCGCTTTCTTTACCGTTTCCTTGTCACTGCCGTAGGCTACGCCGAACGGAATGCGGACGCGCAGTATGCGTTCGCCCAGCGTCCAGTTCGTGAGTTTCGTGGTGACGAACTCGGAATTAGGCACGACGATGTCAATGTTGTCGTTGGTGTTGATGAGCGTGCTGCGTACATTGATGGCTTTGACCGTGCCCGTCAGTCCCGTATCGAGCTCAATATAATCGCCAACACGCAGCGAGTGCTCGAAAAGTATGATCAGTCCCGAAACGAAATTGTTGACGATGGACTGCAGGCCAAAACCGATGCCGACACTGAGCGCGCCGGCAACCAGCGCGAGATTGCTGAAGTCGAGCCCGATTGAGGACAGCGCTATCACCAATCCGAGAATGATGATCGTGTAGTGACTGAGGCGACCAACCGTGTAGAGTGATGCCTGTGTGCCACTCGATTCGTCGGCACCAACGCGCCTGATCGCGTGACGGATGCCGCGGGACAAGAGGTAGGCGATGGCCAGAATGACCAGCACGCGCAGAATGTCACCGCCGGTAACCGGCGTTTCTCCCACCGAGAACAATGTAACGTCGGCCAGGTCGACAACGCGAATATAAGCGGTCTTGATCGAGCGGCTTACGCCGGAAAGCCAGGACTTGAACACCCCCGTGTATTCGGCGGCGGCACTATCGACGACCAGCATCAGGAGCTTCAGATCGGCGATAGCCGCGTTCAGCTCCCCGATCTGCGTCAGCGTTTCTCGGGCAGATCCCAGTCGCTGGTCGAGCAGGCGACGCGAAGCTCGATCAAGACCGTCCCGGTCGACGCTTTGAACCGCAAGCAGTTCGTCCCCGGTTTCCTGCTTCCACTCGGGCACACGCTGCTCGACGCTGCGCACGAATTCCGACCATTCGAGCGCCTGATCTCCGAGCGAGCTGGTATCGGGCGCCGTATCCAGCGCCATTTCGGTCCACCAGCGCTGCGCCTCGAATCCCGCCAACGTGGCTTTGGCCAGCGCGAGGCTTATCTCTGCCGCTGTCAGCCGCTGTTGCTGCAAGCGCTGCTGCGAGCGGCCCTGCGTGGTATTCAGGTCGAGCCCGCTGGCGGCAATTTGAGCTGTGCGCAGCTCTTCTTCGGCTTTTTCGACTGCAGCCGTCCCGGCATCCACGCGTTTGTTCAAGGCATCGAGATCCGCTTCTTCGGCGGTGGTCGCCAATCGATCCCTGGCAAGGTCGGCGCGTGTCGCCGTCGCTTGCGCATAAGTGTTGGCGAGCTCGGCTCGCTTGGTCAATAGCGCCAGGCGGCGCGTTGAAATAGCCTTCGCCGAGCGCGCCTGCAGCAATCTCAGACCGGCCAGCCAACGTTCATCGCCGGCCGGAGCGTCCACGTAATCGTCGAACACGGCATCTCGGTGCCGCGTAGTGCCGTCGAGAACGCGTTTTTCCCGATCGACCTCGAGCTGTTCCTCGGCCGCGGCGGAGCGTGCAACCCGGGCATCCGCTGCGAGTTTTAGCAGGTCATCGATCGAATAATTCGCCGCGGCCGGTTCCAGTTCCTTTGGCTCGAGCTCGGTGTCATCCAGAAGAGCCAGGAATGCCGTGAAGTTGTCGCGTACCGCCTCGAGAATTGCCTGGGCGATCGACTGGTTCTGCGGCGCAAGGTTGGCAATCTGAACACCCGTATCGTTGAGGTACGTCTCGATCCTCGGCTCGACCTCGGCACGGGACCCCTCGAAGTAGGCCCACCAGTTGGTTTGCAGGGACTGCAGGTCCGGTGTGGCGGGTTCCTCACTGCCCTGAGGCTCTTGGGCGAAGCCGTTCGCCGCGAGCAACAAGCCCAGCAGCAACAAGAGGAGGCGTGACGAGTGCGCTATTTTCATTGGGTCAACAGTGGGTCGGGCTTCAGAAGCGGTGCAAGTCGCTCATGCTACGAGAAATCTGTAGTTCATGCACTTTCCCGTGACCGGATCAGCAAACGGGAGTTTCCTCCTATGCCGCCAGCGCTTTCAAATTGCAGTATCCTGTACAAAATTCAAAATTGAGGGGGAGAAGACAATGCTGATCGTTCATCACTTGGAAAACTCGCGTTCACAGCGTGTCCTGTGGCTGCTGGAGGAACTCGGCGTCGAGTATGACATCAAGCGCTATGGGCGCGACAAGGAGACTAGCCTTGCGCCCCCGGAACTCAAGGAAATTCACCCGCTCGGCAAAGCGCCCGTCATCGTGGATGGCGATGTCACGATGGCGGAATCCGGTGCGATCATCGAATACCTCGTGCACACCTACGACGATGGCAGACTGCACTCGGTAGCAGGCACGCCTGAATGGCGCTCTTACACGTATTGGATGCACTATGCGGAGGGCACCTTCATGCCCCTGATGATCATCTCGCTGATCCTCGCACGCATAGAGACTGCGCGGATGCCGTTCTTCGTGAAACCGATCGCAAAAGGCATCGCCGGCAAGGTGCGAGCTGGCTATCTCGACGCGAATGTGAAAAGCAACCTCGTTTTCATGGAAGAAACGCTGAGCGAGTCAAAATGGTTCTGCGGCGACAAGTTTACAGCCGCCGATGTGCAAATGAGCTTTGCGCTGGAAGCGGCCGAAGTACGGACCGATCTAAGTTCTGACTATCCGCATCTCGCGGCGTTTCTAAAGACCGTTCGCGCAAGACCGGCTTACAAAGCCGCCCTTGATCGCGGCGGGCATTACGAGCTGATCGGTACAGGCAAGAATTCCTAGCCTGTCGGCCATGCCAAGCTCTTTGGGCCTTCTACGTATGGTACTCACAGCGTTTTTTTCACTATCATCGCGATAATCAAGTCAGCTCCTGGGGAAGAATCATGACCGACACAACCAACCTGGTTCTATTGTCCTCTCTGGGCGCGGAGCTCTCGCAGGAAGAAGCGGGCGTGCTCAGCGGCCTCATGAACCCGCGGGAACTGGCCGACGGCGACTACCTCATTACCGAGGGCACAACCGATAATTCGCTGCACGTGCTGCTGGAGGGCAAACTCGAGGTGGTCAAGCACACGGGCGGCGGTGATGTTGCCGGGCTCGCCATCCTCAGAGAAGGCGACCTTGCGGGCGAACTCAGTTTTATCGACGGTCATGAACACACGGTCGCCCTGCGAGCGCTATGCCCGACCCATGTTCTGACTTTGAAGCGCGAGGATTTCGAAAGTATCGTCGATGCGCAACCGCAGCTCGTTTACAAAGTCATGCGTGCAATCGCTCGCTCCACTCACCGGATTGTGCATCGAATGAACACCGAATTCATCGAACTCAATAATTACATCTTCAAACAGCACGGACGTTATTGAATCGACGACCTCGGCAGTAGCCCTGTCGCATTTCACCTAAGTTGCACACGACGACCATGGCGCGCCAATTTTCGACGAAATGATCGGCGTCCTCTTTGCCCAGAAGCCCAACGAGGTCGTTGTACAAAGCGTCCTTGATCAGTTCATACTCGCGTTTCGCCTCAGCCCGATACCACGCGGATGCATCCCTTGTGTTCACGTCAACAAAGCCTGCGGCGCGAAACCGCTCGCCAAGCTCATCCAGCGTTTCAAGAGCGTAGGTAAGGCCCTCCAGTTCGAACCAGTAGCGCATGTCGTCCGAATAGTCGCGTTCTGATTTCATCCATTCGTAGCAACTGAGAAAACCGCCTGGAACAAGGACGCGGTAGCACTCGTGCATTAAAGATGTCTTGTCACTCGTCTGTGTGATGGCGCCCGAGGAGATGACGATATCAAACGACTGATCGGGAAAGGGCAGTGGTCCCGGATCGACGGTTTCGAATGTGCATTGGTGCTGCAATCCGATTTCCTTCGCTGCCGCCGTTGCGCGTTCGATCAGCGGTGCTTCGATATCTATCCCCACGACACTCGCATCGAAGGTTTGGGCCATTTCGAATGCCGGGCCTCCAATTCCGCAGCCGACATCCAGTATGCGTTTGCCTCTAGGTTCGGTTCCCTCCAATATTTTGGCAACGTTGCCGGGTCCGCCGGGCGCCATGTAACCGCTGCCCCAGATCAGCTCCAGCATTTTGACCATTGAATCGTGGTATTCGTTTTCATGCGTCGCGGCATTGCTCATGCCGAAAATTCTACCGTAGAATGAAGTCCGACAGGAATCACAGAGATCCGTGCGCCGCGCTGCTACGGTAGGCTGCATGAAAGGCAAGATCTTGGTTACGCTGTTTGCGCTGCCGTTTTTCGCTGTCGGGTTGTGGATGCTGTGGTCGATCAGCAGCTCGTTCCATGACGCGTGGCGAATGCAGGACTGGGTGCCGGTTGATGCCAAGCTGGTGCGTGGTGGCTACGAAACGCACAGCGGTGATGACTCCGATACCTACGAAGCATTCGCCGAGTACTCCTATACCTTCGAAGGTCAGCGTTTTGTCGGCAAACGGGTGTCCCTGAGCGATGGCGGCGATAATATCGGTGATTACCAGGTGGATATGGGTCGTCGTCTGCAAAGCTCGGCCGCAGGCGGTGGTGATATTGTCATCTACGTCGATCCGGACGAACCGCAAGCCTCGATCATTGATCGCAATCTTCGATGGGGATTGATTGGTTTCAAATCGATCTTCGTGTTCGTGTTCGGCGGCGTCGGGCTCGGATTATTGATTTTCGTCTGGCGGGCGGCCCCTGAGAAAGATCCCAATCAGCCCGAATACAAGGAATCTCCATGGCTGCTGAATGATGCCTGGCAAACGGCGTCGATCCGTTCCAGTTCGAAGACCGCGATGTGGGGTGCCTGGGCGTTTGCGGCTTTCTGGAATCTCATTTCGGCCGCATTGCCATTTCTCGTGTATGAGGAGGTCGTGGACAAAGAGAACTACGTTGCACTCGTCGGCCTGCTCTTCCCATTGGTCGGTATTGGCCTGTTGGTTTGGGCGATCCGCCGCACCCTCGAATGGCGGCGCTTCGGCGCCGCGCCAGTGACGCTCGATCCTTTCCCGGGCTCGATCGGCGGCCATGTTGGCGGCACGATCGACCTCAATATCCCGTTCGATCCGGCAACCAGGTTTCAGCTGACGCTGAACAATCTGCACAGTTATGTCTCAGGCAACGGCAAGAATCGTAGCCGTAAGGAAGAAGCAAAATGGCAGGACACGACTGTTGCGCATGCAGAGCAGGGTGCCAACGGCACCCGACTCGTGTTCCGATTCGATGTACCGGAAGGACTCGACGCATCGGATGCAGATCAGGGCGACAGCTATCATGTGTGGCGATTGAATTTGCGGGCGGAGTTGCCGGGGGCGGATATCGATCGCGACTACGATATCCCGGTGTACGCAACCGCGGCACGATCGCATCACCTGTCGGACCGCGCGGTACAGAAGGCCCGGGCCGAACAGAGTCTGATCGATGGCGAGTCGGTCGGCGACGTCATCAAAATACGCCAAAACGCCGGTGGCAAACAAATGCTCTACCCGATGGGCCGCTACGTCGGCTCGGCGTTCGGCGGATTGATCGTCGGGGCGATCTTTGCAACGATCGGCTGGTACCTGATTGTCGCCGAAGGCCATTCGATTTTCGGTAGCGTATTTGCTGCGGTCGGTGCGCTCATCGGGATTTTTTGCCTGTACCTGATGCTCAATTCACTCGAAGTCTCGAAAGAGGCCGGCAACATCATGGCCGTGCGCAGGCTGTTGGGCCTACCGATCAGCCGCAAAAAAATGCATCAAAACAACTTCGAGCGCTTCGAGAAAAAAAGCACGATGAAAACGCAGTCGGGCGGTAAGCACACTATTTACTACTCGATCCGCGCGATTGATCGGCAGGGCAACGAGATCGTCGTGGGCGAGGGCTTCAAGGGCGAAAACGAAGCGAAAGCGGCCATTCGTGTGATCGCGCGGGAACTTGGCCTTCGCGCATCACCCGAATGATACGCCACCCGGGGTACCCGGGTGGCGTGTAGTCGGCCAAGTAAATTCTATTGATTCCAGAATTTCCACCAGGGCTTCTTTTCTTTTTTCTCACTGTCTTTCGGCGCTTCATCAGCATCGGCGCCCAGAGGAACATCATCGGCATCGAGTTCGCCCTCGCCACCCTTGCCGCTGGCTTTGTACTCTTCCTTGATCGCTTTGCGTTCATCGCGACGCGCCCGCATTTCCTGGGACTTTTCGTTGCCTCGCGTGGCTGCGTTGTCCAGACCCTTGGCGGACTTGTCTTTCATTTTGGCTGACTTGTCTTTTGCCTTCCCTGATTTCTGGCCTGCAGCGTCGTCCTCCAGGTCATCGTCGCCCATGTAGTCGCGATCCTGCATCGAATCTTCAACGCGCTCGCGCGATTTCTTGTCCCGCTGAGGCAGGTTTTCACGCTCCATCTCAGCCCGATCGACAGCATCCTGCGAGCGATCCTGCATAGCCTTGCCGGGTTTGCTCTTTTCAGTTTGTGCGTCGGCTGGTGCCGCAGACATGATTGCCACTGCCGCGACCAAAGCAGCAGTGATGTGTAGTGGTTTCATAGGAAATTCCTCAGCTCGAACACTAGTATTTTCGGTAAACGTGACAAGACAAGATATCTTGATATTTGGGATTGTAGATACCCGAAGGCAAGCCAACAAGATACTAACTGCAAACGATTGTTACGGTTTTTACCGTCTCAAACAAAGGCCAACCATGACACAAATGTTCACAATCCCCCGGTCGAATTGCGACTAAAATGGCCATCCATATGATCGTCTACTTAAAGGGGTAAAACATGGACATCAAAAGTCTGGCAACTGAGCTATTAATGAGCAAGATGGGCGGCGCAAATGATTCCGGCGCGGCCGCATCGGCGCTCGATGACCTGGTCGGTGGTAGTGGAGGTTTCGATCTTGGCGATATTGTCGGCCAATTCACGGGCGGCGGCGGCGATTTGGCGTCGAAAGCGAAGTCCTGGCTTGGCGACGGCGCAAACGACTCGATTTCACCGGCGCAGCTTCAGGATGCGATCGGTGGCGATAAGATCGAGGCATTCGCATCGAAACTCGGTATTGGAACAGAAGAGGCCAGCAGCAGCCTTTCGCAAATACTTCCGGAGCTAATCGACAAGAGTAGCCAGGGCGGCAATCTGCTCGACTCAGTGGGCGGCGCCAAGGGTCTGGCCGGTCTTGCCTCAAAATTCTTCAAATAAGAGTTACGGCAAGAACGAGCCTGCGTCATCCGCGTTCGAGAATGACGGCGATGAATGCGTCCGCTTCCGCGATGGAGCGATTCATGTCCGCGATCAGTATGTCGACATTTGACTCGATGATCGTCGCCTCTCCCTCGAGTGCGGCGATCGCGGAGAGGTTGAGATTGTGCTTGAGATACAGCACCTGGTCCTGGAATGAAGCCAGAACGGGCTGCATCCGATCTTCTATTTGTCGCATCGATGTAATAAGGCGAGTGGCGTGTTCGCGAGTCTGATCAAATTGCTGCTCCGCGATCCGACGCAGCGCCGGGTCGTTGTAGTCGTCGAGTTCGGTGCTCCACTCGTCGAGCAGTCGGTTGCTGGCATCGACAACGCGATCGACGCGTTTGTTGATGCGATCCGCAGCTGCCTGGCTGCGCTTGTGCGCCGCATTGAGCTTGTTGTACTGCCGTTCGAGGTCGCTTTCCGGAAGGTCAACCACGGCTTTGAATTCCGTGAGCGCGTCGCGAAATTGCTCGGCCGCCGCGTGCTGGCTGTCGCGAGCTTCTTCGACGCGGTCGACGAGCACCTCGCGTGGCTCTTTCCACATCCAGTCGATTCCGGAACTCAGGTTTCCAGTGGCAAAATATCCGGCGCCAAGCAAGGCCAACATCATTACCCAGGATCGCTTCTTTTTGAGTATCGATGGGATCAACGCTATGATTTTTGTTACTAGCGGGTTCATTGCAAAAGTATTTAAACAGGAACAATCGCAAAGATGACACAACTATCTGGCAATCTGCAAATTGGTCGTGCGGGCTTCGCCTGCGCAATGCTGCTCGCGCTAACGGGCTGCGCGTCGGTTCAATATTCGGCGCTCGAGAAGGTCGGTATACACAAGCGAGACATACTGGTCGATCGCGTCGAAGATGCGAGGGATGCACAGACCGAAACACGCGAACAACTCGTTACAGCTTACGAGGAACTCAGCGCATTAGTAGGCCATGAAGGCGGTGAACTCGAGAAAAAATACGAGCGACTTAGTAAAGAAGTGGATCGTTCCCAAAAAGCGACCCAGGATCTTGATGAGCACCTGTCTGATATTGATCGTGTCAGCGAGGATCTTTTTGATGAATGGGAGTCGGAACTCGATCTTTACAGCAGTGCCGCGCTCAGGACGGATCAGGAACGCAAACTGGCGCTGGCGCGCAGGCAGTTCCTGGTAATGCGCGATCGTATGCAAACGGCGCGAAACAGGGTCGACCCGGTTATGGCAGTGTTGACCGACAACGTGCTGTTTCTGAAACACAGTCTGAATGCCCAGGCACTAGCGGCATTACGAGGCCAGACGTCGGTCCTCGAAGGCCAGGTCGATGCTTTGATCCGCGACATGCAGGTCGCTATAGACGAGGCCGATGCATTCATCAGCCGCATGCGGGGCAGTTAGTGTTGCCGTATTCCGCCGGCGGTAGCGATTGGTACGACGCCCTGTTGCCGTAACAGGTTCTCGGCGCGTTTGCTGCCCGTCTTGCGCCAAACGCTGTACATGCGAAGCAGGTCTATGTCGGACTCCTGCCGTTCCCGGTCGCGCATTTCATTGAGCACGTCGACGAGAACCTGGAACTTGGCGGCAAGTTCGCTGTAAGTGTCCGCGAACGCGTTTCCTCGGAACGTACCGCGGACTTCCTCCGACAGCGAGCCGTAGGCGCTACCACCCATGTGGATGTAGTAATCGAGGTCGACCGCGTGGGTGGCCAGGCTGTCGGCGAAAAAGCCGGAAATGAACAGTGCGACATCCCCAATGCGCTGCAGTGCAGAATTGCGCGCCACGGGGCTGGGTGCGTCTGTCGCGTCCGCGAGCATCAGTGCGAGGGGTTTGAGGCCGAAAGTCTCACCGTCATCTTCGTACAGTTCTTCGGAGCGCGAGAACAGCGTCAACAAATTGACGACGTAATGCGTCGCATGCGGTTTCACGTCGACGCCCTGTTCGGAAATGACGCATTCAATCGAGGTCCGGAAGTAGTCCAGCAGATTAGGAACTGGCACTACCCGATCTTGGTTGCCCTTCTGGTGCATAGGCCCGGATCCTCGTCGGCGATATATTTTTCCCTTATTATGTATAGCGCAATCGGGGTGACAACCTTGTGATCTGATTCACAGTAGCTGAAGACACTAAAAGGCCTGTGGACGTCGCGCGTCAGCCGGCCGCTTTCGACTTTGCAGGGCCCAGTTCCAGCGCTTCCCGCGGCACTTCGGCGTAGTGGCTGAAGTCCATCGTAAAGCTGCCGTCACCGCCGGTCAGCGATTTCAGCCTCGAATGGTAACCCTGGATCTCTTTGAGCGGCGCCTGGCCAGATACCATTATGCGGTCGTTGGGCAGGGCTTCCGTACCTGAAACCATGCCACGCATAGACGACAGATCCCCTGTAACGCCACCGGCACATCGACTTGGCACCGAAATCGTTACGTCCACGATCGGTTCCATGACGATTGGCGATGCTTTGGAAATGGCGTTAAGGAACGCTTTCTTGCCGGCCTGCACAAAAGCGATTTCCTTGGAATCTACCGAGTGATGTTTGCCGTCGTAAACCGTCACCATGATGTCCTGCATCGGGTAGCCGTAAACGGCACCGGATTCCATGACCTGGCGAACCCCGGTTTCCACGGCGGGAATATACTGGTAGGGAATCGATCCGCCGACGACGGCGCTCGCAAACTTGAAGCCTTCGCCGGAAGGCAGCGGCTCGATTCGCAGGTACACTTCGCCGAACTGGCCGGCGCCGCCGGTTTGTTTCTTGTGCCGGTGATGACCTTCGGCCTTCGCTGTAATCGTTTCGCGATACGCGATGGAGGGCAGGGACGTGATGACCTCCAGCCCGTAGCGATCGGAAATCTGCTCAAGAACCGTACGCAGGTGCAGTTCGCCGAGTCCGCGCAGGACAATTTCGTTCAGTGCGGCATTGTGTTCGACCCGCAGAGAAGGATCTTCGGCTTCGACAACGTGAAGCGCATCCGAAGTTTTTTGCGAGTCGTTGTCAGTCGGCGGTCTGATCGCGAGGCCGTACATCGGTCGCGGCAGGTCGATCGATTTCAGGTGGAAATGATCTTCATCGTGGGAATCATGCAGCACGGCGTCATAATGCACTTCATCGACGCGCGGGATCGCACAAATATCACCGGGCACGCCGACTTTTGCCTTGGTATGCGTGGCGCCGTTAATTTTCAGCAGCTGATTGACCTTGATCGGTTTTCGAGCATCGCCGACAAAGAGCTGATTGCCCGGCCTGATCGTGCCCTGGTGAATTCGGAACGTCCCGAGTCGACCTTTGAACGTGTCGATGTTCACCATGAAGACATGTGCAATCGCATGCGCATCGGGGTCCGGTGAGATAATGACTTCTTCCGCGTCCTCGCCCTCGCCTTTGAGGAATCTGGGCGGATTGCCTTCCTTCGGGTTTGGCATCAGGCGTTCGAAGATTTGCAAGAGCTGGCGAATGCCCGCGCCGGTCCTTGCGGAGACGAAACAGACAGGAATCAAGTGGCCGGAGCGCAGTGCTTTCTCGAACGGATCGTGCAGTTGCTCAGGCTCGAGCTCCTGCCCCTGCTCGAGGTAGAGCTCCATCAGTGCCTCATCGACTTCAACGACTTGATCAACAATCTCGGTATGCGCCGATGCGACGTCGCCAAACGCCGTGTCGGCGCCCTCAGGTTGGAAAAAGCAGTCGACAACGCCCTCGCCATCAGCAGCCGGCAGGTTCAACGGCAGGCATTCTGCCCCGAACGCGTCTCGTATCTCGCCAAGCAATGTCTTGAGGTCGATTTCCTCGGCATCGATCTTGTTGACTATGATCATGCGGCAGAGGCGCTGTTTTTTCGCCGCGTCCATCATGCGCCGGCAGATCATGTCGACGCCGCTCTGGGCATCTATGACAACAGCCGCGGTTTCCGCGGCCGGCAGTACCGATAGTGCGCGGCCGATAAAATCCCGGTATCCAGGCGTGTCGATCAGGTTGACGTGGATGCCGCCATGATCCAGATGGCAAACGGAAGAAAACTGCGAATGGCCCAGCTGTTTCTCGCGCGGCGTGTAATCAGACACGGTGTTGCCCTGATCCACCGAGCCACACTCGGGAATGGCGCCGCCGGCGTGCAGCAGCGCCTCAGTGAGCTGCGTTTTGCCGGCATTGCCGGGTCCCACAAGGCATACGTTACGAATATCGCTGGTTCCGTTTTGCCGGCATTGCCGGGTCCCACAAGGCATACGTTACGAATATCGCTGGTTCCATAGGCCATCGCCGATTCCCTCTGTTCTTATTCTGGATACACAGATTATGAGTGTAGCAGCGCAGAGATCTATAGGGTTATTCCGAAGCCGGAAGGCCCCGCTTCAACATGACTCATGCAACAGGGTGGGTGCGCACGGACCCCTGAAGCTGGCTGGTGCGACGGCCGGCGCAGCCTAATTAGACGCCGGCAGATCCGGCAGCATCACCGGGTGTCCATCTATGCCGATGAACTTTCGGGCGAGACTTGATCCATGGTCTGACTCGGCCTCGAGCAACACTTCGCGGATGCAGCCGGGCGAATGTCCTCGCAGCGAGGCTTCAACCGCCACTTCGTAGTGCCTGCCATTGTTGCGAAACAGGAGGGATCGATCACGGTCATGTCGCGACCAGCCCACGAATGCACTCGGGTCCTGCAGCCCGACCTTGCGGCCGTCGGACAACACTGCGAAACACTCGGCATAGCGCATCGGACTCTCGACGACATACTCGGAGACTTCAGCGTGGCTCGCGCCCTGCAGCGGAATCACGTCATCGAGAACGCTGACGATCTTATCTTCCGTAGCGATGCTGTCGCCGAAAAGCGCGTTGATCTGCTTTCCACAGAGGGCAATGGGCGTGTCTTGTTGCGGCATGTCGATCTCCTCGTGTGTCCCGCCCGTGCAGCGGGTTGTCGTAGACGTAAGGACAGTCTACCCACGAGATATATGAAATTTCACACAAAAAATTTTACAGTGTTAATTTCACAAGGCTACGCAGCGTCGCCCATGGACTCGGCGCGTTTAGCAACGACGCGCGTGATACCGCGGAAAATGAACGCGTGGAATGGCAGCAGCGCATACCAGTAGAGGAGCCCCCACACGCCGGCAGGGTGAAAATAGGCGTTAACGGCCACGCGCCGGCCGCCTTCAGAATCCGTGATCGAGAATTCGAGCACGCCGGCACCCGGCGCCTTCATTTCCATTAGCATGGTCAGCCGTTCATCAGGCTGAATGGCGATAACCCGCCATGCGTCGACGGCGTCGCCAACTCGAAGCTCATGTGGATGCCGGCGCTTGCGACGGAAACTCGGTCCGCCGACGGCCCAGTCAAGGACCCGACGAAGCCACCAGAGCCAGCCGGCATAAAAGAAATCACCGTCGCTGCCGATACGACATATCACGCGCCAAAGCGCGTTCGCGCTGGCACTGCTGACGGTGCTGTCTCCCGCCTGCTTGGCATAAAACGCATACTCCGGACGGAATTCGCGACACGCGATCGAACCTTCGACCCATCGGGCAGGCACGGCGTGCTGGCGATCGGCTTCGAGTGCTTCCGTTGCGGCTTCTCGAAACCCGAGGAGCTTCTGCGGTATCAACAGGGTCAGCCGATCATCGTTGGCAATGACATCCTGCGAAAGACCATCGATCAAGGCACGGGCGACGTTGGTCGGCACCGACGTCACCAGGCGCAGCCAATAAGAAGACAAGCGCGGAGTCAGGACGCCAACCGGAATGATGCGCGGATGCTTGCCGGTCAGCTCTGCGTATTGACGCATGATCTGTTCATAGGTCAACACATCAGGTCCGCCGACGTCATAGATCTCGCCTGCCGTTTCTGCCAGCAACGGCGCATCCGCAAGATAGTGCAGCAGATTACTCAGTGCGATCGGCGTTGACCGCGAAAAGACCCAGCGCGGAGTGATCATGACGGGCAGGTGGTTGACGAGATCGCGGATAACCTCCCAGGCCGCGGACCCCGGTCCGATAATCATGCCGGCCCGTATCTCGGTGACCGGGACCGAGCCGGCCCGGAGAATATCGCCGGTTTCCTGGCGCGAGCGCAGGTGCGTCGATTTCGGTGCCTCGGGGACCAGGCCTCCCAGGTAAACGATACGCTTTACACCCTGCCGGGCCGCCGCGTCGGCAAAATTACGTGCGGCCGTGGCATCGAGCTGCGGGAAGTCTTTGCCAGCTGCCATCGAGTGTACAAGGTAGTATGCAATGTCAACGTCCCGCAGGGCCTTGTCCAGCGTTTCCGGCCGTAAGGCGTCAGCCTCGGCGAGCAGGGCGCCGTCCCAGCCCCGGCCTGCAATGACTTCGATGTTGCGCGACGTTGCACGTACAGACAGTCCCTGCGCCAGGAGGTACGGCACAAGGTGGCTTCCGATATAGCCACTTGCCCCAAATACAAGGCGCTGGCTCATGGGTGGACCGGCAATCTGTTTGTCATGGGTGCGTTCATTTTGGCGACGTAATGGGAGGTCGATCGGTGCCCGATTAGTACCACGAAGGGCGTTCACGATCAGCAGATTTCTCAGAAACTGCTATAAATAAGAAGACGGCTTCATTTATCGAAACGCATATCTTTGGGGAGATATATGCCATGAAAAAGACAATCACAACAACTTTGCTGTTGACCTTCGCATTCCTGGCCGGTAATTCTTTTGCACAGGGCCAGGCCGCGCAGGTTAATTATGCGTACGCGACCTACTTTGTGTGCGCCCCGGAAGGCGAGTCTCGCGCCGACGAAATTATTCAGTCGAGCTTCAAACCGCACTACGATGCGGCCGTCGAGCACGGCGATATCCTGTCATGGAGCTGGATGCAACACTATGTCGGCGGTACGTGGCGGCGTGCGCTGGTGATCATCGCCAAGGACATGGACTCGTTGCTTGACGCTTCAGGGGCGCTCGGCGAAATCATCAGCGACAAGACGCCCGAAGCAGGCCGTGCTTTTTCAGCCACCTGCGCATCGCATGACGACTATATCTGGCAGACGACACCGGGTCTGGGTTCCTCGGCTGTGACAGAGCAGCGCGGTGCGGCGGGTTTCTCGGTCTATATGCAGTGCGACATGAACGGTGAAGAACGGGCGGACGAACTGGTTGCCAAGGTTTTCGCTCCGGTCTACAACAAGCATGTCGGCGAAGGCAAACTAACGTCGTGGAACTGGCTGAAGCACAATGTTGGCGGCGAGTGGCGACGAGCGCTCATCATGGGTGCCGCTGATCACAAGACGCTGATGCGTACGCGAGCGGCGATCCTTGCCGAATACGAGGACCGCAAGGTGGAACGTGCGGCTAAGGAAATGAACGAGATCTGTGGGAGGCACCAGGACTACATGTGGGACATTCTCCTGCAATCGTCCTGACGCAGTGTTGCGCAGCTAACTAGAACCCTCGTTTCGATTCCAGAAGGATCTGGACCGAATCGATCGAGTTGTCGCCGCCCAACGGGAACGCGACGTCGAGATGGATCATTTTGGCCGCGCTACTGCGCGTTGGCGCGAATCGCAATCCAAAGCCGACGTTGCTCAGCCAGCCGTAGGGTTCGCTGCCCACCGGGTTTCTTCCCCAAACCCGACCTGCATCGGCGAAAACGGCGCCACCAATGCGGACCAGGCGAAAGGGATACCAGTCTGTGAAGTAACGTTGTTCAACCGTGACCAGCATCTTTGAGTCGCCGCTCTGATATCGCAGCGGGTAGCCACGCAGTCCGCTGTCGCCGCCGAGCTGGACCGGGTTATCGAGATCCAGCGAGTGGCCCGCCGTGGCAGCGATTGTCGCGAAGAACAGGCGTTTGTCGGATTGGGTGCGGTAATAACGCGCGTTAGCTGTCAGGTGTGTGTTCTTTGCTTGCCCCGACTCGAGGCGGCCGTTGGTGGACATCGATAGCAACAGTGCGGTCTTGTCCAATGAGCCAAAACCGCGGCTCGCCCTCGCAGAAAACATAAGGGCTTCTCGATCCGCGCCGAGCGATTCATCGGACCAGCCGAGTGACGCCGACAAACGCGAGCCTAGATAGAAATCTTCAGTCTTGCCGATCTGATCGCGATTCCTCGCGGTCTCGAACTGGTCCTGGACGACCTCCAGGCCAAGAAACGCATAAACGAGCTTGCGATCGGCGGGAATTGCGGCGGGCAGCGTTGGATTCAGCACCGGCGAAAAGCGGTTTTCGTCGTGTACTATACCGGCCGTCCAGCGCCTGACCCATCCTTGCTGCAGACCTTTGGACCAGCCGCCGAATGCTGACAGATAGTCACGCTCGTGCTGATACTCGGCTGCTTCATTGCCGAGTACATAAAGAGCGCTCCGACGGTCGTCATCGACTATCCGGCCGCCGGCCGACCAGCGCGTGTCCAGCGCATAAAACGGGCGAATGGCGGATAACACATTGGACTTGCCGTCGGAGTTGTCAGCAATCTTCAGGAATGCCGATACCCAGCTTCTGCCCAAATGATCGTCGGCAAACTCGAAACTCTTCGAGGTGCGATCGACGTTCTCGGTTCGCGCGACGCGAAACAGTTGGCCCCTGCCAAGCAGATTGGTGTCTTCGAGGCCGACCTTGGTGCGATTTTCGCCGCCACTTCGTGTCACGGAGATATCCGGGTTCAGCGTCCACACATCTCGAGTGACGACCGTGAGATCCACGGTGCCGTTTTCGTAACGTGTAGGCCTGATTTCAGCATCGAAAAGGTAGCGATTCTGGCGCAGGATGCGCGCGGACTCGTCGATCAGGCGGCTTGAGTAAGCGTCGCCGGTTCGAAACAGCAGCTGTTTCCTGATGACCTTGTCCTGGGTGACGATGTGCAGGCGATTGGCAAGGCGATACAGCCAGTTGTTTTCGTCGGGATTCGACAGGTCAAAAATTGTCAGTCTTTCAAGAGTGATCTCGCCAATGACCGCAGCATCCTGGTCGAGCGTATTGCTGTCGGGCGGCTCGTCAGCCAGGATGGTTGTGGAGAAAATTGTTGCCAGCGCGAAAACGCCAAGACGCATGTGTGTCACCCGGGTATGTGCAGGTTTAATGCTATATTCTTTTTCGGGCCCAGGGGGACATTTCGGACTAATAACGCAGTTTTACGACTTGAGGGCCAAGCCTGGGGATCGCCGATAGTCGGCCAATCGTCGTTGATGATAATGCCAGAGTCTATTTGATGCTGAATAAGGCCGCACACTTACCGCTCACTCCGAGTTTTTTACCGCATTCCTCGGCCACTACGGAGGAGCTGAACGCGCTGGACCAGGAGTTCCGCCGTTTCTATGTTCATCGAATGTTGCCGGTCGCGCGAGCGGGTATTGGCCTTGGATTGGCACTCACGGCGATCGTCTGCATTCTGGACATTTACCTCATGCCGGCCGACTTTGTTGAGAAAGCAATGCCCGTGCGTATTTTTGCGACGCTTGTACCGTTGGCTGCTTTGCTGGCTGCAATGTTCGTGTTCATGGAACATCGTTGGCTGCCTTATATGATCGCGTCGACGATGTTCGTGGTAGGTGCGTCAATACTTTTTGTCGGTGCCATCGCAATGCAAACGGGCGCACCGGCCGTGTCCTGGGGACTGATGTTTACGACATTCTATGTCTACCTGGTACTCGGTCTGACGCTGCGACAGAGCGTTGCGGTCGGCTGGCCGATTTTCCTGGTTTATTTGAGCATGAGCCTCGGATTCAACGCACCCATGCAAAAATTCGCGTATGGCGCCACGTTTCTCGGCTTTGCCAACCTCATCGGCACTTATGGGAGTTATCTTTTGGAACGTAATGCGCGCGAGATTTTCGACGCCAGGCGCGAGTTGACGCGGCTCGCACACACGGACGTGCTTACCGGACTCTTCAATCGTCGCATGTTCGATCAGCATCTCCGACAGGTCTGGATGCAGGCACGGCGCGACGGCACGACCGTTGCGGTTGTAGTCATCGATATCGATCATTTCAAGTTGTACAACGATTGCTACGGTCATCAGGTCGGCGACGACTGCATCAAAGCGGTGGCTGACGTACTGGCTACGGCAGCGAGCCGGCCCCTGGATATGGTCGCGCGCTATGGTGGTGAAGAATACGTGATGGTCTTGTACGATCCGAGCACGCAATTTCTTGAGTCATTCACACACGACCTTTGTCAAAAAGTCGCTGAGCTCGACATCGAGCACAAAGCGTCCGAAACCGCCCGCAGCGTCACGGTGAGCGTCGGTGCCGCATTAACAGAGTCGCCGGGCAGCATTACGCCCGAACAATTGATACGGCAAGCAGACGACGCTTTATACGAGGCCAAGACCCAGGGGCGCAATCGGGCGATCTTGTACCGAACGGAGTGGGGCCAACAAACGACTGCGGATCTTGCAGCTATGCTCGCCTAGCTCTATGGCTGAGCCGGAACTCGATCCAGGGAACAGCCACAGACTGCTGCTGATCTGCCTACTCGTCGTACTCGTTTCCAGCATCTTCGTATCGCAGGTGCAGAGATCGTTCGGTGAGGTCCAGGTACGGGACATAAAGATTCCAACCCACAACGGGCAGTGGGTGACCTCTTCAAGCCGAACAGTGCGACACGCGACAACCCGGTGCCATTAATCGTTGTTGTACCGGGATTCCAGCGTTCCAGGGAATCGCTCTCCAACATTGCCATTGAACTCGCACGCCGCGGTTTCGTGACGATTAGCATCGACCCTTACGCACAAGGAGGATCCAGCGCATCCTTGAGCCGCATTGCGGCGACGACCGAGGGCTACGGTATGTTTGCCGTGATCGACTACGCGGCGAGCTCCGGCAATCTCAATTACATTGACAAGAGCAGGATCGGTGCAACCGGACACTCCGCCGGCGGCAACGCGGCCATTCGCGGCGCCAATTACTTTGGCCGGGAGGCGCAAAGAACGGGGCGGCCCAGCAAGCTACATTCCGTGTACGTGTCCGGATACGTGTTGACCTTGACTGACGAGGTTCTGAAGGACGTGCGTTCCAATGTTGGGGCGAGCTATGCGTATTACGATGAGGGCGCTTACCGTAACGAACTTAAGAATGGCGACATGCGCATCGCTCCGGAAGCACTGCGGCTCATCAACGCGGCTCGCGAGCCTGGCGCTACCCTCGTCGCCGAAGTAGAGATCGGCAGATATTACGGCGACAAAAGCCAGCGCACTCCGCGCGTCATGCACAATGAGCGAGTGCTGCACCCGTTCCAGCCGTATAACAAGGAGGCAACGGCCAACCAGATCGACTACTTCGAGTACGTTTTCGATTTTCGGTCCGACATAGGCAGTGCTGACCAGATCTGGCAGTGGAAGGAGCTATTGAGCATGGTTTCGCTGGCGATGGCCCTGGTTGCGGTCATTCCATTCGGCAGGCTGCTGCTGGAAACGCCGTGGTTTCAACCGCTGGTGCAGCCGCTTCCCAGGCCGCTGCCGAAGCCACAGGGCAACGGCAAGATCCTGTTCTGGTCGACGTTCGTCCTGGGCGCGCTTATCGCCTGCTTCACCTACATTCCGATGGCCGAACTGTCACAGAAACTGTTCGTTGCCGCATCCCGTCGAGAGCTGACGTGGTTCTTCCCACAGCGCATGAACAACGCGGTCATGCTTTGGGCCGTCCTCAATGGCACGGTCGGGTTCCTGATGTTCTGGCTCAGTTATCGCTATTTCGGCCGCAAGAACGGCGTGTCACAGGACATGTTGGGGCTGAGAATCAAGCCATCGCATTTGTTGCAAACATTCCTGCTCGCGTGTTGCCTGTTCGTCTTCTACTTCCTGTTCCTTTTCACGGTGTATTACTTTTTTCACGTCGACTACCGCTTCCTCTTCATGGGAGTGCGCGTATTTCAGCCGGAGCTTCTGATTCTCCTGATCATGTATGCGCCATTCTTCTTTATATTCTTCCTGGCCAATTCGCTGCGGGTTAATGCCGCCATGCGTTTCGAAGGACAGCCGGAGTGGCGGAGCATGCTGCTGGCCGGCATCGCAAATTCTCTCGGACTGTTGCTAATTGTCGTCGTGCAATACGCGACTTTTGCATGGACCGGGATGGTGTACTGGACCGACGGCTGGCTGTACGTCAATCTGCTGTTTGCCGTCGTACCGATGATGTTCGTGCTGCCGTATTTCAATCGCTACTTCTTTCGCATGACCGGCTCGATCTACCTTGGACCCATGGTCACCTGCCTGATTTTCGTGATGATACTGATCACGAATACCGTGATTTATCTGCCGCTCGAATAAAAAAGGCGCCCGCAGGGCGGGCGCCAGTAGTCGATAACGAAAAGGGAATGTCAGGGTCGTACGCCTGTGTTATTCGGATCGGCGGGATCGCCCGTCCAGCCAAGGCCTTGCCAGTCGATCTGATCACCGAAGTGACAGTCGCCGCAGTCTCCGTCCATACCATAAGCCTGTTCTTTTGGCGCCACTTCGTGGTTGACCGAGAGATACATTTCGGTATCGACGAACTCGTAAGCGCCGGTATAGGTCTGTCCGGCTGCCGCCGCGCCTTCCTCGAGCGCCAGGTTCCAGTCGAATGTCTTCCAGTAGAAGTTCGGACCGCCGGCCG
>CAMYIS010000282.1 GCA_947258485.1 uncultured Woeseiaceae bacterium
AGTATATCCACAACGAACGCCATGGGCGTAAAGTCATCATTCAGCAGGAACACCCGGTACAGCGGCGGCTGCTTGAGTTTTGGGCGCGCCTCTTCAACAGCGAGGTCATGGCTGTCATTGCGCTCATTTTCGTTCGGATTCTCACTCATCGCTTACACGGCATGCCAGGTAGCCAGTTAATGCCCAAATGTGCGGCCAGATACGAGAAAATCAATATGCCAGCCGCAAGCACGTTATTATATATGGGCCTGTCGCTGCGTCCGTGTTTTCGGGCACAATTACGGACGCTTGATTGCGGTCAAGCCGCCAATTCAATAGTTTATCTTAATTTTAGGAAATGCGGGTATATCCTTGCCAAATATAGTATTTTTCGCCTATTTCGACTTGTCGTTGCGGAGCGTCAACCCGTATCATCGGGCCGCTGCGTTATTAAATAGTTCAAGGTACGGAAGCTAGCCGGGCGAAACATGATCACTAAAGCCAACTGGTCCGATCTTTCCAGCATGGACGGCAGCAATGCGCTGTCGGCCGTTAACCGGCTATTGCCGCCGTGGGTCAGCCTGCTACTGGTTGTGGCCATTGCATGGCAGATCGCGAAGATCATCTGGATGCTCGTGCCTGCGCCCGCCGCCGGCGTCAGCGTGCCAGTGCCGGCATCCATGCCATCCGCCAGCGTGCAAGCCACAGCATCCGGCGATGTTCTGGCGATTGTGGATGCCCATATGTTCGGCCTTGCAGATGTTGATGCCGTGGACACGACCGTCGCGCCTGCAGTAGACGAAAATCTGAGCGATACGCGGTTGACCAACCTGTCGCTCAAGGGCACGGTTGCCTCGGAAATTGCGGAATTTTCCGTTGCCATCATCTCCGATGGGAACAACGAAGAAAAAGTCTATGCGATTGGCGACCCGATCGGCTCCAGCGCGAAACTGCACGCGGTATACGCGGATCGCGTGGTGCTGAACGAAAACGGCGTTCTCACGAACCTCAAGTTGCCGAAGGAGTTTAAAGCAAGCCAGGCGATAAGCGCACGTCGTACGACCAGGAGTACGCGTCAGACGGCAGCAAATGCACAGAGCATCCAGGCCGTCGTCTCGCAAAACCTGACAAAGCTTTCGGATGTCATTCGCCCGACACCCTATTTTGTGAATGGCCAACAAAGTGGCTACCGGGTATATCCCGGCCGTAACCGGCAACAATTCACGGCGCTGGGTCTAAGGCCCGGCGACCTGATCAAGGATATCGATGGGCAGTCGCTGACCGACCCGACCCAGGCGATGCAGATTTTTCAAGCACTCGGCACTTCAGAACAATCCGCCTGCTGCTGACGACCCTGGTGTTGTCCATCGCCTCCGTCGCATGGGCCCAGGAGGCGGACGTCACGCTGAACTGGAAAGACGCCGACATCCGCAAAGTCGTGGAAGCAGTCAGTGAAGTTACCGGGAAAAACTTCATCCTCGATCCGCGTGTCACCGGCAAAGTGACCCTGTTGTCGTCTACGCCGATGTCACCCGATGCGTTTTACGAGGCCTTTCTTTCGATTCTCCAGGTGCACGGATACGTCGCGATTCCGAGTGGCGACCTGATCAAGATCATTCCGGACGCTACGGCACGCCAGTTCGCTGGCCCCATTGGCACCAGCGGCGCGGCCGGGCCGGACGACCTCGCAACCCAGGTCATACAGGTTCGCAATGTCGGAGCCACCCAGCTCGTTCCGATCCTGAGACCCTTGATTCCGCAGTATGGCCACATGGTGGCGCACGCCGGGTCAAATATGCTGATCATCTCGGATCGTGCAGCGAACGTGGCTCGCATGGTCAACATTATCCGCCGCATTGACCAGGCGAGCGATGAAGACATCGAGGTGGTTACACTACAGCACGCTTCTGCGGCAGAAATCGTGCGCATCATGACCGCGCTGTCGCAGACCCCGCGTTCCGACGGCGCGCCCGTTACCACAAGCCTTGTCGCCGATGCCCGCACCAACAGCGTGTTGATTGGTGGCGACAAGTCGGAACGCTTGCGCCTGCGAACGCTGATCGCGCACCTCGACACGCCGCTCGAGGACGGCGGCGACACCCAGGTTCGCTACCTGCGCTACGCCGATGCCGAGGAACTCGCGACGAAGTTACAGCAACACTTTACGGCTCAGGCTGCCGGCTCGGCACCAGCGGGCGCGGCGGGATCTGCATCGGCCGACAAGATCAGCGTTTGGGCAGATACACAGACCAACGCTATCGTCGTTAATGCGCCACCGAAAATGATGCGTTCACTGACGCAGATCGTCGACAAGCTGGATATCCGCCGTGCGCAGGTCCTGGTCGAAGCAATTATTGTCGAAGTAATTGCCGATAATAAGAACGAGCTGGGCACCAGCTGGGCTGTCGAGGGCGCCGGTTCAAACGCGCCAATTGCGGTCACGAATTTCCCGGATTTTCTCAGCGGCGTAGTGCAACTCGGAAGCGCGGCGGGCAGTGGCGTCGTGACGGATCCGTCGGGCCTGATTGGCGACGGCATTACGATCGGCGTCGGGCGTATCAGCGATTCGGGAGTGAGTTTTGCGGCTATTTTGAAAGCCGCACAAGGCGACGCCGATACCAACATCATATCGACGCCTTCCATTGTTACTACCGACAATGAAGAAGCCAGTTTGAATGTCGGGCAAGAGGTGCCATTTGTTACGGGCTCGTTTACGAATACGGGCGGTACCGCCGGAGCAGTTAATCCCTTCCAGACCATCAATCGCGAACAGATTGGCGTAAAACTCAAGATTACCCCGCAGATTAACGAAGGCGATTCCATGGTGCTCGCGATTTCGCAGGAAATTTCGAGTATTGCCCAATCAGCCGGCGGTGCCGTCGACCTGATTACCAATCAACGAATCGTAGAGACGACGGTCATCGTCGATGATGGCGAGATACTGGTTCTGGGCGGCCTGATAGAGGACCAGCTTCGCGAAAGCGACCAGCGAGTGCCGATACTGGGAAGAGTACCCTTGCTGGGCAATCTTTTTCGTTCCAGAAAGACTGAAAAGATCAAAACCAACCTGATGATCTTCATTCGACCGACAATACTGCGCGATGCAAGAACAACAGCATTTGAGACCAACCAGAAATACAACATGATTCGCGAAGTTCAACAGGGCCAGCAGGGTAACGACATACAATTGATGCCGGGCGAGCAACGTCCAATGTTGCCGCCGATTGAAGAATACACGTCCCGGGAACCCGCCGGGGAAGACGATTAGTTAACGTTATGGAAGCCACCGGCGAAATAGTTCTCGAAACGGAAACCGGCGAAGCGACTGAGGCGCATCGCCGCAGCCTGCCCTATTCGTTCGCGAAACGGCACGGCATATTGATCCGTAATATCGATGAGCATGAGGCCGAAACGGTTTGTCGCAGCGACGTGACTCCGATGAGCCTGGCCGAGGCTCGACGGTTCGCCGGGATGCCGCTGAAACTGTCCCGCGTCTCTGCCGAAGCGTTTGACGCGATACTGCAGGACTTTTACGAGCAGGACCGCACCAAAGCCTCACAGATGGTCGATGGGCTTGATGAGGAGTTCAACCTTACGCAGGTCGCGCAGGAACTCCAGGGGCCGTCCGACCTGCTCGAGAGCGATGACGACGCGCCGATCATCCGATTCATCAACGCCGTATTGACCGAAGCGATCAAGGAAAATGCGTCGGACATACATATCGAGCCGTATGAAAACCGCCTCGGCGTTCGCTTCCGTGTGGACGGCGTGCTCAAGGAAATTCTGCAGACCCGGCGTGCGCTGGCGCCGCTGGTCGTGTCACGAATCAAGGTCATGTCCAAGCTCGATATCGCCGAGAAGCGCCTGCCCCAGGACGGTCGCATATCCTTGCGCATCGCGGGTCGAGCCGTCGACGTTCGCGTTTCGACCATGCCGTCCGGTCACGGCGAACGCGTGGTGCTGCGATTGCTGGACAAACAGGCCGGTCGCCTGGAGTTGACTGCCCTGGGTATGGATGAGGATACCCAGAGGACTATGGACAAGCTGATCCACAAGCCGCACGGCATTATCCTGGTCACGGGCCCGACCGGATCCGGTAAAACGACAACGCTCTATGCCGCTCTCGAGAGAATCAACGACAACACGCGAAATATTATGACCGTCGAAGACCCGATCGAGTATTTCATCGACGGCATCGGGCAGTCCCAGGTCAATACGAAAGTCGAAATGACGTTTGCCCGCGGGCTTCGTGCCATTCTGCGTCAGGACCCCGACGTCGTGATGGTGGGAGAGATTCGCGATCTCGAAACGGCCGAGATTGCCGTGCAGGCAAGCTTGACCGGCCACCTTGTGCTTTCGACCTTACATACAAATACAGCAGCCGGTGCCGTCACGCGCCTGCGCGATATGGGCGTGGAGCCGTTCCTGTTGTCCTCGAGCCTGCTTGGCGTCCTGGCGCAACGGCTTGTCCGCGTGCTGGACGCCAGTTCCAGGACTCCCTACACCGCGCGCGAATACGAATGCAATTTGTTGGGTGTAGATCCCGCCAATCCGCCGACCCTGTACCACCCGGGCGAAGGGGCGAATGGCGGATTTTCAGGTCGTACCGGCATCTACGAACTCATCACCGTTGATGACGAAATGCGGGAAATGATTCACGGCGGCGTCAGCGAGCAGGAGCTTGATCGGCATGCACGCAAGACCAGCCCGAGCATTCGTGCTGATGGACGCCGCCAGGTGCTGAACGGCACCACGACCCTTGAAGAGGTACTGCGTGTCACGCGCGAGGACTGAGTCGGCTCAATATCACTTCGGTGGGGTTGCGAATGGGCGCGTTTGAATACGTAGCGATGGACAAAGCGGGCAAGCAGGCAAAGGGCTTGCTTGAAGGCGACACACCGAAACACGTCCGCCAACTGCTGCGCGATCGCAATCTCCTTCCGGTAAGCGTGACCGAAGTTGCGCAACGCGAAGCGCGCAGGCAGCGCAGTTTTTCATTGCGGCGCGGAATGTCCTCGGCCGAACTGGCACTGATCACGCGTCAACTGGCTTCACTTTCGCAATCGGGTCTCCCGCTCGAAGAAGCGCTGCTGGCAGTCTCGCAGCAAAACGACCAGCCGCGAACCAAGAGTATGCTCCTTGGTGTCCGCGCCAAAGTCATGGAAGGACATACGCTGGCTGACGGATTCAGCGAGTTTCCGCAGGCCTTTCCGGAGCTGTATCGGGCAACGGTTGCCGCGGGAGAGCAATCGGGTCATCTCGACGTCGTACTGGAGCGACTGGCCGACTACACCGAAGCGCGCCAGGAACTCAGGCAGCGAATAACCAATGCGCTCGTCTATCCCATCGCGCTGGTCGTGATGGCTGTCGCCATCATCAGCTTCATGCTGGCGACCGTGGTACCGAAGATCGTCAGCGTGTTCGAAAACACGTCGGCCGAACTCCCCGCGTTGACCAGCGGCCTGATCGCGACCAGCGACTTCCTGCGCGCTTACTGGTTATTGGTCATCATTGGTCTTGGCGTCGTCGCCTATGCGACATGGTGGGTGCTGCAGCGGGATGTACCGCGGCGGCGCTACCACTCACTGCTGTTGCGCCTGCCGGTCATCGGGCGCCTGACGCGGGGCGTCAACACGGCACGATTCACGCGCACGCTCAGTATCCTCGCCGGCAGTGGCGTGCCGATCCTGGAAGCCCTGAACATTTCGGCAGAGGTCATCGAAAACCTGCCCATGCGAGACGCCGTCATGGAGGCGACGCTGCGGGTCCGGGAAGGCGGATCGATCAGCAAGTCATTGGCTACGAGCAAGCTTTTTCCTCCGATGATGATTCACCTTATATCCAGCGGCGAAGCCGGCGGGCGCCTGGAGGAAATGTTGTCGCGCGCCGCGGCCGGGCAGGAACGTGAGGTGGATGGTCTGATCGCGGCTCTGCTCGGCATCCTTCAGCCCCTGCTTATTATCATCATGGGTGCCATAGTTTTGACGATTGTCCTTGCAATTTTGCTCCCGATCTTTGAAATTAATAACCTGATTCGCTAATAATATCGACTGACCTGCTTGTTGCTGGAGACGCACGCGATGAACGGTGAAAACGACGACATCGATGACGATTTAGACGACGACTCGTCCGATGACACAATGTCTGCGACGGCTATTCTTGCGGATGCCGATGACGATGACGATGACGACGACGATGTCGGTGGTGACACGACCATCGAAATGGATATTGAGAGACTGGTAGCGAAGCTCGACGCCAGTGACAGCGAGGATGTTCACCGCAGGGCGGAGATTCGACGCCGGCTCGAGGACCTTCGTGAGCAGCGTCAGCAGGAGCTCGACAGTACGTTCAACTTCAACCTCGATGACGACGATTAATAGTTCCGATCAGTGAAAATCCCGGGACCGCACCGCCAGGTTGCCGAGCATATTAGTGTGATCAATTAATCGATTTGCGATTACGTGTATTACTTTCCCTTCGATCTGCAGTTCCCCCGCGACACCGAGCAAACGCGCGTTTAATAGCGCTGCACGATACTCCTCGGCAACCTTCTTCCAGAGGACGAGATTGATCTGCCCGGTCTCGTCTTCAAGCGTGACAAACGTGACGCCACTTGCCGTACCCGGCCGTTGCTTCGTAATCACAAGTCCTGCCACGTTGATTTTCTGGCCATTGTCCATGCCGGGTAACTGCTGTGCAGACACGTAGCGGTAGCGGTCGAGATGACTCCTGAGCAGGCAAACCGGATGCCGCTCAAGGCTCAAGCCGGTACTCTGGTAATCCGCAACGATATTCTGCCCCTCCGTCGGCTTTCTTAAGAGCGGCGTCGCTTCATACCGATCCATTGACGGAAACAACGGCATGGGTTTTTCGGCTCCGGAAACAGCCCAACGCGCTTTGTGCCGATCGCCGGAAAGCGATCGTAATGC
>CAMYIS010000283.1 GCA_947258485.1 uncultured Woeseiaceae bacterium
GATCGCATTCAACGGCAGGAAAGCCGAAGAGCTTTTTGAAAGGTTTGTGGATACGAATGTGGCAGCGCGGTCGATTCGCCGGTCCAGTCTGCCATCCACGAGTCCGGCCTACGCGGCAATGCCGTTCTCACGTAAGCTGGCGCGGTGGCGGCAAGTGATATCGCCTTTAGCAGAATAACTGATAGCTCGGAGCGGACAATGATTGGATATGTAACCATCGGCACCAACAAGTTTGACGAAGCGGCAAAATTCTATGATGAGTTATTCGCGATGATTGGAGCCGGTCGCCTGATGGAAGGGGACTCGTTCATCGCCTGGGCGACGAGTCCGAGCACGCCGGCCGTGTCAATTATTCGTCCCTACGATGGCAATCGGGCGACAGTCGGTAACGGGATGATGGTGGCAATCGCTATGGACTCGAGCGAAAAAGTCGATGCCTTTCATGCCAAGGCACTGCAGCTGGGTGCCACCGACGAAGGCGCACCCGGATCCCGCGGCAATAATTTCTACGCCGGCTATTTCCGCGATCTGGACGGCAACAAGCTGAATGCGTTTTGCATGACAGCGGAGTGATCAATTTCGAGTGATGCACAGCATTGTTCACTGCACTTCAAACATCGTGATGCTACGGTTCTACCTGTATTCGGCAGGGGCGCTCGCACTTTGGTTCATGTCGGGTCGAGCGGTTCTCGCCAGCCTGAGCGCGTAGTGCCGGGGGGGCGTCAGCTATAGGGCGCTGTCCCCGGTTTCGCCCGTTCGAATGCGCCATACCTGCTCAAGGTTCGTCACGAAGATCTTGCCGTCGCCGACTTTGCCGGTCTTTGCTGCCTCCACAACGGTCTCTACGACACGTTCAACCAATTCGTCGGAAACGGCGACTTCGATCTTGGCTTTTGGAAGAAAATCAACAACATACTCAGCCCCGCGGTACAACTCGGTGTGCCCGCGCTGCCGTCCGAACCCCTTGACCTCGCTCACAGTCATGCCTTGTATGCCGACTTCGCTCAGGGCATTGCGAACGTCATCGAGCCGAAAGGGTTTTACAATAGCCGTGACAAGCTTCATTCGTAGGTTCTCCGTACTACGGTGCTGCAACCGCCTATACCGTCGTTGCCTATGCCCTGGGATTTGCCGGTCTTTTTGACGACCACTGGGCGATCAACGGCCTGGCAACCCTGGTGCTTGCGCACGCGATGATCATCGCTGCATACCTGATACATGAATGCGGCCACAACCTGGTGTTCGTGAACAGCCGCCATAACGCGATGCTCGGCCGATTCATGAGCTGGTTATGCGGTTCTGCCTACGGCACTTACGAGGACATGCGCTACAAGCACTTCCGCCATCATGTCGATAATGACGATGCGGTCTGGTTTGACTACGACCGGTTTTTCGAAGAACACACTGTCGTTACCGGGATTGTCCGAGTCATGGAGTGGCTTTATATTCCGGCGCATGACCTGGTCATGCATGCGGTCATGGTCCTGACGTCTTTCGTCATTCCGCAGCGTCGCAAGCAGCGCGTCCGAAATGTGACTGTCATTCTCATTCGCGGCGGGGTGTTTGCCGCGCTCGTAGTGTTTGTGCCAAAGGTCGCGATTCTCTACGTTGTCGCCTACTTGATCATGATGCACGTCCTGCGGTTCATGGACAGCGTGCAGCACGACTACCCTTACAATACGACGCTATTCGACTATGAGAAGCCACCGCACAAAGGTGATCTTAGATGGGAGCAGCGACATACCTTCAGCAATCCGCTAAGCCTGCGATTTCCGAAACTCAACTGGCTTACACTCAATTTCGGCTATCACAATGCCCATCATGCCGATATGAATGTGCCCTGGTATCGGCTTCCCCGGCTGCACTTTGAAATGACCGGCAATAACCCCGACCTTGTCATTCCGTTCGTGTCGCAGCTCAAGCTCTACCACTACAACCGCGTGCGACGTGTCCACAATACGCAGCCCGAAGACTACCCGACCGGGGCCGATTATCTGAAAGCCGCTCAGTCGGGATCGGGCCCCGTCGGTGGCAACGCTGCGTCATTTCTCACGTCTTTTTGATCCGATTCCATCGCAATAAGGGCGGCACCAGGGGAGTAAAAGCATGTCCGACAAAAATCAGGTTGGCAAAATCGGCTGGATCGACATTACTGTCGACGACGCCGACGGGCTGCGCAATTTCTACAAGGAAGTCGTTGGTTGGGCTAGCGAAGACGTCAGCATGGGTGAGTACTCAGATTATTCGATGGCGATGCCGGGGACGGGCGAGGCTGTGACCGGTATTTGCCACGCGCGCGGCAGCAACGCATGCAAGAAGCATGGTGGCAAGGTTATCGTGGAGCCGCGTGGACTATCGGGCGGTCAATTCTGCGTGATCAAAGATCCCAGCGGCGCGACAGCCGCGTTGTTTCAACCTTGAGCGAGCCCCTTTGAGCCGACCTTTCGATAATCCTGAATGGCACGCCGCGTTAGCCGATCTGGTCAAAACCGGTGATGACCAGGGCACCGCGACTGCGTTGGCAAGAGTAATCGATGTTGCCGTCGACAACGATGCAACGTGCCTGCTCGCATTTCATCGGGATGCACCGCCAAACGTCTTGCACCATACAATGACACCAGGCCGCGCCCGGCATTACCTGGACCGCTACCTGGCAGGACCTTACCTGCTCGATCCTCTGTACCAACTTGCGGTGCGCAAGACCAAGCCGCCCATCTGCCGTTGTCGCGACGAAACGCCAGACCGATTCCGTTCCAGCGAGTACTTTCGACAATACTACGAGCGAACGCATCTTGCGGACGAAATGGATTTCCTTTTGGACACCAATACGAAGAGTACACTCGTACTTGTTGTTGGGCGCTGGGAAACTCGCTTCTCGCGATCCGATGTGGCGCGCCTGCGCCTGATGGAACCGGTAGTCAAAGCGGCCATGCAGAGAATCTGGAACGCTTGGGCTGCGCGCCATTCGGATGATGAGCGCGACCTCAGCATGCACCAACGCCTGACGCAGTGCTTTGAACATTTTGGCGAGGCGGCGCTGACGCAACGGGAACGACAGATAACGCAGCTCCTGTTACGAGGCCATTCTTCGAAGTCGATTGCGAGAGAACTAGGAATCGCACCGGGTACCGTAATGGTGCATAAGCGCAACCTGTTTTCGAAACTCGGCATCACGTCCCAATACGAACTTTTCTCGTTGTTTATCGACAAGCTCTCCGAGCTATAAGATAGAGCTCCAGGTACCGCGCGATTGGTATTCAGTTCCCTGCGCGTTGAGCGGACAATAAAACCGGCATTCGGTTAATGGGCAAGAGGTGTCTGCTCCATGTTTGAGTTTGATTTCGGTCACGGTGAAGACCTGGACTTGCTGCGCGAAACCGTAAGAAGTTTTGCGAACGATCATATCGCGCCTCGTGCCGCAGAGATTGACGAGAAAAACACATTCCCGCGGGACCTGTGGCCTGAGCTTGGCGCGCTGGGTCTCCTTGGCATTACGGTCGAGGAATCTTACGGCGGTTCGGAACTTGGCTACCTGGCGCACGTCATTGCGATGGAAGAAATCAGTCGGGCATCGGCTTCAGTCGGTTTGTCTTACGGCGCGCACTCCAACCTCTGTGTAAACCAGCTGCGACGTTGGGGTAACGCGGAGCAGAAGGAGGCCCTGTTGCCCAAGCTTGTGTCCGGCGAATACCTCGGGGCATTGGCCATGAGTGAATCGGGGGCCGGATCCGACGTAATGAGCATGCGCACGACGGCAAAACGCGATGGAGACAGCTATGTCCTCAACGGGTCCAAAATGTGGATCACCAACGCGCCCGGTGCAGACGTACTGGTCGTCTACGCAAAAACCGATCCGGATGCGGGCAAGCGTGGCCTTACCGCATTCCTCGTTGAACGGGGAATGCCGGGATTTTCGACGCCGCAGAAACTCGACAAGCTCGGCATGCGCGGTTCGGACACCAGCGAAGTCCTGTTCGAGAATTGCCGTATCCCCGCGGCCAATCGCCTGGCAGAAGAAGGCAAGGGGGCCGCAATTCTGATGAGTGGTCTGGACTATGAACGCGTCGTTCTTGCCGGCGGTCCACTCGGCATTATGGCGGCGTGCATGGACCTTGTATTGCCCTACATCCACGATCGTAAGCAGTTTGGCAAGGCGATTGGCAAGTTCCAGCTTATGCAGGGCAAGATTGCTGACATGTACACGGCGATGAATGCTTGCCGCGCCTACGTTTACGCGGTGGCCGAGGCCTGTGATCGCGGCAGGACTAGCCGCTTCGATGCTGCAGGATGTATTCTCGTGGCTGCCGAGCGGGCGACCTGGATGGCCGGTGAGGCGATCCAGGCCTTGGGCGGTAACGGCTATATCAATGAGTATGCGGCGGGCCGTTTGTGGCGAGATGCCAAATTGTATGAGATTGGCGCAGGTACCAGCGAGATTCGTCGCATGCTGATTGGCCGTGAGTTGTTCAATGCCACGAAGTAGCACTGTGGACCCGATTACATGCCAGTAATTAAGACTAAGGTCGATCGTTCCTCGGATGATTTCAAGAAGAATACCGAGGCGGCCATTGCGCTGGTCGAGAACCTGCGCGAAGTCGATGAGTATGTGATGCAGGGTGGGACCGAGCGCTCGCGCGAACGGCACCTGGCGCGAGGGAAGTTGTTGCCACGTGATCGTATTCGTACATTACTCGACGAAGATTCCAGTTTCCTCGAAGTCGGCCGGCAGGCGGCCTGGCAGGTGTACAGTGACGACGTGCCGGCCGCCGGCATCGTCGTGGGTGTCGGACGTATTCACGGTATTGCATGCATGGTCGTCGCCAACGACGCGACGGTCAAAGGTGGCACCTACTATCCGCTAACCGTCAAGAAGCACCTGCGTGCCCAGGAAATCGCGGAACAAAACCACTTGCCCTGTATTTACCTCGTGGACTCGGGAGGTGCCTTCCTGCCACGACAGGATGAGGTCTTCCCCGATCGTGATCATTTCGGCCGCATTTTCTATAACCAGGCGAGGCTGTCAGCAAAAGGCATTCCGCAGATTGCCGTGGTCATGGGTTCGTGTACGGCGGGTGGCGCTTACGTGCCGGCCATGTGCGATGAGTCGATCATTGTGCGTAACCAGGGAACAATTTTTCTTGGCGGGCCGCCGCTGGTTAAGGCCGCGACGGGCGAAGTCGTCGACGCCGAAACGCTCGGTGGAGGCAGTGTGCACTCTCGCATTTCCGGTGTTACCGACCACCTGGCCGACGATGACGGCCACGCATTGAAAATTGCGCGAAACATCGTCGCAAACCTGAACTGGAAGCGCGAGATCAGCGTTGCGAAACGCAAACCCGTGGAGCCGATCTACCCGGCCGATGACGTTTACGGCATCGTGTCGCGCGAGTATCGATTTCATGACGTTTACGGCATCGTGTCGCGCGAGTATCGATTTCCGTACGATATCCGCGAAGTTATCGCGCGCATCGTCGATGGATCGGAATTCCAGGAGTTCAAAAAGCTCTACGGCGCGACCTTGGTCTGCGGCTTTTCGCATATCGACGGCTTTCCTGTCGGCATCATTGCGAACAATGGAATCCTTTTTCCAGAGTCTGCGCAGAAAGGCGCGCATTTTATTCAGCTTTGTAATCGCCGTGGCATTCCGCTGGTTTTCCTGCAGAACATCACTGGTTTTATGGTAGGCAAGCGCGTGGAACACGCCGGTATCGCCAAAGACGGAGCGAAGATGGTCAACGCCGTTGCGACGGCAACCGTGCCGAAATTCACGGTCGTGATAGGCGGCTCGTTCGGCGCCGGTAATTACGCCATGTGCGGCCGAGCTTACAGCCCGCGCCTGATGTGGATGTGGCCGAATGCCCGCATCTCCGTCATGGGTGGCGAGCAGGCCTCGTTGGTGCTTTCGACCGTCAAGAGTGAAGGGCTGGAGGCACGCGGTGAAGTGTGGCCTGACAAGGATAAGGCCGCGTATGAGGAGATGATCCGCCAGCAGTACGAGACACAGGGGAGTCCTTACTACGCGAGTGCCCGCCTGTGGGATGACGGCGTCATCGATCCGGTGGATACGCGCTCGGTGCTCGCGCAGGCTTTGTGGGCCGCCATGAATCGTCCGCGCGACGAAGAGAAGCCGTTCGGCATTTTCCGCATGTAGCTGTACACTGCGGTCGGATGGGTACACGAACATGAGCCGGCGGTCTGAGCAAAACACGGGTACGCGTGATGTACGCCAGGCGCATCGTTTCGATGAGCAGCGGCTTCTCGACTACCTGTCGTCCCGTGTCGAGAGCTTCCGGGGGCCGTTGGAAATCCGTCAATTCAAGGGCGGGCAATCCAACCCGACCTACTTGCTCGACGCCGCGTCGGGTCGCTACGTGTTGCGGCGCAAGCCGCCGGGCAAGTTACTAAAGTCTGCACACGCCGTGGATCGGGAGTTTCGCGTCATCAGCGCGTTGCATTCAACCGGCTTTCCGGTACCGAGGCCTGTGATTTTATGCGAGGACGATGAGGTTATCGGCACTACGTTCTTCGTCATGGAATTCGTCGACGGACGTATTTTCTGGGATCTCGATCTGCCGGGGCTTGAGCGGGCCGAGCGCACCGCGATCTATGACAATGTGAACGAGACAATCGCGACACTGCACAATTACGATTACGCGGCCCTCGGTCTTTCGGACTTCGGCAAGCCGGGCAATTATTTTGCCCGGCAGATTTCACGCTGGTCCGGCCAATATCGGGCATCGGAAACGGCCACCGTAGACGCGATGAACGCACTCATCGAATGGCTGCCGGAAAACATCCCGGAAGACGATTCGGCGAGCATCGTTCACGGTGATTTTCGCCTGGACAACATGATTGTGCATTCGACTGAGCCAAGGGTGATTGCTGTTCTCGATTGGGAGCTGTCGACGATTGGCCATCCGCTGGCTGATTTCACCTATCACCTTATGACGTGGCAAATGCCGGAAATCGGCATTGGCTCAATTGGTCTCGCCGGCAAGCCATTGACCGAACTCGGCATCCCCGAAGAAGAAGCCTATATCGAGGCCTATTGTCGACGCACCGGTCGCACGGGAATTGCGAATCGAAACTTTTACTCGGCGTTCAATTTTTTTCGCCTGGCCGCAATTCTGCAGGGCATTGCGGGACGGGTCAGGGACGGGACTGCGGCAAGTGCTCACGCAGCGCAGGCTGTGAATGCAGTCCTGCCGCTTGCCAACATGGGTTGGGAATATGCAAGACAGGGATAACGCGCGACCAGGTCGTGCCCGAATGGACAACTCATGGCACTGAACTACGATGAACTCATGTCGAAGTCTATCTACGACATACCTTTCACGTACACGGACACTGAGACGATGCTCTATGCACTGGGCATCGGCATGGGCATGGATCCGCTGAATGAGAAAGAACTGCCCTATGTCTATGAACAGGGTGGACTACTGCAGACCGTGCCGACTTTGTCTACGGTCCTGGTGCCAGATATGTTTCCCCCCGATCTTGGCTGGGACTACAGCCAGGTATTGCACGCAGAACAACGCATGCAGTTGTACAGGCCGCTGCCGCCGGCTGCTGACCTCTTGATCGACAAGAAGGTCGTTGACGCATTTGACCGCGGACCCAATCGAGGTGCATTGATCCTCCTTGAGGCTGAAGGCCGGCTCGCCAGTGACGATACCGTCTTGTTCACGCTGGGCTGCACGATAATAGCGCGCGGCGATGGCGGATTTGGCGGTCCCTCGGGCAAGGGACCATTGCCACATCGTGCGCCAAAGCGCGAGCCGGACTTGAGCTGCGATATCGGAACCCGGCGGGATCAGGCATTGCTGTATCGCCTGACAGGTGACCGAAATCCGCTGCACGCCGATCCCGCAGCGGCGGCCGCGGTTGGCTTTGACCGGCCGATACTGCATGGGCTATGTACGTTTGGCATTGCCTGCAAGGCGGTTTTGAATACTATCTGCGACTACGATTACACGCTGATCAAGGGATTCGACGCCCGATTTTCGGCGCCGGTCATGCCCGGTGACACGATCACCACGGACATGTGGCAGGATGGCAACATCGTCTCGTTTCGTTGTACCGTCAAGGAACGTGACAGCGTCGTCTTGCGAAATGGTAAGTGCACACTGGCAGTGTGATGTATGGAGAATTGAATTGAGTGAAAGAGTAAGTATCAGTATGGAAGGGCATGTCGCCGAAGTTATGCTCAATCGCCCTGAAAAATACAACGCGCTCGACATGCAGATGTTCGAAGCGCTGGGCGAGGCGGCCGACAGCCTGGCCAAAGAGCGCGAATTGCGCGCCGTCGTCCTGCATGGCGCCGGCGACAATTTCTGTGCGGGCATCGATGTTGAGACATTCACTGATCCCAAAGTGCGAATCGACAAGACCTTGATGCAGCCCGTCGCATCATCGAACGGCAACCTTTTTCAGCGCGCGGCCTATGCCTGGCGGGAACTTCCGGTGCCCGTTATTTGTGCAGTGCACGGCATTACATTCGGCGGCGGGCTGCAGATCGCGCTCGGCGCGGATCTGCGTTACTCGGCTGACGATACCCGGTTTTCGATCATGGAGACCAAGTGGGGGCTGATTCCGGACATGGCAATCAGTACGACGTTGCGTGGTGTAATGCCGCCCGACCGAATCAAAGAGCTCGCGTGGTCGGCACGCGTTTTTGACGCCACTGAAGCCCTGCGACACGGTATCGTCACGAGCATTCATGAGGATCCGCTTGCCGCGGCCAGGGAATTCGCAAAGGATTGTGCCTCGCGCTCACCGGACGCGATCCGGGGCATAAAGCGGCTCGTTAACGAGGCCTGGCATTTGGCGGAGGCGGAGTCGCTGGCGCTCGAAGCCAAGCTCCAGCTCAAGATAATGGGGTCTCCCAACCAGGTCGAGGCCGTACACGCGAACCTGGAAAAGCGGGCACCGAATTTCAGGGATTGAGCGTCGCCGCGAGATCACGATAGTGGGTGGAACTTTGACTGCACGAACGGACTCAAAGCTACTGTTCATCGGTACGGGGAGCTCATGCTCAGCAATATGAGCAAGTTTTCAAATATTGTCCTGTTGGCGTTGATCGCGCTGGTGACCACACCTGTAGAGGCGCAGCGCGCACCCTCATTATCGGCGGATAGCCCTGATTCACGGACTATTGGTGTCCAACGGAAGGTTGAAGAGCTGTTCCAACGCGGCGAGTTCGATCGCGCCTATTTTATCTATCGCAATGAACTCGCGCCTGTCGGCGACAAGTATGCACAGTACATGCTTGGCTATATGCACCTGACAGGGATGGGGGCTGATGAGGATCCCGTTGTCGCATATGCATGGTATCGGCTTGCCGCCGAGCGAGGAACGCCTGAGTTCGTCGCCGTTCGGGACCAGCTAAAGCATGATCTGCAAGCAGAGGAGCTGCGCCGCTCCGATGCTCATTACCTTGAGTTGCGGCGTGAATTCAACGACCTGGTCATCCTGCTTGCCGCAATAAAACGCAATCTGCCCGAGCGGCGAGCTGTCACCGGTTCTCGTATCCCAAGCGAAAACGGTACGATTGGAGTTTTTACCATAACTCCCGGTCAGACTCGCGCAAGCGCTGATTATCGCGGCGGCACTCGTCGTCAATTGGAGGAGAGCTTGAAGAAGCTGGCGGAATTGGGTGATTTCCCGGATCTTGAGACCGACCCCGACCGGGTCGACATTGACGAGATTGAACGCCTGGTGAATGAGCGTATCGAGTCTCCCGATGGATAAGTCTATTGGGGCTTCAGGCCTCTCGTGAGGATCACTGGTATTTCGGCGGAGATCGTGTGGCCCATCTGCGCGTCTCCGTGATACCACTTCGGAATCCAGTTGATGGACCCCATGATCGCGTTACCGGTCATACGGACATCGCAGGGCGCGATGCTGCCGTCGTCTATGCCGGCTTTCAGAATATCCTCGAAGCGGGCGCTATGCTGTCGTGACAGTTCCAACACCTCGTCCCTGTGTACCGGTTTAAGCGACGGTATCTCACTCATGATTGCGATGGGACCACGATCACCCACCATGATCTCGATGTGATATCGAAGGTATCGGCGTACGGTATCCATCCCACTTAGACCTTCACTCAAGGCGCGCTCCATTGCTTCGCGACCTACTGCGGCCGCGCGCACGTAACAGAGGTAAACCAATTCTTCCTTGTTGCGGACGTAGTAGTAGAGGGCGGCGTCGGTCAGCCCGAGAATAGCGGCGACGTCCTTGAGCGACGAGCCGCTATAGCCTTTTTCGTTAAAGCACCGCGCGGCGGCCCGCAGCATGCGGTCTTTCTGCAGTTCAAAACGCGTCTCTTCCGCCTTCTGGGCCATACTGTTCCTTTGCTGGGAGCGGGTTGCTGACTTGAGTTTTATGCCATTCTGGATTATTTTAATCTAGATTAAAATTTTTTCAATAGAAAAACTAGTTGATAAATAAGAACTTTCTGCCTTTTTGGCGGGCGGTTCTGCTGTGTTTCCGCGCAGGAGTTGCTGAATGAGTACTGCCGTCACCGACTTGCCGGGCGTCTCCGGAAAACGTGAATCCGCACCCTTACGCTTCGTAACGGCCGCCTCGCTGTTTGACGGTCATGATGCCGCGATCAACATCATGCGTCGCCTGATTCAGGCCCAGGGAGCCGAGGTGATTCACCTCGGCCACAATCGCAGCGTCGACGATGTCGTCCGTGCTGCGATCCAGGAAGACGCGGACGGCATCGCGATCAGTTCCTACCAGGGCGGTCATATGGAGTTCTTCCAGTACATGGTCGATCGCTTGCGCGAACTCGGTGCCG
>CAMYIS010000284.1 GCA_947258485.1 uncultured Woeseiaceae bacterium
CATAACAGCGACAACGGCAACGGAATTGCAGGACAATTATCGCGATCGTCTCGATCGTGGCGAGCCGGTGCCGAAGTCGTCCCTGGGTATGATCGGTGACGCGTATACCGTTGACTGGACACCGTACCTGAATACCGAATGGGACGATGTTGTCGATACGACGGTCAGCCCGAAAACCGTTGCCCATCTTGGCAAGGCGATAACGTCGATTCCTCCGGACGTGCGTCCGCACGGCCGTGTGCAGCGGATCATGGACGATCGTGTCAGGATGGCCAACGGCGAAACGGATATGGATTGGGGCTTCGCCGAGACGATGGCCTATGCCTCACTGTTACTCGACGGTCACAATATTCGGCTGGTCGGCCAGGACAGCGGCCGCGGGACGTTTTTTCATCGGCATGCCGTCCTGCACAACCAGTTGAACAATCGCGAATACATACCGTTGGCGCATGTGGTCGAACGACCGGACGCATTTCGTGTTATCGATTCCCTGTTGTCGGAAGAAGCGGTACTGGGATTCGAATATGGCTACGCGAGTACGGAGCCAAACACGCTCGTCATCTGGGAAGGCCAGTTCGGCGACTTCGTGAACGGAGCGCAGGTCGTTATCGATCAGTTCATCAGCTCGGGCGAGGCGAAATGGGGGCGATTGTGCGGGCTGACGATGTTCCTGCCGCACGGATATGAAGGGCAAGGGCCAGAGCACTCGTCGGCACGACTGGAACGCTTCCTGCAACTGTGTGCCGAACACAATATCCAGGTTTGTGTGCCGTCGACGCCGGCACAGATGTTCCACATGCTCAGGCGCCAGCAGGTTCGCCCGTTTCGCAAGCCGCTGATCGTGATGACGCCGAAAAGCCTGCTGCGCCACAAGATGTCGGTATCAGCATTGACTGAGCTGTCGAGCGGACACTTTGAGCTACTCATTCCTGAAATAGAAGCGATCGCGACGAAAAAGACGCGACGCCTTGTCTTCTGCAGCGGCAAAGTATATTTCGACTTGCTGGAGGCGCGCGAAGCACATGGTATCGCCGATATTGCGATCATTCGCATAGAGCAGCTGTATCCGTTTCCGATCTCTGAATATGCGGAGCTTCTCGAGCAGTACGAGCATGTTAAGGAAATCATCTGGTGCCAGGAAGAGCCACTCAATCAGGGCGCGTGGTACCAGATCAAGCATCGTCTCCAGGAACCGCTGAAGAAACATCAGCAACTTTATTACGCGGGCAGGCCCGGTGCGGCGGCGCCGGCTTCCGGCATTTTTAAAGTTCACTTGCAGCAACAGCAGGCACTGGTCGAAGCTGCTCTTGATATAAAAAGCGAGGCGAGCAAAGTGGTCAAGCCTCAAAAAACTAAACGGAAAACAACATGACGATTGAGATCAAGGTGCCCGCGCTGCCGGAATCTGTGACAGACGCGACCCTCGTTGGCTGGCACAAGAAAGTGGGCGACTCCGTTTCGCGCGATGAGAACCTGGTCGACCTAGAAACCGATAAGGTCGTTCTCGAAGTTCCCGCTCCCGCGTCAGGAACGATCACCAAGATAATTGCAAAAGACGGTGCGACGGTAGAAGCGGGCGATCTGCTCGCGATACTGGAGGAAGGCGAGGCGGTCGTTGCGGAGCAGCCAGCTGAGGAGAAAGCCGAAGAGAAACCGGCCGAGCCAAAAGCGGAGCAGACCAAGGGTCCAATCAAGACCAGCCCGGCCGTGCGTCGCCTGCTTGACGAACACGATCTCGACGCGACCATGGTAACCGGAACCGGAAAAGACGGGCGCCTCACGAAGGCCGATGTTATGGCTTTCCTCAAGGCGGATAGCAGCGCCGATGTGACTCCGGCAGATTCGACACCGCCGGCGGTTGACGATGACGTCACCGTGGGGTTTGCAAGAAACGAACAGCGCGTGCCGATGACGCGCCTCCGGGCACGCATTGCCGAGAGATTGATTGAAGCACAGCAGACGGCGGCGATGCTGACGACATTTAACGAAGTCGATCTGACGGAAGTTATGGCGTTGCGAAGTCGCTACCGTGACAAATTCGAAGAAAAGCACGGCGTACGACTGGGATTTATGTCCTTCTTTACGATGGCGGCAGTCGCTGCTCTCAAGAAGTTCCCGGTGGTCAATGCGTCTGTCGAAGGCAACGATATCGTCTATCACAATTACTACGATATAGGCATTGCCGTTTCGAGCGATCGCGGCCTGATGGTTCCCGTGATTCGCGACGTTGACCAAATGAGCTTTGCGGAGTTCGAGGCCGCGCTGAATTCTGTTGCCAAGAAGGCGCAGGACGGAACGATCAGCATGGAAGATCTGACGGGCGGTACGTTTACGATTACGAATGGCGGGATCTTCGGTTCCATGATGTCGACACCGATCCTGAATCAGCCGCAGAGCGCTATCCTGGGCATGCACAACATCCAGCAGCGACCGATGGTCGTCGATGGAGAAATAGTTGCGCGCCCCATGATGTACCTGGCCGTGACTTACGACCATCGCATTATCGATGGCAAAGAGGCGGTGCAATTTCTCGTCGCAATTAAAGAACAACTAGAGGATCCGAGTCGCCTGTTATTACAGGTCTGAACGGTTCCGACGAACAGGATCAACAAAACAGATGAGCAGAAGTTTCGACGTCGTAGTTATTGGTGGCGGCCCGGCGGGTTATATTGCGGCGATCAGGGCGGCGCAACACGGCCTGACAGCAGCGTGCATCGATGAGTGGAAGAACAGGGATGGCAAGAACGCCTTCGGTGGGACCTGTCTGAACGCCGGGTGTATTCCGTCCAAAGCGCTTCTGGAATCCACAGAGTTGTATCACCGTGCGCAACACGAGTTTAAGAAACATGGCATCCAGACCGGTGACGTCGCGATGGATGTTACGACGATGCAAAAGCGTCGTGCAAGCATCGTTCGGCAGCTGACAGGTGGCATCGCGGGCTTGTTCAAAGCCAACAAGGTCGAAGGTCTTGTCGGGCATGGCAAGTTGCTCGCGGGAAAAAAAGTCGAATTCACGCCTGTTTCCGGCGATGTTGAGATCATCGACGCTAAGCACGTCGTGCTCGCATCGGGGTCATCGCCGATCAATCTCGGTATTGCACCATTCGACGGCGACAAGATTATCGACTCCTGGGACGCGCTGGAATTGGAAGCCGTTCCTCCGCGGCTGGGTGTTGTCGGCGCCGGTGTGATCGGGCTTGAGCTTGGCAGCGTATGGGCAAGGCTGGGTTCCAAAGTGACGATTCTCGAAGCTATGGATGACTTTTTGTTTATGGCCGATCGAGATGTTGCCAAAGTTGCGGCACAGGACTTCAAGAAGCAGGGTCTCGATATCAAACTCGGTGCCAAGGTTGCCAAAGGCACGGCCGGCAAGAAGAGCGTCAAAGTGGAGTATGCGGACAAGGATGGTGCGCAAACTATCGAAGTCGACAAACTCATTGTGGCAGTCGGTCGTCGACCGCATACGGACAATTTGTTTGCAGATGACGCGGGCATTCAGCTGGATGAGCGCGGCTTTATTGTCGTCGACGACGAGTGCCGCACACGGGTGAAGGGCGTTTATGCCGTCGGCGACTGCGTTCGCGGACCCATGCTTGCTCACAAAGGCTCTGAAGAAGGCGTGATGGCGGCCGACCTGATTGCGGGTGAGATCGCGGAAATGAACTACGACGTTATTCCGTCGGTGCTCTATACCAGCCCGGAGATTGCCTGGACGGGCAAGACCGAGGCTGAGGTCAAAGCCAGCGGGCGACCGTACAAAACGGGTTCGTTTCCGTTCATGGCCAGCGGTCGCGCCAAAGCGATGGAACAAACATCGGGCATGGTTAAAATCATCTCGTCAAAGGATGACGATGAGATCCTGGGCGTTCACATCGTAGGACCAATGGCCGGTGAGTTGATTGCCGAAGCGGTTCTTGCCCTCGAGTTCTCGGCCAGTACCGAAGATCTGCAGCGCACCATTCATGCACATCCGAGCCTCGCCGAGGCCGTGCATGAGGCAGCATTGGCCGTGGACAAGCGGGCGCTCAATTTCCCGAACAAATAACCGTAGGAGCGCGCTCCTGCTGCTCTTTTACTGCGATTCCCAAAAATCGGCGTTCTTGATGCCCAGCTCTTTCGGGTTGAAGGTGTACTCAGAAACTCCGGCATTGCGCTGCTTTTCGTAGTCCTTAAGCGCTTTTAGCGCCGGGCTGCCCATCAGGAACAGGATCAATATCCCGACGATATTCAGCCACGCCATGATGCCAACGCCGACGTCCCCGAGCGCCCAGGCCAGGTCAGCAGAGCGAATCGTCCCGTAGAACACCGATGTCATCAGCGCGAGCTTCAGGATAACGATTTCGCCCGGAAAGCGAATCGTGCGCCGGATGTAAGCGACGTTTGTTTCCGCAATGTAGTAGTACGCGAGCAACGTTGTGAAGGCGAAGAAGAACAGCGCCACCGCGACAAACGTCTTGCCGAAACCACCCAGGACACTTTCAAGAGCATACTGTGTAAAAGCCGGACTGTTGGCCTGGATTTCGCTACCCAGCATGCCGCCGCTGACGACAACATCAAGGTCTGTCACGTAGTACTGGTTGGTAATCAGGATCATGAACGCCGTTGCCGAACAGACGAACAAGGTGTCGACATAGACCGAGAAAGCTTGCACGAGGCCCTGTTGCGCCGGATGCTGAACTTCCGACGCAGCTGCCGCATGCGGGCCCGTTCCCTGGCCTGCTTCATTGGAGTAAACACCGCGTTTGACACCCCATCCGATGGCAGCACCGACACCGGCCATGGGCGTGAAGGCATCTTTGAAGATCAGAGCGACGATGTCAGGCAGGTCGCTGACATGAAAAGCGATGATCCCCAACGCCATCACGATGTAGCCGAGCGCCATGAACGGCACCACGATCTGCGTGAAATGGGCAATACGCTTGACGCCACCGAAGATGATGAATCCGAGGACCGATACGACTATGACGGCAGTCGCTATTTTTGTTGCACTGATGCTATCGCCGAAGAAATTGATAATGGTCTCGCCACCGAAGGCCAGTTCCGCGGCGTTGCCGATGCTGTTCGACTGCACGCCGGGCAGCAAGAGACCGGTCGCAACGATCGTTGTAATGGCGAAAATCCACGCATACCATTTCTGGCCCATCGCTTTCTCGATGTAGTACGCCGGCCCACCGCGGTACTGCCCGTCGTCGTCTTCTTTGTAGATTTGGCCCAGCGCTGACTCGACATAGGCCGTAGAGGCGCCAAGAAAAGCGACGACCCACATCCAGAAAACGGCGCCTGGCCCACCGAAGCCAATGGCGGCGGCGACACCCGCAATATTGCCGGTGCCTACGCGCCCCGACAGCGAGACTGAAAGAGCCTGGAATGATGAGATACCGCGATCGGATTCCTTGCTCGTAAACAGCAGGCGAATCATTTCCTTGAACAGGCGCACCTGCACGAAACGTGTGAGTATCGAAAAGAACAGCCCCGCGCCAAGGCACAGGAAGATCAGGGCGTTGCTCCAAATGATCCCGTTAAGCCAGTCAACGATCTGTTGCATGCCGTTCCCCTTGTTTTTTTTCGCCGTCGGCGCAGTGGATAGTAACCGAATTCGCGATATAGTTGGGGCTCGCAAATACAGGAGCGCATCAATGACTTGGTGGAGTTGGATGATTCTCGGCGCG
>CAMYIS010000285.1 GCA_947258485.1 uncultured Woeseiaceae bacterium
CGATTGGAGACATGAGGACGACCAGTGCCGCTGTCGGGATGATCATGGTCGCCATCGCCGTCAGGATGTAAAGGCCCATGATTACGGGCCAGGGACCCGCGTCGCCGAGCAGTGCCATGACCTGGCCGGCCAGGTACGTGGCCGCGCCGGTGTCTTGCATCGCCGTGCCCAGCGGCAGCATACCGGCGATCAGAAATATCGCCCGCCAGTCGATTGACCGATAAGCCTGCTCCATATTCAGGCAACCGGTTAGCACCATGATCGTTCCGCCAATAACGGCCGAAATGGAGATGGGTGCGTAACCGAGCATCACGGTAACGACGACACCGAACATGATTGCCGCTGCGAGCGGGGCGCGGCGGGTATCGGGTGGTTCCTGCCCGAGTGGTGTCAGGATAAGGAAGTCGGAATCCGACGACAGCAGCTGCAGGCGGTCGCGCGGCCCGAGCAGCAACAACGCGTCACCTACCTGCAGGCGCTCATCCGCAAGGTCGGTTCCGACGGGTTCACCTTCCCGCTCGATGCCCGCAAGTTCAATGCCATAGCGCTCGCGGAAATTGAGTTCGCCGACCGACCTGCCGGCGAGCGTACTGCGCGGGTCGAGTGTCGCGTCCATCAAGGTCAGCCGTTCCGACTCGAATGCCGAGACGTTCGCGGGAACCTTGGTATCGATTTCCAGCTCCTGGAGGCCGCGCAATACGTCGAGATCGCTGTGTTGTCCTTCGATGAGGAGCAGGTCGCCGCCCAGCAGTACCTCGTCGCCACGCGGCATGACCTTGAGCTCGCCATCGCGGAATACGGCAAGGACGCGAAAATCGAAAACTTCTGCCAGGCGGCTCTTCTTGAGAGTTTCTTCAACGAGGCCACTGTGCTTCGGTAGCCGCACAACGAACATGCGTTCGTCGGCATGGTATTTCTCGGCCAGCTGGTCAGGCGTGAATATCTCGACCTCGCTGAAGTCCGGAAATTTCTCGAGCTGCTCGATTGATTCAACCTCTCCTTGTACGAGAACTTTGTCGTTGGCCTTGATCGGAACGTAGGCGAGGTTGGTCAGGCGATAGCCGTCGCGACGCAAAAGGCCGACCACCAGGACGTCGAAGCGGGTCCGAAAAGCGGCATGTCGAACCAGCTCCGAGACCACGGGTGATCCGTCAGCGATAGTGACCGACGCGTACACGACTTTCGAGGCAACCATCGACTTGAGGACCGGTGCTTCACGTTCAATAACCAGGTCGCTCCAGCGCCTGAGCTCGCGGAACTGATCGAGACGGCCCTGCACGAGAATTCCATCGCCGCCGCGAATGACGGTCTGCCGCCCCGGCAAGGTCTCGCTGCGACCGCCTCGATGCAGTGACAGGATAATAAGCCCGGTCGAAGCGCCGATGCGGCTCTCTGCCAGTGACTTGCCGACCAGAATCGAGTCTCTCGGCACGCGCAGCATGAATGTCCGTTCCTGCAGCTTGTAGCGTGAGCGCAAACTGCGCTGACTGACGTGCTTGCCGCGTTTGCCCCGGGTCGATGGCAACAGGAATCGTCCGGCCAGTGCGACAAACAGCACGCCGATGACCATGACAGCGCCGCCCAAGGGCGTGAAATCGAACAATGCGAACGGCACCAGCCCGTTCTGCAACATGGATTCGCTGATCAACAGGTTTGGTGGTGTGCCGATGAGCGTCATGAGGCCGCCCAGGAGCGTCGAGTAAGCGAGAGGCATCAGTAGTCGCGATGCCGGGATACGTGTCCGCCGCGCAACCCCGACCACCACGGGCAACATCAGCGCCGCGACACCGATGTTGTTCATGAACGCGGACAGCACGGCGCCGGTAATCATGATCACGATGATCATCGCGAATTCGCGCCGGCCGCCGATGCGCATGACCTGGCGGCCGATGATGTCGGCGATGCCGGTTCGCGTCAGGCCCTCGCTCAGAATGAACATTGCCCAGACCGTGATAACCGCGCTGTTACTGAAGCCTGCGAATGCTTCGGACGAGTCGACGAGGCCCGTGACTGCGAGCGCGCCTAGGACCAGCAGAGCTACGAGGTCCATGCGAATGACTTCGCTGATAAAAAGGACCAGCGAAACAGCCAGGATTCCAAGCACCAGTGCGATTTCGAAGGTCATTAAGTCAGTCGTCGGCGTATTCAGCACATTTATACACGACCTGACGCACAAAAGCGTGGCGTGGATTTTTGCGTTAAACGTGTGCTGCCATGTATCGGGTAGCGATGTTGTGCAAGTATTGACGTATGCCGGGTAACAATATTTATCAGCCGAAGGTGCGTCGCGCCGAGCGAGAGTTTGCTATTCGCGGCGCAAATTACTGCGTTTACGAATGGGGCGACCGCCATGCGCCGCTGCTCGTGTACCTGCACGGATGGGCGGACACCGGCTCGACATTTCAATTCGTCGTCGATGCGCTACGCGAAGAATGGCATGTCGTGGCGCCGGACTGGCGCGGATTCGGGCGCTCGACCTGCGAGTGCCAGAGCTACTGGTTTCCGGATTACGTTGCCGATCTGAACGCATTGCTGGACATATTCTCGCCCGACGATCCGATCCGGCTCGTTGGTCACAGCATGGGCGGTAACGTGGGCTCGCTCTATGCCGGGACGATGCCCGAGCGAGTGCGAGCGTTCGTCAATGTCGAAGGATTCGGTCTTCCGGACTCGGACCCCGCTGATGCGCCTGGGCGTTACCGCGCCTGGATTGAAGCCGGGAACGCAGTGCCGCGCTTCTCCGAATATGCAAATCTGGAGGCGCTGGCGCATCGCATCAGGAAGCGCCACCCTGCCATGGCGGACCCGGAGGCGCTTTTCGTGGCCGGCGAATGGGCAAGCCGGGGCACCGACGGCGTTGCCCGGCTGCGCGCGGATCCGCGTCACAAGTTGCCAGGCCCTATCCTCTACCGCCGCGCCGAGGCGCTTGCCTGCTGCCGTGCAGTGACGGCTGACGTGCTGTTTGTGACGGGCTCGACCAGCGAGTTTGCTCAGAAGTACGGTCATGTGCCAACGCCCCTGTTTCCGGACTGCAAAAGTGTCGCAATCGACGGCGCAGGCCACATGCCGCACTTCGAGGCACCGGGCGCCCTTGCAGGCGTGATCGAGGATTTCCTGCTGCCGACCTTGTAAATACATCCAGTACTGTATAAAAATACATACTTTTGGAGAGGCCTCGTGCAGCAGGCACTGCAGGAATTTGATTACCTGGGCATCCTGAACCCGGCGCAGCGACTCGCGGCCGAATACGGCGATTATTGCGATACCGGCGCCGGACGGGGTTTGCGCGCCGGTCCCCTGCTGGTGATCGCCGGGGCAGGCACGGGCAAGACGATGACGCTCGCACATCGCGTGGCCCATCTGCTGGTATCGGGCGTGAGCCCGGAACGCGTACTGCTGCTCACGTTCACGCGTCGCGCGGCAGAAGAGATGACGCGACGAGTCGAATCGATCGTGCGGGCATCCGCCCCGGGAAACGAGGCGCCGCGCCTGCCATCCGGGGGGCTACCCTGGTCGGGAACATTTCATTCCGTCGCGAATCGCCTGCTGCGCCGCTACGCCCACAACCTGGGTCTGGACCCTGGATTCTCGGTGCTGGATCGGGGCGACGCCGCTGACGTCATGGATGTAGTGCGTCACGAACGGAAACTAACGCGCGCTGCGCGGCGGTTTCCAAAAAAAGACACATGCCTCGCGATTTACTCGCGCTGTGTAAACACGCAGAAACCCTTGGGCGAAACGCTCGACGAAACGTATCCCTGGTGCAGCGACTGGGCCGATGAACTGAAGGAGCTATTCAGGTGTTACGTTAAGCGCAAGCAACAAAGTCAGGCGCTCGACTACGACGACCTTCTGCTCTACTGGGGTCACCTTGTGGCCGAAAAGGAATTCGCCCTGGAAATCGGATCGTGGTTCGATCACGTGCTTGTCGACGAGTATCAGGATACGAATCTTGTACAGGCGCAGATTTTGAATGCGCTCAAGCCTGACGGCGACGGAGTCACTGTCGTCGGCGACGATGCGCAGTCGATCTATTCTTTTCGGGCCGCAGAAGTCGAGAACATCCTGGGCTTTCCCGATCAATACATGCCCACTGCGCAAGTCATTACACTGGAACAAAACTATCGATCGACGCAGCCCATACTCGATAGCGCAAACTGCCTGATCGCAGAAAGCGAGCGGCAGTATCGCAAGAACCTCTTTTCCGATCGCGCCGATGGTGGCAAGCCGCGATACGTTACGGTCGAGGATAGTGACGCGGAGGCCGAATACGTCGTCACGGAAATCCTGAAGAACCGCGAACTGGGTATGGCGCTTAAAGAGCAGGCCGTGCTGTTTCGCGGCTCACACCACAGCGATCGACTGGAGCTCGAACTTGTACGTCGCAACATACCTTACGTGAAATATGGGGGCCTGAAGTTCCTGGAGGCGGCGCACGTCAAAGACCTGCTGTCGGTCCTCAAATGGGCGGAGAATCCGAAGAACGAGGTCGCCGCGTTTCGAGTATTGAAGCTGCTGCCGGGCATGGGCCCCTCGAACGCTACCCGGAGAATCCGAAGAACGAGGTCGCCGCGTTTCGAGTATTGAAGCTGCTGCCGGGCATGGGCCCCTCGAACGCTACCCGTTGTTTCGAGCACCTGGCGGTTGCAGATCATCTGTTTTCTTCGTTGCGCGAGTTCCGGCCGCCGGCTGCGGCTGCGGGCGAGTGGGACGGCTTTTGCAGCCTGCTTGAAGACTTGTCCGGCACGGCATTCGATGATCGAGGCTGGCAGACGCAGCTTACCCAGGTACGGCGCTGGTACCAGCCGCATCTTGAGCGCCTTTATGACGGCCTGGATACACGAGAAGCCGATCTTGAGCAGCTCGAGCAAATATCCGGCCGTTACCCGACCCGGGAGCGTTTTTTGACCGAATTGACGCTGAATCCGCCGAGCGCGGCGGGCGATCTGGCGGGCGATCCGCTGCTGGATGAGGACTACCTGATCCTGTCGACCGTGCACTCGGCAAAAGGTCAGGAATGGGAATCGGTATTCGTCCTGAACGTGGCGGACGGAAATTTCCCATCTGAATTCGCGACCGGAAAGCCCGAGATGATCGAAGAAGAGCGGCGCCTTCTTTACGTAGCGATGACGAGAGCGAAACAGTCTTTGTCGTTGGTCGTGCCACTGCGCTATCACGTGACGCAACAGCGTCGCGATGGAGACAAGCATGTCTATGGCGCGCGCAGCAGGTTCATGTCGGACCAGCTGCTGGCAACGATGGACAAGGAGTTTCAGGGAAGGCCGGAATCAAAGTCCAGCCGGCTCGGTTCGCGATCAGACCGGCGCATCGACGTCAATGCGCGCATGCGGGAAATGTGGTGAACAAAGGCGGCGGCAAGAGCCACCGCCGTACACTGCGACACGGACAGCCTGAGGGATACCTAGTCTGTTACGTCTATTTCCTTCTTGATGATTCGGACCTCATGCCTGCCGTGCATCTCTGCGTCGCTGTCAGCATTCAATTCACTGCCGTCGATGAACTGCACTTCGTCGTCCTGACCCGCAGATTTCAAAACTTCCCGAATGCGCTCGCGCGTCGCCGCATCGATTACCCGGCCTGAGATCACTGTGACGCCCTCGGCGTCGCCCGTCTTGATTATTTTGACTTTCTTGACGTCCCTGGTCTTTGTAACGGTCGAGTCAGCGCGGTCAACGTGCATCTCGATGTCATGCCTGCCGTGTGCGCCGTGCATGCCATCGACGTCGGGCATATCGTCGACGTTGATTGTCTTACCGTTAACGTTGAATTCGAAGCCGTCGGCGGTGCGCCGGACATCAGCGCTGTTCCCCGATTTATCGGTCAAGGTGCGACTCTCTCCCACCGCCAGGCTGTGCAGATCAAAGCCCGCCTCCTGGCTATCGAAAACAAAGGTCTGTTCGCCCGAAGCATCGTCATCGACGGCAATCTCGATACGAGTCTGGCGCTCCTCGCCGGCAACGGCCGCCGTGCCGATGAGGCAAACCCAAAAGAAAACTACCAATGCCCTGAAATTCATGCTTGTACCCCAGACTTTTCCCGGTCTTGATGCGACTTATAGCTATCTGATGCGCTTGCGACAGGAATGGTTGCAAGACGCTGCACTGAAAGGGGCCTCAATCACGACAGGAACATCGTGTATGCGGGATTGTCGCTTTCCTCCCAGTGCGGGTAACCCAGTTCGGCCAGGTGAGCCTCCAGTTCCTCGGTCTCGTCTTGCGGCACGTCGATTCCCGCAAGAATGCGGCCATAGTCGGAGCCGTGATTTCGGTAGTGAAACAGGCTGATATTCCAATCTGTGCCTATGGCGTTCAGGAACTCGAGCAATGCGCCGGGCCGTTCCGGAAACTCGAAACGGAACATGCGCTCGTTGCTGACAGCCGGCGAGCGTCCGCCCACCATATGCCGTACATGCAGTTTGGCCATTTCGTTGTCACTGAGGTCTTCCACCGGAAAACCGGCGTCTCGTAGCCGCTCGATTAGCTGCAGACGCTCCTTCATGCCATGGCTGAGCTGGACGCCAACGAAGATGTGCGCCTTGTGCTGATCGGCGTACCGGTAGTTGAATTCCGTGATGCCACGTCGCCCAAGTACTTCGCAAAAATGGCGAAAGCTGCCCGGTTCTTCGGGAATTTCCGCCGCGAGCAGCATCTCGGTTTGTTCGCCGACGGCCGCACGCTCCGCGATATGACGGAGACGGTCGAAGTTCATGTTGGCACCGCAACTTATCGTGACCAGCGTCTGCCCGGAGATGCCACGTTCGGCGACATACTTCTTGGCCCCGGCAACTGCCAGCCCGCCGGCCGGTTCCACGATCGAGCGCGTGTCTTCGAAGATGTCGCGGATGGCCGCACAGATCTGGTCAGTGTCGACCGTAACTATTTCATCGACGAACATGCGGCAAAGGCGAAACGTCTCGTCGCCAACCCGGCGTACGGCAACGCCATCGGCAAAGATGCCGACATGATCGAGCGTCACGGGCTCACCTGCTGCGAGAGACGCTTTCATCGCTGCAGAATCGTCCGGTTCGACTCCGATGATGCGAATTTCCGGTCGCAGCTGTTTCACATAGGTGGCGATGCCCGCGATCAGGCCGCCGCCGCCGATCGGCACGAAAATAGCGTCGATGGTCTCTTCAGCCTGCTCCAGGATCTCGGCGCCGATCGTACCCTGGCCCGCGATAACCTCGGGGTCGTCGAATGGGTGGATAAAAATCAGCCCTTCGCTGGCCGATAGCGCACTCGCATGTGCGTAGGCATCGTCGTAATTGTCGCCATGCAGGATGACGTCCCCGTCCAGGGCCCGGACCGCTTCGATCTTGATCCTGGGTGTGGTAACCGGCATCACGACACAGGCCCGGACGCCGCGTCGTTTTGCGGCCAGCGCGACGCCCTGTGCATGATTGCCGGCCGAGCTGCAGATGACACCGCGCGCCAGCTCATCGGGTTCGAGGGCGGCTATCTTGTTGTAAGCGCCACGCAGCTTGAACGAGAACACGGGCTGCAGGTCCTCGCGTTTCATCAGGATGCGGTTGTCGAGCCGGCCGGACAGTTTGACGGCCGGCTCGAGCGCCGACCTGATTGCGACGTCGTAGACTTTCGCTTTGCGAATAAGATCCAGGTAGTCAGTCGGGTTCATTTGATTGCTGTGTGGTGGCTACGCCTGCGGTTATCGCATACGGTGAGGCTGTCCGCAAAGCCCCCTTCACGAAGACAAATGTGGAAGTGGCCGCTTTCGGCGAATTGTTGCCATGGTAATCGTTGACCGACCCTTTCATAATGCGAGCCATCGGTCGTGCAATCGACCTCTACTTCTTAATTAAAGGATCCCGACTTGGGCAAGTTGCTTGTTTCGAATGCGCGCCTTGTGAACGAGGGCGAGGTTCGCGAGGCGGACGTACTGATTGACGGCGAGAGAATCGTCAGGATCGATGCCAGCATAGCGGTGCCGGAGGGTGCCGAAGTCGTCGATGCAGCCGGCAAGTACCTGTTACCCGGCATGATCGATGACCAGGTGCACTTTCGCGAACCCGGGATGACACACAAGGGTGATCTGGCGACGGAATCGGCGGCGGCTGCGGCGGGCGGAATAACCAGTTTTATGGATATGCCTAACGTCAACCCACAGACGACAACCCGGCAAGCGCTCAAGGACAAGTATCGTGTCGCCGAAGATCGATGCACAGCGAATTACGGATTCTACTTCGGCGCGACCAACGGAAATATCGAAGAGGTTAAAGCGCTGGAGGTCGGCGACGCTTGCGGAATCAAGGCGTTCATGGGTGCGTCAACCGGCGACATGCTTGTCGATGACCCCGAGGTACTCGAAAAAATGTTCGAGCACGCGCCGATCATGATGGTTACTCATTGCGAACACTCGCCGACAATCTGGGATAACGAGGCCAAAGCGCGTGCCAGGTTTGGTGAAGACGTGCCGTTTTCCGAACACCCGAACATTCGTTCCGCGGCGGCTTGCCTGGCTTCGTCGAGTTTGGCCACCGACCTCGCGAAACGGCACGATGCTCTGTTACATATTCTGCACCTGACAACGGCAATCGAGATGGATCTGTTTTCCAAAGCGCACCGTTCGGAAAAGCGGATCACCGCCGAGGTGTGCGTGCATCATCTCTGGTTCGACGACTCTCGCTACGAGCAGCTCGGGTCGAAGATCAAATGCAACCCGGCGATCAAGACTGCAGATGACAGGCTGGCGTTGATAACCGCGCTCAACGAAGGCCGTATCGATATTATCGCCACGGATCATGCGCCTCACACGGCCAGCGAAAAAGCCGCCAGTTACTTCAAGGCGCCGGCCGGCTTGCCGCTGGTGCAACACGCACTGCTGACCTTGTTCGATCTGGTCGCCGACGGGCAGATCAGCATTGAATTGCTGGTCGATCGCACGAGTCATGCGCCCGCGGATCTGTTCGGCGTCACCGACCGAGGGTACGCACGCGAAGGCTGGTTTGCCGACTTTGTGATTGTCGATGCGACTGCGCCCTACAAGGTCAGCAAGGCCAATTTGCTCAGCAAATGCCAGTGGTCGCCGTTCGAGGGCCATGAATTTTCTGCGTCGATCGATACCACGATCGTCAACGGCCAGGTTGTTTATCGGGACGGAAGTCTCACCGGGAACATCGCCGGCCAGCGCATGGAATTTACTCGGGCACGATAAGACCGGGCGAAACTGTTTACTTTCCCCCCGATCCCGCTATGCTAGCGCCCATTAAGGGACTCCAATAAAGCACCGGGAAAGCGGGCCTGCACCGGTTCGTCATTTGCATGAAGCCAACAGATACCACTAATCCCGAGTATTTCCACAAGGTCGTAGACTGCCAGTGGGGCTGTCCTGCCCACACTGACGTTCCAGCATATATCCGCATGATTGCCCAGGGGCAGTTCAGCGATGCGTACATGGAAAATCGCAAGTCCAACGTGTTTCCCGGCATCCTGGGACGCGTATGCGATCGCCCCTGTGAACCGGCATGCCGTCGCGTCCGCGTCGAAGACAAACCCGTTGCAATCTGCCGGCTCAAGCGAGTTGCTGCGGATCATCGCGATGACATCAAGGACCGCTTGCCCAAGCCTCCGTCGAAAAACAACGGCAAGCGCGTTGCGTTGATCGGTGCGGGCTGTGCTTCATTGACGGTTGCCAACGATCTTCGTCCATTGGGCTACGATGTGACGATCTTTGAGGCGCACGACACGACGGGCGGACTGATGCGGACGAATATTCCGCAGTTCCGGCTGCCACCGAAAGTCCTCGACGAGGAAATCGGCTACATTCTCGACATGGGTGTCGACCTGAAGCTCAATCACCCCATCGAAAGCCTCAGGGATCTCCTTGACGAAAATTTCGACGCGGTATTCGTTGGCACGGGCGCACCGCGTGGCAAGAATCTCGAGATCCCGGGTCGCTATGACTCGAATCGTATCTTCATCGGCATTGACTGGCTTGAATCAGTCGCTTTCGATCATGTCGACTCGATCGGCGAACGAGTGCTGATCATTGGTGTAGGCAACACGGCGATGGATTGCTGTCGGACCTCGCTGCGCCTCGGTGCCAGGGACGTCAAGGTCATGGCACGAAAGCCACGTGGTTTCTTCAAAGCATCTGCATGGGAACTGGAGGATGCCGAGGAAGAAAATGT
>CAMYIS010000286.1 GCA_947258485.1 uncultured Woeseiaceae bacterium
GCAGTTCGAGTACGATACCGCGCATTTCAGCGACGTCGGCGGCCTCTCAAGGCTCAAGAAATGGCTAACACAAAGGCGACCCGCTTTCCGGCGCGATGCAAGCGCATCTCACCTCGACGCGCCCAAAGGCATTCTTCTCCTTGGTGTCCAGGGTTGTGGCAAGAGCCTCGCCGCAAAAGCCACAGCCGGAATATTCGGCGTCCCGTTATTGCGCCTCGATTTCGGTGCAATTTACGACAAGTATCATGGCGAGACAGAGCGCAAGCTGCGTGAATCACTGAAAACCGCGGACGTGATGTCGCCTTGCGTACTCTGGATTGATGAAATTGAAAAAGGTATCGCTGGCCGAGGTGGAGAAACCGGAACGACGCAACGCGTTCTCGGCACATTCCTGACCTGGATGGCCGAACGCAAGAGTCAGGTTTTCGTCGTCGCGACAGCAAATGACATCAGCACACTGCCGCCCGAATTGGTCAGGAAAGGCCGATTCGACGAAATTTTCTTCGTCGACCTTCCCGGGAAGACGATCCGCGCATCAATCCTGGCTATTCACCTCTCCAATCGGAAGCAACCACTCGCGAACTTCGACGTCACAGCGCTGGCAGACGCCATGGAGGGCTTTTCCGGAGCCGAGGTGGAACAAGCGGTGGTTTCGGCTCTGTACGCAGCGCACGCACAAGATCAAGCGCTCACAACGGACCACATACTCGAAGAAATCGGCCAGACACAGCCATTATCGGTCGTTATGCAAGAGAGAATTTCGATCCTGCGTGATTGGGCGGCCGGTAGAACGGTGCCCTGCGACTAGACACAGTTTTACTTAATTCATGGTCCTCGCGCCGTCAGCGGTTGAGGTGCGCGCCACGCATGGTAGACTGCGTGTATGGCTAATGAAAACAAAAACATAAATGAATTAGTCTCGGACGATGACGACCCCACGGCAGAGTTGGAGATCCTCAATTTTGAGGAGTTTGACCTGGCCGATGTCGAGCCCGAATCCGAGTCAAATACGTACGGATTCGACAAGAAAGACGGCGAAGCTTCATCGTCCGGCCAATCGATACCCGAACTGAAGTCCGACCTGGAGAGACGCACCCAGACCATCGGGCGGCTGCAGTACGATATTGAGCAGTTGCGTGCGAAATGGCTCGGGCTGGAAACCGAAATCAAGGCGCGTGAAGAAATCGTCAACAATCTCCTCGGCGACGTTGACGAGCTGAAAGGGGCAGTAACTCGCAAAGAGAAGCTGCTTAAGAAACGAACAAAAACGATCAGGTCCCTGAAGTCAGAACTTCAGCAGCGCGACGAGACACATGCTCTGCTGGAGCAACAGCATGCTGAACTCAAGCAGCAACTCGATGCGCAGATTTCAACGGATGTCGACAACGTCTCGGCACTCGACGAGGCCAAGCGCGAACTGCAGGAATTTCACTCCAGGCTCGAGACAGCCCGGGATGAAATAGCGGCGCTCAAGATAGAGGTTGCGGAACGCGACGAGAAGCACGCGTTGCTTGAGCAAAATCAGGCTGAACTTGCGCAACAACTTGACCAGAATGTTGCGGCGTTGGCAGAAAATGAACGCGAGTTGGAGCAAACCCGCTCTAAATTCGAGACTGCCGAGCAGCGAATTGAGTCGCTCAAATCCGACAATAACCAGCGAGGCGAGGCCCACGAGCTGCTCGAACAGCTACACGGTGAACTTGAACGGCAACTCGCCGAAACCGCCGCAACGCTCGAAGAAAGAGAATATGAGCTCGAGAAATTGCGCTCCACGCTCTTAACCGTTCAAAATCAAAGCGCGGCCGAGCTCGTTGTAACGCAGCAGACAAGCACCGCAGTCGTTAACGAGGCAAAGGCGCAGGTCAGCCGGGCTGAAAAATACGCGGACACCCTGCGCTATAAATTACAGGAATTTACCGAGTCTCAATCTCGATGGTCACAGGAACGCGACCAACTCAATGAGACAATTGAACAGATACTGGAAGGCAACTGGTTTTTGTCTGAGCGACTGGACGCCACGGGCGCCTCGACGATCGAGCTGCAGGCCGCGCTGAAGCAGCAGCACGAAGATCACGAGCAGGAAATCCGCACGTTGCGCTTCGAGCTGGGCAAGGCAAAGGACGCTGTCACCGAGACCGACGAGCTGAACAGCCAACTTGCGTCCGACCTCATGGACAGCCGCAACTACAATCAGAAACTAGAGAACATGCTGCGTGAGAGCGACGAGGCGGCACAAAAGAGCATAGGAGAATTGGAGAAACAACTCGGCGAACTTACTCAAACGACTGAAGATCTCGAGCAAAAGCTCGACACAAAAAGCAATACGATTGGCGTCCTGTTGAGCGAATTGGCAAAGAAATCCGAGCAGATTGAATCCATCGGTGAAATCGAAAACGTTATCCACGACATCGACAATCGAATGTCCGAGCGCATTGATGATCAGGACAGGGACGAGAGCCCAGGCTCGGTCGCAGCACAAGAGAATAGCGATCGGGATCGGATTACACGCGTTCTGATCGGCGACTTCGGCAGCCAGGAACTGCGTTTCCCTCTGTTCAAGAACCGACTGACAATTGGCCGAACCGAAGACAACGACATTCAGATAAAGACCACGTACGTCAGTCGCCGACATGCCGTCGTCCTGACCGAGGGCGACGCCACCCGAGTAATTGACTGGGGCAGCAAGAACGGTGTTTTTGTCAATTCTGAGCGTGTCAAAGAGCACTTCTTGTCAAACGGAGACATCGTCGCCATCGGCGACGTTAAATTCCATTATGAGGAGCGCCCGAAACGGGACGCCTGAATTACCCCTTGCACGATTCCTCCCGATTTGTGAGGGCATTCACGGTCTTTTCCTGCCAGTTCGACTATGCTTGATTGTACTGACAGGGAATTGAGTCACGAGGATGTTGGGCACAGCTGCAGGGAAAGCAACGGGTCCTGATTCAGCACGGCATGCGACCCATAATAAGACCGGCCTGATCTCCAGAAGAATCTGGCTGCCGAAGCTGCTTTACGATTCACTTCCCTACTTCTACCTGGCCTCCGGTCTCGCTGCGTTTTTTGCGACACTCTATATAGCAGACTGGTTCTGGATATTGCCGCATTACCTATTGTTCTCCCTCGTATGCATACATCTTGGCGTGATCGTCTATCGACGGCGTCATCGAAGTCTGAAGCAGCAGCCTGAAGCGGCTGATTAGACGAGTTTCGTTCTCAGGCTTGACGCCAATTGACGGCTGCGCAACGATAGCCGTCCCGTGTAGATGACGCAGGCACCGCCCGTGAGCGATAACCCGTCTTTTCTTAAGCAAACCATACGCAAGGAACTGGGTTTGTTCGTCGGCCTGCTTTTCGTTGGCTTCGTACTTATGCCTGTTGCGATTTTCTGGGTTGGACAAAACCTGTTCGGCGCCTATGGCGGCCAGGGCTACGGCGATTTCTTTGGCACTATCAGTGAGAAAATTCGCCGCGGCGACGGTGTCGCGTGGTTCCTGGTGCTTTCTCCTTACCTGGTCTGGCAGTGTCTGCGCTTGACGATAGTGGCCTGGCGCTATGCCGGCCGCGCGGCCGAACCCACCACCCCGAAATCAGATCTTGGCGCCTGAAACTGTGAGGCGTGTCACATATTCAGCGCTGCATAGATCGCTAATTCACTAATTTCTATAGTAAAAAGCCGCTTTTTGGGGCATTCTATCCAGTACGTGGAAGCGGAATTGCCGTTGACCCGGCGCAATGGCGTCACTTACTGGCATATGAATTTGATGCTCGAGAAAATCAGAAACTGGTTGCAAGATCATTTCTCCCCCGGAGAAGTGAAGAAACCGAAGACGCTGAGTACGGCGGGCTATATCGGTGCACGCCGTCCGGGCGTACCGAAAAAGGCCGTCGAGAAACCCCCGTCGTCGCCGGAAATCGTTGAAATCGAGCCGGAGGTAGAAGGCCGGATCGAGAGCCAGGGGCCCGGCAAGAACGTCCTGATCCGCAATCGATACGTTCGCGAAGACACCGGTACTCACGAAACGCTCAAGATTCTGGATGATTCCATCGTTGATTCCGGAGAAGAGACCGGCATGGATCCTTACAATACCGGCAAGTTCGATCGCTCGAAAAAATGGGATCAGCGTTTCCGCAAGTAGCACCGGGCCAAATCCACACCAGCATGATAATCTGCGGCTCTCGTTTGACATGGAGCTGGTAACGACGTGAGCCTGCGAATCTCATTTGATCTGGACGAAAGCGACCTCAAGCACTTTCAGCTAATTATGGAAGAGGCTCGCAAAACCGCGGGCCGAATGGCCCCGGAAGACATTGTGGCTGGTGCGGAGCATCTGCTGAAGGACGTTGCAGAATCCAGCGCGCCGGGCTTTATTGTCGACCGCATTCGCAAACTTCGACTGATGATTGACATGATCTCCGATGTCGAGTGGCGACTACCGCACCAGGATGCTGCGCGCGTCCTCAACGCCCTCGCGTATTTTTCGAATCCCGAAGACCTCATTCCCGACCATATCCCCGGGCTGGGTTTCCTTGACGACGCGATTATGATCGAACTCGTGGTACGGGAGCTCAAACACGAGATCGAGGCCTATCAGGACTTTTGCGATTTTCGTGAGCGGAGCGTGAACGAGCGCGGGCAAAAGGCAGACGTCAGCCGGGCGGGATGGCTGCAAGACCGGCGCAAAGCACTGCAGTCGCGAATGCGCCGCCGCCGCAAAGGCCTCCCCGGACTTCTCCGGTAGAACATTGCGACGCCCGCTATGGCCAATAAAACCAGCCGGTGGCGATAAGGCCAAGCCACATCGAGCCCTGCGCCCACAAACGCATATGATGCCGTCGGACGAGGCTGTAGAAACTTGCAGCGGCTAGCGTGGTCATACCGAGGAAGACGAAGAAACTCTTGAGGAGCGGCTCGAACTCACTTTGCAGGCGTGGGTAGTCGTCACCGAGGACCAGGACAACGACCAGGACGGCTGCAAGACTGAATGCAATGGCAAAACAGGATCCCAGGATAATCAGGTTTATTGCTGTAAGAGGTCGCATCAAGTATTTTCCATAACGGTACAATTAACTCTTCAGGCAATGCGGATTATGGCGAATGTGCCCTTGATCCAGGGCCGCTGGACCTCTAGCCTAGCTCAAATATCCGCGTCACAGAACTGTCTCTGGCAGTAATGGAGAAAATGTTGAGAAAAACTGAGAAACGCCGAATTCAATGGCTCACTGCGGCAGCCCTGACTCTGCTGACGCTGCAGGCCATTGGCAGCACAACGGCGATCAATGAAGATCAATTTCTCCATCCAGAGCCGCGCCACGAGAAAATTGGTGAACTTGTTACGCAGTTCATCCAGAAATCCCACTATATGCATATTGCCGTTGATGACGAATTGTCTTCGCGGGTAATGGACGTCTTCATCGAGTCCCTCGACCGAAACCGAATATATCTTCTCGCAAGCGACGTCGAGTATTTCAACACGTATCGACATGAACTCGATGACATCGTTAAAAGCAAACCCATGGACCCTGTGTTTCAGCTGTTTAAGTTGTATCAGACGCGAGTCCGCGAGCGACTGGAGTTCGCACTGACACAACTCCAATCCGAGCCGAACTACCAGCTGCAGGAAGAGTATGTATTTGACCGCTCCGAATCTCCGTGGGCATCCAGCACCGCAGAACTCGACGAAATCTGGCGGCAACGCGTTGTCAACGACGCATTGAATCTCGCGCTCGAAGACGAGCCCTGGGAGAAAATCCAGGAAGTCCTCACGTCCCGCTACAGCGGTTTTATCAAGCGCCTCAATCAGGTCAACAATGACGATGTTTTCGAGCGCTTCATGAACGCCTTTGCGCACACACTCGATCCACACTCCAGCTATCTTTCGCCGCGAAACTCGGAGGAGTATCGAATTCAGATGAGCTTGTCGTACTTTGGTATCGGCGCATCCTTGCAGACCGAAGACGATTTCGTAAAGATCGTCGGCATCATTCCCGGCGGCCCGGCGGCAATTGACGGCAAACTTCAACCGAATGATCGCATAACAGGCGTCGGTCAGGGTCTCGAAGGAGACGTTGAAGATGTCATCGGCTGGCGCCTTGATGACGTCGTTGACCTGATACGCGGTCCGGCCAATTCGATCGTTCGCCTCGAAATTATTCCTGCAAATGCGCCACCAGGAAGCCCAAAGAAGGTTGTCAAACTGACCCGAGACCAGGTGAAGCTGGAAGAACAAGCGGCCAAGAGCAAGATCCTGAAGATTCCGCGTGACGGGCGTGAATGGTCTATTGGCGTGATTGATGTGCCGAGCTTTTACCGCGACTACCGCGCGCTCAGTAACGGCGACAAAAACTACACGAGTACAACGAAAGACGTGAAGCGCCTTATTTCCGAACTCGAGGAACAAGGCATCGATGGACTCGTGATCGACCTGCGCGGTAACGGCGGCGGCCACCTCACGGAAGCGACGGCCTTGTCCGGCCTGTTTATCGATAACGGGCCCGTTGTGCAGCTGCGTAACGCCAATGGTCGAATCAGCCGTCTCGATGACCCGGATCCGGTTGCCCGCGTCGCCTACAACGGCCCGCTCGCGGTACTGGTGGATCGCTTTAGTGCGTCAGCATCCGAAATATTCGCGGCAGCGATCCAGGACTATGCTCGTGGCGTAATCGTAGGACAACAGACGTTTGGCAAAGGAACCGTTCAGAACCTCTATTCCCTGGACCAGTACCTGAGGTCCGAGGACGAAAACGGTTTTGGTCAACTCACGCTGACAATCGGCAAGTACTACCGCGTTACCGGCGAGAGTACACAGCATCGCGGTGTCGATCCGGATATCTCCCTGCCATCGGGAATCGATGCCGAGCTGTTTGGAGAGAGCGTCCGGGACAGTGCCCTGCCCTGGGATAGGGTTCAGACTACGCGTTTCAGAGCGGGCAAACCGCTCGACAGTACGATTCAGTCGCTGACGGCGAGCCATACGGAACGTTCAAAAGACGATCCGAACTTCCAGTACCAGGTGGACATGATTCGTGCGGCCGAAAAAGTGCGTTCGCAAAAGACAATTTCGCTGAATATTGACGCACGTCGTTCCGTTCGCCAGGAAGACCTCGACAGGCGCCTGACGCGCGAGAATGAACGTCGAACGGCTCTGGGCCTCGAGCCCGTGGAAAGCCTCGACGACATTGAGGAAGACGATCTGCCGGATGTGCTGCTCGACCAGGCGGCGGGCATTGTCACCGATCTCGCTACGATGCGGCAGATTGAGGCCAAACCAGAGCAAGCAGCCCGCGTTCAGCCTTGATCGGCGCGCCTTGCGGCCGCAAGATCGGGTGTTATACTCGGCCGCGACACCAGGGTGATTTCCGGCGGGTTCTCCGAAGCCGTCACGTCAGTGGGAGAGACCATGGCAGGACGGCGTTCAATGTCGAAACAGGGCAAGGCATTCGCAGCTGGGGCCGCGCTTGCGTTCTTTGTTGCCTGGCACGCCGGTCCGGCGAGCGCATCGTCAAATACGCCCAAGGTCAGTGACGACGTCACGGAATCTGCGAACGCTTTGGAGACATTGTCGCCGCCGACCCGTTCACTGGCACCGAAAGTCGAGGCGGAACTTCGCAAGGCGTTCAAAAAGCCAGCAACATCTCTCGCCGACAGCGACGGAAAGCCTCTTGGCACTCAGCGTCCCGCGATTACGACCCGCGTGCCCGGCATTTCAGACGAACAGTTAGCCCGGTACAAACGACAGATGTACCGCAAAGACATCTGATCTCGCGCCTAGCGACTCAGGACTTTCGCTATCCCGAAATAGTTGTCGCCGAGAAGGTTGGCGTGCTGTTTTTCGACGATGCCGTTCGCGTCGATAGCAAACACCGTCGCCACCGTGCTCGGCACCGGCACAGCATCATGTTCGTGACGAAATTGCGCGTTTTCAGCGATCATCTTCGCTCGTTTCTGTAAGACCTCGGCCAGGTCGGACTCGGCGTCCTCTTCTTGCCTTTTCCGTCCCAGGAGCTTCAGGATAACGTCACAGTCCGACTTGTTGCCATAGTTGATCGCACCAACACTTTTTTCGCCTGCTTCCTTCGCCAGCTCAACGAGACCGTCTTCTTCGAAATGCAGGTACATGTGCTGCGCGAACGAAAGAATCATGAAATTGATGGACCGCTTCGTGACAATGTCGAGGCCCTGCTGATCCGGCGGATCCATGCTTTGAACTGCATCCAACTCGTGCAGGAATTCCTGCTCCTGCAGCTGGCCAGCCTCCAGCCGCGACTCGATGTCAGTAATTCGCGCGGCTAGCGCATGGCCACGAAACAGTTTGACAAAGCCATTCATGGTCATCAGTTTGTGTCGCTCTGATTGAAGCTGGTCTTCCAGCAATTGCGACGCCATACGATGATCGCCGATTCGGCTTTCAATACGCTCTGTTTTTTGCTGGCGCTCCTGGTTCCATGACACAAGTGCTTTGTGGTGGACTCGCTGTTCGCGCTGCTGTTTGAGCTGTTCAGCAAATCGACTCAGTTGCTCGATACAGTGTGTTGTCAGGCCACGCAACTGATAGAAGGCAACCACGTTGTGGACCCACTCCGGGTCCAGCAGGAGGTTCTCCAGGTGAAGCAACTGTTGCCTGGCTCGAGCCGTGTTCCCCTCGTGATGTTTGATTCGATCCTGCAGCTGATACTTCTCGTTGCGAAGGGCCGCAAATTCCTTTTTTAGTTCGGAACGATTCCGAAAGAGATCGACAAGTTTGTCCGTCTCCTGGGTATCAGTAGCTCCGCTCTTGAAAATTGTCGTCAAACTCGCCACTGCAGCGCCTCTTAACATAATGAATGCCGGGCAGCCGATCACTCGACTTAAGACTCATGCACATGATGACAACGAAACGGCCGATAATCTCTGACCGAATCGACAGTTTGGGCAAAGGGTGACAGGGAGGGTTTTAGCGTTCGAGGACGAGGTGGCCCTGATCCGAGAGATACTCAAGCCATTTGTTCAAGACGATATTGCGCTGCCACCGTTGGTCCAGTTCGCGGCGGTGTGCCCCGATGAACTGGCGCAGCGCGGCATGGCGTTGGTTCTGGTCAATGCTCATCGCTTCGGCCACCTGGCCGTCGAGATAGACCCGTATCGTCATGTCCGGGTCTAACAATAGCCCGTCATCGGTCTCCAGGTGATACGTCAATGAGAGCGTAACTGTGTAGCGGCATCGCTCCAGTATTTCGATATGCAGGTCGCAGTCGCCAGCCACGCAGGACCGAAAACAGCCATCGAGCCGGTCAATTTCCGGAATGAGTCGCAGGAGACGCAGGTAGTTGCTTTCATATAGCGTCATCAACCCAATAAAGCTGCGTGGCTTTACTATGGCCTGCGGAACCAGATGAGAATCGAGCAACATGCGGTCAATATAGCACGCGGCTCCGTCCTGGTATCAGGGATGCACTCGCCGCTCGACGCCGGTACTATTCAAGATTCGGCTCGAGATTTCTTCTATAGAGAACGCTGTCGTGTCGACATGCGGTATACCATAACGTCGAAAAATCTTTGCTGCTTCCCGCAGTTCGAATCTCACCTGCTGCGCAGACGAGTACTTGCCCAAAGGTCGCCGTTCCTTGCGTATTTGCTGCAAGCGCTCTGGTGCAATTGTCAGGCCGTACAGCTTGTGTTTCTGCTCAACCAGAAAATCGGGCAAGGAACCATTTTCGAGCTCTTCGTCCGTCAACGGGTAATTAGCCGCATACACCCCATATTGCAACGCCAGGTACAGGCAGGTCGGCGTCTTGCCTGACCTTGAGACACCGATGAGAATGACATCCGCCGCATCGTAATTGCGACTGATACCGCCATCGTCATTGGCGAGCGCGAAATTGGTCGCCTCCATGCGCCTCATGTACGATTCGATATCGCTCATTCCATGAGCGCCGCCAAGCGCGAATGTCGGCGATGCATTGAGTTCGGTTGACAACGGCTCCAGGAATGAGTCAAAAATATCGAGGTGCAGGCCCTCCGCGTCTTTCACAATTTCCCTGAGTTCTGGCTGCACCAACGTAGAAAAAACGATCGGCCGGAGAGCGTAGCTTTTGCTCGCAGCATTGATCCTCTGGACAGCTTCTCGCGCCTTGTCTTCGCTATCTATAAATGGCAAAGTCATCTGCCGAAAATTCTGTCCGGTGAACTGCGTGATGAGACTATGTCCAAGGGCCTCAGCCGTGACACCGGTCTGATCTGATAGGAAAAATACAGCGCGCTCTGTCATCGGTAGGATTCTCCATGTCCTGCCCAGGAACACAAGGGAGTATGTCTTGGAGCCATATGTCATCAAGCTCGAAGAGCTTGGCATGGACGACGTCGAAATCGTCGGTGGGAAGAACGCATCACTCGGTGAAATGATCAGCAACCTCAGCAGCCTCGGCGTTACGGTGCCGGGCGGGTTTGCGACAACGTCGGCGGCTTACCGGGACTTTCTTTCCACTAGCGGGCTCGACAAGAAAATCGCCGGCATCCTGACCGAGCTGGATGTCGACGACATAAACGCGCTGACCAGCGCGGGCCGCACCATCCGAAGCTGGATCATGGAGACAGCGCTTCCGGATGCCCTGATGGAGGCAGTCCGCGCGTCCTGGGATGAAATGAGCGGCGGTAAGGATATCGCGGTCGCTGTGCGGTCTTCGGCTACTGCCGAGGATCTTCCCGACGCCTCGTTTGCGGGGCAACAGGAGACGTTCCTGAACGTCCGTGGCCTGGACAACCTGGTCGAGGCGATGCACCAGGTCTTCGCCTCGTTGTTCAACGACCGCGCCATAGCGTACCGCGTTCACCAGGGCTTCGATCATGCTCAGGTGGCGCTGTCCGCCGGTGTACAGACCATGGTCCGTAGCGACATCGGAGCCTCTGGTGTGGTGTTCACTCTCGATACCGAAACGGGCTTCCGCGATGCCGTTCTTATTACTTCGTCGTACGGCCTCGGCGAAACTGTCGTTCAGGGCGCTGTAAATCCCGACGAATTCTACGTCTACAAACCCGCCCTCGCCGGCGGCAAGCGCCCGATCCTGCGCAAGAACCTGGGCAGCAAAGCCATCAAGATGATCTACAGCAATGATCCGACGCCTGGCAAGACTGTAGATACGGTTGACGTCGATGAGAGCGACAGCCTCGCCTTCTCGATCAGCGACGACGACATAATCGAACTGGCGAAGATGGCCGTCACCATAGAGAAGCACTATGCGCGCCCGATGGACATTGAGTGGGGCAAGGACGGCAATGACGGCAAGATCTATATCCTGCAAGCCCGTCCGGAAACAGTCCAAAGCCAGAGCGGCCAAACCATCCAGCGTTACACGCTAAAAGGCAGGTCCGACATCGTCATAACCGGACGCAGTATCGGGCACAAGATCGGCGCCGGTACTGCCAAGGTAATTCGCTCCGTGGCGGAGATGAATCGCGTGCAGCCAGGAGACGTACTGGTATCCGATATGACAGATCCTGATTGGGAGCCGGTCATGAAGCGCGCTGCGGCGATCGTGACAAATCGCGGTGGCCGCACCTGCCATGCAGCAATTATTGCACGCGAACTTGGCATCCCGGCCGTGGTCGGTTGCGGCAACGCCACTAACCTCATCGCAGATGGGATGGATGTCACGGTAAGTTGCGCAGAAGGCGATGAAGGTGTGGTTTACCGCGGCAATCTCGAGTTCGAACAGACCGTGATCGAGTTGGACTCACTGCCGGATATTCCCGTAAAGATAATGATGAACGTCGGCAATCCTGACCGGGCTTTTGACTTTGCAAATATTCCAAATCGGGGCGTCGGCCTTGCGCGCCTCGAGTTCATCATCAATCGCATGATCGGCGTGCACCCGCAGGCTCTGCTCGAGTACGACGCACTGGACGACGCGACACGAGCAGCCATCGATGAACAAATGGCCGGTTATCCCGATCCGGTCGAGTTTTTCGTCAGCAAACTCACCGAAGGGGTCGCGACAATTGCAGCCGCGTTCGCGCCAGAACCCGTAATCGTGCGCCTGTCGGACTTCAAGTCAAATGAGTATGCCCATCTCATCGGCGGCCAGAAATATGAGCCCGATGAAGAAAATCCGATGATCGGCTTCCGTGGCGCCGCCCGTTATCTCGCCGACAGCTTCAAGCCCTGTTTTGAACTGGAATGCCGGGCATTGCGTCGCGTGCGGAATGACATGGGACTGACCAACGTGCAGGTCATGATCCCGTTTGTCCGTTCGGTGCAACAGGCCAAGGATGTTATCGACCTGATGGCGAAGAACGGCCTGGAGCGTGGCAAGGACGAGCTCAAAGTCATCATGATGTCGGAACTGCCGACCAATGCACTGCTCGCGGATCAATACCTGCAGCATTTTGACGGCATGTCGATCGGATCGAATGACATGACGCAGCTTACTCTGGGGCTCGATCGCGATTCGGCGCTGGTTGCCGACACGTTCGATGAGCGCGACGACGCTGTAAAAGCATTGCTGGCCATGACCATTTCAGCCTGCAAGAAGCACGGCAAGTACGTGGGAATCTGTGGGCAGGGACCGTCAGATCACCCCGACCTCGCTCGCTGGCTGCTCGATCAGGGTATCGAGAGCATGTCCCTGAATCCGGACACGGTCATCGAAACCTGGATGTTCCTCGCAGGCGAAACCGTTTGATGCGATTGAATCGATTCTAGAATCGGTCGTAACGCGAGCGCCGCTGCCACCGCACACGTGGCAGCCAGATGCCGAGAATAATGCCAATCAGCAAAACCAGCGCACCGGCCATGAACCAGTAGCGGGTCGTCTGGCTGCTGAGCTCGCGGTTTTCCTGCTCAAGTGTGTCCGCACGAATCTGCGCTGCCGCCAGCTGATCCATCAGGGTCTTATTCTGTTTGTCGATGGCCAATACGTTCGCGGCCGTGCGTTTGATTTCCGACAGCTCTTTTTCCACGGCCGCCTTCGCGCGCTCGAGTTCCTTGATTTTGCGGTTCGCGGAATCATACTCGGCCGTGATCGCTTTCATCTGGGCGTCGAGTGAACTCCCGCGCGAATTCGCATTGCTCAATTGACTGCTCAGTTTCTGAAGTTGCTCACGTGCGCTTGGCTCATTCATGAGATAACGGGTGAGCACCCATCCCTCGGTTCCGCCTGGCGTGCGAACCTTTGAATAGCCGGTGTCAGCATCCCGCTCCAGGACTTCGAGGCGCAGTCCACTGTCGATCATGAGCTGGATAGAGTTGCTGGTGCTGGGCCCGGTGCGCAGCGTGATTTCAAACTGGTCGCTTACCCACGCCGGCGCGGCGAATGCAGCCCCGGCCGCAAGAAATGTGCACACCAATGCAACCCGTACTATCGTCTTCATCATATTCTCGTCAGCGGCCCGATCCGAAAGACGCAACTATAAGCCAAGGCGAATCTACTCGCCAGCCAATAATCAGTCAAATCAGTCGCTTATCGGAGACAGTTTCGAGATATTCTGCTCCCAGTTCTGACCATCAAATGGCGTGATTTCGATGCGCTCTATGGTCTCGGGCTCAAGGCAATTCACGTTGACGCTGACGCCGTGCGGATGCGAGCGCGGAATGTAGAAGGACTTTATGCCACAGTGTCGACAAAAATAATGCTTCGCGACACCCGTGTTGAACGTGTAGGTATTTAACTCATCCTCGCCCTGCAGCAATCGGAAGGCATCAGCAGACACGAACATATGCACAAAGCCCGACCTGCGGCAGATGCTGCAATTGCATTCAGTCGCCTTGATAGCTGCTGGCGCATCCACCTCGAATCGAATCCGGCCACAGTGGCAACCCCCTTTATGAGTCGTCATTGAGCGCTTCCCTGCGTCTTTTGCCACACGGCCACGAGGTTGTTTGATGGAACGGCATACAGGTTTATGCGTCGCAAGCCGTTTTCGGCACCCAGTTTATCGAGCTCGTCAAGATCCCGGATGCCCATCGAGGGATCCCGCGACCGCAGATTGGCATCGAATTCCGCATTGCTTTGTGTATTGAATTGACCGGCCCGGCGGAACGGGCCGTAGAGTAAGAAACGGCCGTCGCGCCGCAAAGCCCTGCCGACAAGCCCGAACATCGCGACGACCGCGTTTGGGCCCATGATATGCGCCGTATTCGATGAGTAGATGGCATCGTACGAATTGTCGGAGACGCCGGCCGATGTTACATCGAGCGCCAGTGGGCCGTGGACATTCGGCAACCCGGCCTCGGCGATCCAGGACCTAATGCCCTCGTGGTTTTCGTCAAGGTCGCTGGTTTGCCATTGCACGTGAGTGAGTTTAGCAGCGAAGCGAATGGCGTGCTGCCCCGTCCCAGAACCTATTTCGAGCACGTCCGCATGGCCGCGAAGCTCGTGTCTCAAGACCTCGAGTATGGGTGCAGCATTACGCTGGGCATACTCGGCAAAGGGCTTATCAACCATCGGCAGCAACAGATTCCAGCACTGCTGTGTCGAGCAGCTTCTCGCGATACCAGGCGAGCTCCTCGATGGAATCCCGAATATCGGACAACGCGAGATGCGCGGATTCCTTGACGAAACCCGCCGCAACTGCCGGTGCCCACTGCTGCGCGAGAATCTTCAGGGTGCTGACGTCAAGATTACGGTAGTGAAAGAAACGCTCGAGCTCCGGCATTTCGCGAGCAAGAAAACGGCGATCCTGGCAAATACTGTTTCCGCACATGGGCGACGCGCCCTCCTCGACCCACTCTCGCAGAAACACGAGCGTCGCAATTTCCGCATCGCGTGCTTCGACCTCGCTTGCCAGAACACGCGCTGTCAGTCCGGATCCACCGTGCTGGCGCTGGTTCCAGTCGTCCATCCCGTCCATGGTTGTCGGCGACTGCCTGATGGCGAGGACAGGGCCCTCCGCAAGTTCGTTGAGATGCTTGTCCGTAACAACGGTCGCAATCTCGATAATGGTGTCCATCTCGGGACTGAGACCCGTCATCTCAAGATCTATCCAGATGAGGTTGCTCAAGCGATCAGCAGCTGAAGTCGACATACATGTTTTATCCTGGCAACGATGAAGCGTCGTAGTTTACATGTCTTGGATGTGCAAGGCTGCCCACTTGGCGGCATACTCTCAACGATCCAGGTAATCATCGTTCTGACATGACCCACGAATCGGCGACCGTTATCGCCACTTACAGCCGCCGTATGCGACTGAGACTTGCGAGCGGCAAAGAAGTCGATGCTCGCATCAAGGGCAAGCGCATTAAACCGGTCTGCGGTGACCGCGTCGTTGCTGAACCGATCGTCAATGAGCCTGACTGGCTGATCACGACGATCACAGATCGCGAAAACGAGCTGACTCGCCCGAACGTGCGCGGCCAGGTCGAGATTCTTGCCGCGAACCTCGACTACCTCATCGTGGTTGCTGCAGCCGAACCGAAAGCTGACTGGTACATTGTGGATCGATATCTCTGCGCCGCCGAGATCATGAACATCGCGGCAGCCGTTGTCTTCAATAAGATTGACCTGGACACTGATGCACCGTCCACCGCAGCAGAACTCGCAAATTACGCACGCATCGGCTACGACGTCGTGCAATGCAGTGCCAAACAAGGATACGGAGTCGCCGATATCGAACGGCTGCTCAAGGGCCGCTTTGCGATCATCGTCGGTCAATCCGGGGTGGGCAAGTCGAGCATCATCAATCATCTCGTCGGCGACGCGACGCAGCGTACCTCCGCCGTATCCGACAAGACCGGTGAGGGCCGTCATACGACCGTCAATTCCGTGATGATTCCCTTGCCCGGCGGCGGGTCCGTTATCGATTCGCCCGGCGTGCGCGATTACGCTCCGGCGTTGGAGTCATCTACTATCGCGGCAAAAGGATTTCGCGAAATTACCGCGGCGGCGCAGCACTGCAAGTTTGCGAACTGCCGTCATCTGCGAGAACCCGGATGCGCGGTCAAGGCAGGCGTCGAAGACGAGACGATTTCGGCACGGCGATACGAGAGTTACAAACGCATTGTAAACCTGACCGAACAGCTGTCTGACGGCCGCTACACCTGAGACCCTAACCTGGCGGCCAGGTAAAAACGCGTCCACCCAACAGGTGCAGGTGAATGTGAAACACCGTTTGTCCGGCCGCTTTGTTGCAGTTCATGACGGCTCGATAGCCTTCATCCGAGAACCCTTCCTCACGGGCAATGGTACTGGCGGCCGTATACAGGCTACCTACGATCGCGTGATCAGCCGACTCAATGTCATTAATCGTCGCAATGTGCTTGCGCGGAATAATTACTACATGCGTTGGCGCCTGAGGATTGATATCGCGAAATGCGATTGCCGTATCCGATTCGTAAATAATGTCGGCCGGAATGTCACCATTTAGTATTTTGCAAAACAGACAATCGCGGTTAGCCATTCAGTTCTCCTCCTAGTCGACAGCCCGACGACCAAAGAACGCATGCGACAGAGTGCCGCCATCAACGTATTCGAGTTCGCCTCCCAACGGCACGCCGTGCGCAATTCGACTGGCCTGTACTGCCTGCTTGGCCGCCAGTTCTGCGAGGTAGTGCGCGGTGGCGTCTCCCTCGACCGTCGGATTGGTGGCGATGATCAATTCCTTGACCTCGCCCTGCCGCAGCCAGTCTTCAAGTTGGCTGAGACCCAACTCATCCGGACCGATGCCATCCAGCGGCGACAAATGCCCCATAAGGACGAAATACAGGCCTCGGAATCCCGTTGCATCCTCGATGGCCATAACGTCCGCGGGCGACTCGACCACGCACAGCTGCGAATTGTCGCGCCCGCTGGCCGAGCAGATAGAACACAACTCGTGCTCCGTAAACATGCGGCAGCGACTGCAATGCCCGATACCGGTGACCGCTTCCTGGAGCGCCGCTGACAGGTTGTTGGCCCCTTCCCGGTCTCGCTCGAGCAGGTGAAAAGCAATGCGTTGCGCGGACTTCTGCCCGATGCCCGGCATACAGCGGAGACCATCGATCAGACGCACGAGCAGCGGTGAATAGGACATTGGCGGTATTGACTCAGAAAGGCAGCTTCATTCCGGGCGGCAATTGCATGCCTGCAGTCATGCCGGAGAACTTCTCCTGCACGGTCTTTTCGACTCTTCGAATTGCGTCATTGAAAGCAGCCGTAATCAGGTCCTCGAGCATCTCCTTGTCGTCGCCAAACAGTGAATCGTCGATTTGGACAGCTTGCACCTGATGCCGACATGTCATCGTAATGCGCACCATTCCGGCACCGGACTCTCCGGTCACTGAAATCGACGCCATTTCTTCCTGCGCCTTTTTCATGTCGGCCTGCATTTGTTGCGCCTGTTTCATCAACTGGCCGATGCCACCTTTCATTCTTGTTCTCCCAAGCTCGTACTCAATCTGACCGCGACGGATTGATCAATTCAATCGACTCCGTCTTCACATCCGCGCCAAAAATATTCTTCATTGCCTGCACATTAGGATCCGCTTCGAGCTTCTTCCTCTCGACTTCCATGCGCTCGTCGGCCATCCGCGATTCTTCCTGTACAGGCGTTTCCGGCGTCTCGGCACCGACGGCGGGCTCGATCCCGATCTTAACGTCGAGCCGCTCATCGAAATGTCGAGACAGACTCGTAGCGAGCGCGTCTTTTCGTTGCCTCGTCAATAAAGATTCCGATCTCGGGTCCAGACCCAGGTAGACCGTTTTCCCCTCACGACGCAGAAACGCGCAGTTACTCGCTAGCAGGCGGACGGTGCCGGCAAGGCCAAGCTTTGCCACCAGCTGGCCCCAGTCAGGGTCCTGCCAGGTTTGCGATTCAGCACCTGTTGCTGCAGCCGGGATAGCCCGTGCCTGCTTACGCTGCCGCGATTTCCCTGATTTATCGCTGGTCCTGGATTCACCACCCGACGGCACGACCGACTCGTCCGACGTCGGCCGGAACGCGAGCATCCTGAGAAACGTCATTTCCGCTCCGCTCCGTGGGTCCGGCGCCAGCTGCAGATCGCGTCGGCCCATGATGGCGATTTGATAAAAAAGCTGCACATCGGCGGCCGGAAGAGCCTCGGCAAGCTCCGCGTATTCCTGTTCGCCGATGTCGTCATCGCTGTCACACGTACCAACAACATGGAAAACCGCAATGCGCTGCAAATCACGAGCGAGATCATCGAGCAGGCGCGAGTAGTCCGGAAAATGCTCGTCGATCTCGCGAATCGCGTCGATGATGCCTTTGGCGTCGCTATCGGCCAGCAATCGCAAAAGGCGTGACACGTACTCCCGATCGATGGTGCCAAGCATCAACGCGACCTGGGCTTCGTCGATCTTGCCCCCACAATACGCAATTGCCTGATCGAGCAAGCTGAGAGCGTCACGCATGCTGCCGTCGGCGGCCCGGGCCAGCAGCGCCAGCGCTGCCGCATCGAACTCAATCGACTCAGCTTCGCAAATATAGGCGAGCCGATCCGAAATCAGGCGCGGCGTCATGCGTTTTAAATTGAATTGCAGACACCGCGACAGAACCGTCACCGGCAGCTTTTGCGGATCCGTTGTCGCCAGCAGGAACTTGACGTGTGGCGGAGGTTCTTCAAGTGTCTTCAGGAGTGCATTGAAGGAACTCTTCGACAGCATGTGCACCTCGTCTATGAGGTACACCTTGTAGCGACCGCGCGCCGGCGCATATTGCACGTTGTCGAGCAGGTCCCGCGTATCGTCGACCTTGGTTTTTGAGGCAGCGTCAACCTCTATCAGGTCAACAAAACGCCCTTCGTCGATTTCCCGGCAGGCACTGCATTCACCGCAGGGCTCCGACGTGACGCCCTTTTCACAATTGAGCGCCTTGGCCAGAATGCGGGCGATCGTCGTTTTCCCGACCCCACGTGTGCCCGTAAACAGGTAGGCATGGTGCAAGCGGCCCGAGTCGAGGGCATTAATGAGGGCCTGGAGCACATGCTCCTGGCCAACCGTATCCGAGAAGTCTTTGGGCCGCCATTTGCGGGCCAGGACGAGATAGCTCATAGAACTTCAGCAG
>CAMYIS010000287.1 GCA_947258485.1 uncultured Woeseiaceae bacterium
TCTTCGTCGACGTAGTCCGGTTTGGCTTGCGTACTCATAAATCCACGGTTCCTTCAGAGATCAACTCGGCATTTCCGGTGAGCCAGACAGGCTCTGTGCCACCGCGCCAGCTTACCACGACTTGGCCACCCGGCAGCTGCACGTTGACCTCGGCGTCGAGCAGGCCGAGCTTTTGTCCGGCGACTACGGCAGCACAGGCTCCGGTGCCGCAGGCCAGCGTCTCGCCGACGCCGCGTTCATGCACACGCAGGTCGATGTTCATCCGATCCCTGATTTTCATGAAGCCGACATTGGCTTTCGCAGGAAAACGTTCGTGGTGCTCGATTTTTGGTCCAAGATCGGCGATGGGCGCCGAAGCGACGTCGGCGACCTGCAGTACGCAGTGCGGATTGCCCATCGAGACCGCCAGGATATCGAGTTCGCGACCGTCGACATCGAGCTTGTATTGCGGTGCGTACGTGTCGGCTACAAAAGGAATGCGAGCCGGCTCGAATTCCGGCGTCCCCATGCTGACTGACACAAGTCCGTCGGCGTTGAATCTCGCAGATACCGGGCCAGCCGGGCTCTCGAGCGTCAGGCTATTCGGCTGCGATTGGTTCCCTGCCAGTATGCTTGCGACGCAGCGAACGCCGTTGCCGCATTGCTCGACTTCGGAGCCGTCCGCATTGAATACCCGGTAGCTTGCTGCATGCTGCGGATTTTCGGGTCGACTCACCCACATCATCTGATCAAAACCGGGACCGGTTGCTTCATTACCGAGCTTTCGCAATGTCGATGGCGCAGGCGGTGGCATGTTTAATTGACGTTGGTCGACAACAAGGATTTTGTTTCCGGTGCCCTGCATTTTGAAGTAAGCAACTTGCATTTTTGGGAGTGTAGCAGTCGCAAAAAGAACGAATGGACTTTTGATCTCGGCCTCTGTAGTTTTACATAAATCGCTTACAAAACTAATAACATTCAATTTCCAAACCAACAACATTGCCCTTGGAGAGAGTCATGCGGCACATAATGGTCATGAACGCGAAAGGTGGCTGCGGTAAAAGCACCCTCGCAACAAACATCGCTTCCTACTTTGCCAACGAAGACGCGATCGTCGCGTTGGCCGATTACGATCCACAGCGCTCGAGCCTCGACTGGCTGGAGCGCCGCCCCGAAAACCGCGCCGAGATCCACGGGGTGGAGGGCTTCAGAGGTGGCCTCAGGCGCGTTCCGCGCAATGCTGATTTCGTCATTATCGACGCGCCGGCGCGTTCGCATGGCACCGAGCTGACGAACCTCGTGAAGCATGCCGAAACGATCGTCGTGCCGGTACTACCGTCGACCATCGACATGCAGGCGACGACCCGATTTGTCGACGAACTCAAGGCGGTCGGCAAGGTTGAGCGCAAACAGGCGAAAATCGCCATGGTTGCGAATCGGGTTCGTGACAACACGCTCATCTTCGACGACCTGGACGAGTATCTCACCAAGATGCGGGTACCTTATGTCGCTGCACTGCGTGAGGCACAGAATTACGTTCGAGCGTATACGCGCGGTCTCGGCATCTTCGAGTTGCCCGAGTACCTGGCGTGGCCGGACTGGGAAGAATGGGAGCCGCTGACGGCCTGGCTGCGCAGCGTTCGCAGCCAACCCTGATTGTCGCGGCCAATGGCCGCTCTTACAGTCGCGCTCCTACAGGCTCGCTGCAATACCGTCTTCGGGATTCGCGTAGCGCGGCATCACGCCGAGTACGTTGCGCATTTTGGTCGTGTCCACGCGGCGCGATTCCGTCATGAATGACAGACGTTGCGCCGAGAACTCCTTTTCGGCCTGCTCACGGCCGATCTCCGGCGGAGCCGGCAGCCCCGACTGTCGAGCCACCTCGCCTGTAAACCAGGTTGAGCTGCGGTGGTCATCGTCGCCGACGTTGTAGATGCCGGGCGGTGCGCTCGAAGACAACGCGGCAACGCAGCAGCTGGCCAGGTCATCGACGTGAATTCGGTTGCCCGGGTTGGCGCTATCCTCGGAAAGCACGGGCAGGCGAGCCTGGATGCGCTCGACGCCGAGACGTCCTCGCAGCACGACCAGCTCGCAGTGGTTTCTTCCCGCCCATTCGGCCAATAAGGCTTCGGACGCGACGCGACGTTCGGCTCTCTCGTTGGAAGGATTGAGCGGCGTGGCTTCGGTGACGGTCTTGCCACCGCAATCGCCGTAGACGCCGGTAGTACTGATGTACACGAATCGCGCCGGTGTGGGTGTGAGCATGGACAGGAACCGCTGAAGCCGTCTGTCCGGCGGGTCGCCTTTCGGTGGAATCGTGTAGACAACGGCATAGCGTGCCGGCAGCACGACAGGCAGCGTTGATGCCGAATCAAGGTCGAAGATCATCACGGATCGGTCGGTGGCAACTGCAGACCGACTGAGCCCCAAAACAGAATCTGCAGGCAGCAGATCGAGTACGCGGCGACCCGTGTAGCCGGTCCCGGTTACGAGCGTGAACATGTCAGTGCTTGCCGGCGGCATCCATGTGCGGGATGGCGGTCAGGGGCCCCGCCCCGACCATACCGAGTCCGTCGCGATACGCTGCCGCCGCTGCGTCGGCTTCGCCCATCTGGTTGAGCAGGGCACCATACTCCCGGTAAGCCTCCGGGCTTGGGCGAAGGCTGATAACGGTTTCGAGGTAGCTTCTGGCTTTGCCCCAAAGCTCGTTGCGCAGGCAAAGCCGCGCGGCTGCGAGCAACAGGTCGGGATCGTCGCCGTGTTTCTTTAGCCAGACTTCGGCGCGTTTCAGCTGTTTTGTCGTGTCGCTCGCTTCAACCAGCCCGAACAGCCGCACCAGCGGCCCGTGCCAGTTCGACTTGAGCGTCGCGGCGAGTTCTTTTTCGACGCGGTCGTGCTGGCCCGCTCGCATGAGGCCGTCGTAGTACGCTTCGAGCAGCGTAGCATTGGACTTGTGTGCCCGGGAGATGCCTTTCCAGGTTTCTGCAACGGCGTCGCTGTCGGCAGCGCGATTAAGCATCTCCTTGTGGACGCGAATCGTCCAGTTATCGAGCGTGTCGGGTTTCAGCTGGCTGCTCTTCCTGAGCCTCGGCAGGAGCTCCGCCAGCGAGTCCCAGTCCTCGAGCTTGAAGTAAAGGCGGCCCAGCAATGCCAGCGCATGCGCGTGGTCCTTGGAGTTTTCGTCGAGACGCCGCAGGGTCGCGAGCGCCTGCTCGTTCTGGCCGCGATCGAGCTGAAACTCGGCCTGCGTCAGCAGGACGGCGTTGGCGGCCTCGGGCGTTTCCTGGAAAGCGAGCCGCAGCCATTCATCACGCCGATCGTCGCGGCCCTGTAAATGCGCTGCGCGCGCCGCCTGCAGGTAGTTGAACAATGGCGAATCGCTGGTGCTTGCTGCGCGTGCGAGCATTTTCTCGCCGCGCGCGAAGTTGCCTTCGGCGACCGCGATCATGCCGCGAGTCATCTTTTGCCCGGAGCGTGCCGAACGGTAGCGGCCGGCGGCTTCTCCGAGCCGTTTTGGCGCAAGCACTATCTTGCGAATAAACCAGACGGCGAACAGCAGCAAAATGGCGAAACCGACCAGCACGGGCACCGACATTTCGACGACGTAACCACGGAAATTGATGATTACGTAGCCGGGATCGGCCAGCAGGAAATGGGCCGCGAAAGCACTGGCAAACAGCGCCAGCACAACGATGATGCCGAATTTCATTCCGAGCTCTCGCTCAGGGTTCGAAATTGCCGCAGCAGGCGCAGGGATCCCGAAATATCCGGGACCGTGCTTGTGAACACGCTGTTCCGGATTTCGGCCAGGGTTTCCTGTGCGCTGATAACCTGGGCACTTTCGACGTCGAAATACCGGGACATCAGGGTACTCGTGTCATCGAGTGTCTGGCGAAATACGGTCTGTTCACCGCGCAACAGCGCGAGCCGCGCAGACTGCAGCTGCAGTGCAAGGTTGTTGCGCAGGAAATACTCGGCGTCAGGCGAAAGCAAGGCGAGTTTTGCCTGGTCCGGTGGCGTCACCCTGACCAGGCCCGACATCGCGTTTTTCATGGACGACCAGGCACGATTCAAGCCACCCTGCTCTTCATCGTTGGGCTGCGGTTCTTCTTTTTCCGTCCTTTTCGAGCTGCCCAGCGGAAGCGACTCGACAACGCGAGCGAGGCTGGCGAGTGTCAGCGTCGCACCGGCAATGTCGGGCTTCTCCATGACATCAAGTGCAGCTAGTTCATCAGAAATTGCGCGACGCACGTCAATCAAAGCGGGGTTGCCGATCTGTACAACACGTTCATCGGCCATTTCGAGCGCCAGGGCTGCAAGGTGTGGATTGTTGGCAAGCTGAAGCTGCGCGTTCGCGATCTGCATGTAGTACTCGGCCTCGGCAAGCAGCCAGGTATCGCGTGTACCGGTAGAAATGCCTGCAAGAGAGGACACCGAGCTTTCCAGCGTCGACATTCTGGCCGGCAGCGAGCTCAGGCCCGTGACGCGTTCGTCGAGTTCCTGGCGCAGGGCATCTGTCTCGGCCGTGGCAACGCTGTCTCGCTCAGCCAGCTCGTCGAGCCGGCTGTCCAGGGATGACAGGCTTTCCCGGGCCGCAGCAAGGCGGGTATCGAGGCTCGCAAAAGCGTCGTCCGCGCTGCTGTCCTTTGCGGCGAGCCAGTCTCTCGAGACCGTGTAGCCGACAGCCGCCAGGGCGATCAGCGAAAGAAGGACGGCCAGCCAGGCTACGCCATTACCACGCTGCTTGGCAGGCTGCTTGTCTTCCGCGGCCTCGACGGCCGGCTTATCGTCCTCTGCCGCCTCGACGGCCGGGGAATCGTCGTCCGCCGCCTTGTCGGGGTCCGGTGCAACCGCCTCTTCGGTGGGTTCGAGTTCCTGGTCCTTGTCTGTGTCGCTCATTGTGCTAATCCGGGGTCGGTCTTATGGAGCGCGATGATTGCTGCAACCATCTCGCTGGCTTGAGGGCCCGATGCGAGTATGGGTCGCGAAGCGGGGTATCGGTCCAGAGCTTCTTTTAACACACGAGCGGCCGGCGTCACCAGCGGCGTGGATTCAAGCTGGCTCTTGCACCAGTGGGGCAACAAATCATACAGATTCCGCAGCGATTGCACGCTCATCACGGTGATCACCGCGATTTCGCCGCTTCGCCAGCGCGACTCGATATCCGCGAGTGTCTGCGGACTGACATCGGGCAGGCGACGCTCGTAGACGGACAGGTATTCGACGATGGCGCCACGCGCCGTCAGTGTCTCGGCCAATAGCTCGCGCCCGTCATTGCCACGAATGATCCGTACGTGTTTTCCGGCAACATCCTGCAGTTCGGGCTCGGTGAGAAGATGCTCGCTGTCGAAACCACTTGCGGGCTGAATGTCGACGAAGTGTCCGGCTGACTCAACCGCAGCGGCGGTGGCAGGCCCAATCACGCAAATCCTGGCATCGTTCGTGTATTGCATTCCGTACTCGACGGCGTTACGACTGACAAAAATGACGATATCCGGTTTGCCCAGTTCGGCCGCTTTTGCCGAAACGACATTTTCGTCCAGCGCCCTGATTTCCATGACCGGAAAACAAAAAGTGGAGCCGCCCGCTGCTTCGATGGCCGCAACGAGCTCGGTGGATTGCGTTCGTGGACGCGTTACCAGCACGCCAACACCCTGCAGCGGCGCCTCAGTCATGGGACGCGCCCGCCGCATCCAGTAACTCTCTCGCGCCGCTGTTCAACAGCCGGGCTGCGAGTTCTTCACCAAGCTGTTCGGCGCTCTTCGGACTTCCCGTGACCGAGTCGCGGATCGACCGGCTGCCGTCCGGCAGGGCAACCAGTGCGGTGACGTCCAGTTGCGCACCGTCGACGACCGCATACGCTGCGACCGGCGACTGGCAATTTGCCTGCAGTGTTTTTGCGATGGCCCGTTCGGCAAGCGTGGTTTGCGTAGTGGTCGAGTGGTTCAGCTGGCTCAACGTGGCGCGCAATTCGGTTTTGTCCGACAAGCATTCAATGCCGACAACGCCCTGTGCGGCCGCCGGCAGCATTTCGGTAGGCAGAAACTGCTGACTGATGTGTCGTTCGAGTTCCAGCCGTTCGAGGCCTGCTGTGGCGAGAATGATCGCGTCGTAGTCACCGTTCTCGAGTTTCGCCAGGCGCGTATTCACATTGCCGCGCAGCGGTTCTATCCGCAGGTCAGGACGCATCATCTTAAGCTGTGCCTGTCGGCGAAGGCTGGAACTGCCAACGAGTGCGCCCTCCGGCAGGTCGCGAAACAGCATGCCGTTCGGCGCTACCAGTGCATCGGCATGGTTGGCACGCCGAAGCAGCGCGGCAACGCAAAAACCATCGGGCATTTCGGCGGGGACATCCTTCATGGAATGCACGGCGATGTCGGCCGCGCCTTCTTGCATGGCAACCTCGAGCTCCTTGATAAAGAGGCCCTTGCCGCCGATTTTTTGCAGGCTGCGATCGAGAATCTCGTCACCACGCGTCGACAGCGGCACAAGCGTTACGTCCTCGACTTCGGGAAGTTCGAGCAGCCGGGCGGCCACGTGATTGGCCTGCCACAGCGCGAGGGCGCTCTTGCGCGTTGCAATACGAATTCTCATAGGACTTACGATTCTTTCAGACGACGACGGACTTCGGCAACATGCCGGCGGCTGATTATCAGCTCTTTGTCATCGACATGCGAGCCGTGGCGCAGCACGGCACGGGTGCTGCCGTCCGCCGCCTTCTCAATTCTTTCGATTCTATCGACCGCGACCAACGCGGAGCGGTGTATGCGCACGAACAGTGCCTTGAATTCATCGGCCAGGGATTTCAGCGAGTCGTCCAGGAGATCCTGTCCGTTGTCGTGCTCGACGCGGACGTATTTCTGATCGGCAAGAAAGCACCAGACGTCGGCAATGGGGATTAGCTTGAGTTCGCCGTGTACCCTGGCACATACATGGCGACGCTGTGTGTCCATGTGGGCTTCGGATGCGACTTCCTGCAGCGTGTTGCCCGCGAGTTTCGACGCATGCTCGAGTGCAGCGACAAGTCGGGAGCGCCGTACGGGTTTCAGGACATAACCGATAGCACGGGCCTCAAAGGCGTCGACCGCATACTCGTCATAAGCGGTTGCGAAGACCACGGCGGGCGGCCGTTCGAGCCCGTTCAGGTGGCGCGCCGTCTCGATACCATCGAGCCCCGGCATGCGTATGTCGAGCAACACGATATCGGGCGCAAGTTCTGCGGCAAGCGACACGGCATCGTGCCCGTTGCCCGCTTCGGCCACGACTTCGAAACCGTCCTCGTCTTGCAGAATTTGGCGCAGACGGTCGCGGGCAGGTTTCTCATCATCGACGATCAGGACCTTCAACTGGGCTCCTCATCCGCAGGAAATCGCAGCGTAACGACAAAGCGATTGTCGCTGTCATCGACATCCACCGAACCCCGGCTGCCATAGGCCAGCTCGAAGCGCTGGCGAATATTCGACATCGCCATTTTATTACCAATCTTGTCCCGTGCCTTGCCCTCTGCAACCGGGTTGGAAATGCTTATT
>CAMYIS010000288.1 GCA_947258485.1 uncultured Woeseiaceae bacterium
AGTATGCCGCCGCCATCAATCCCGGCTACGCCACCACCATCGATACCGAGTATGCCGCCGCCATCAATCCCGGCTACGCCACCACCATCAATGCCGGCTACACCGCCGCCGTCAATTCCAGCGGTTGCCTTATTTGATAATTCCGCCATAACTGGCATGGCGGCCACAACAAGCGTCGCTCCCAAGACGAATTGCGTCTTGGCGCTTTTTGCAATGCACATTGTTTCGCTCCTAACTTAAGTGCTTCCTCCAACCCTCGACTCGCTTACTCTTAATTCTCTCCTCATGCCTCTCCATCGACATTAAGGATGCCAAACAACCTGGCGAGTCAAATCTAGTCTGCTGATTCTATCCCTCGGCTCTCCAACAACTCTTGCAATGAACCCAAGTCGCTTTCATCCTCGACGTAGTGGACCATGTATACACCTGTCTGCTTGCGAGGCTCACTCTGTTTATTCAATTCTTTTCGAGACGAAAACCAAACATCAAGTTCTTCTAAAAATTCTTGTCCGCGCGACTTAATAAACTCCGCGAAAAGTTCTATAACTTCATCTGTGCATCCCTCGTCCGCGAAAACCATCCTGTCAAAGTGACTAGTAGATTCAGTCTCTCTATCGATATTCTCAGCGGCAGATGAAAAGACCCGATATCCGACACTACCTAACCTCCTAATGAGCGATGGCGATAATTTCGAGTGCAAAAAAATTCGACTCACCGCTTTGTAGCGATTTTCTACTTCAATCACGGCTCCCGACTCAACAAGTTGACTAAGCATTTGCCTCGGAGCCATGTCACCGCTGTACCGGCGCACCAACTCAATAAAACTAGGAACATCATCATCACCGCTATCGTAAGGCAGCTCCAGCGGTATACCGTAAGGACCTTGAAAGTGCGGGTCCGCGTGCCACCCAGTCAAAACTCGAGCCGGCCTAGAGTGAGTTCGATCACTCGCTGGTGATCCAAGTGCCCTGTCGATTACGTTTTTTACTTCTTTTCGTGTCAGCCCTGTGAGTATCGCTACTCGAGACTTATTTACCCTCCCATCGACCTCAAAATGACGCAGAGCCGTCTCTACATATACTTCCTTCGCTGTTTCAGAGAACTCTGCGTGTGTTACACCCTGCGCTATCAGAAGGCGGACAAGCGGCTTGAACATCAGTGAGAGAGCGTCCCTCAGGTGGTCTTTTACTTCTTGCCCCATCTCAGGCCACGTCTCCTGCGTAATATGTAAAGTATCTTGGAGTGCTTTCGTATGCAAGACATCCGTGGCCCCGGAAATGGGTTCTCTCGCCCACATAAGAGCCAACACACGATTCGGTCAACAACTTGGAGATGCTTCATCCTCCGTCACGACACCGGTGTTATGTAACATACTGAATCTAATATCTTTTTATAAGGCCACTTCCAGGCAAGTTTGGGCCCTTTGCGAATCAGTGGAAATGAAACAAATATTGCTTGGTAGGCCTTTGGTTTTAAAAAATCCTATTGGCGCACCTATTCTGATCCCGATTGCGCAACACGTACGCTCCCACGGTTCTCAAGAATGGTGGGAGTGGCCGGGTTCAAGCGCATACTCTGGTAAGTCTATTCGGGCAGGTCGAACGAATTGAAGCGATAACCAGAGCCTTTAGCAATCAAGAAGAGAAACGACTTACATACATCTACCACGTGTATTTCGCATTGTCGTCGTGCTCCTCGAAATAATAGACGCCAACCGCCACCGTGCTACCGTCCTCGTCTGGCCCGCCGTCATCTTGCAACGACTCGTACGCAATAAAAATGTCGTCTATAGACTCGGCAAAATCCACAATTCTGTCCTTCGTAATTCTACGCAACTGTCTGGTGCCACTGCCACGCAAAGATTTTGTAAAAGCAATCCGATTTGCCCAGGTCACATCGGCTCTTTTCGCATCAGTATTGTGGGCAACGTTGGAAAGCAATGCGTACACGCCATGAACAAGCATGGTAACAAGAGTTTCATGACTGTCGTCAGCGCGATAGGTTCTTTCAACGACAGCAAGTAATCCAGATTCATCTTCACGAATTGCGCCTACGCGCTTCATTTCAGTGCGCATGGCACCCGCCGGTATATCGCCCCCAAACTTCTTGACTAAGCTAGTGAACGAGTTTTCTTTTTTTGCGAAGGGTAATTTACGCGGATTACCATTTGTATCGGTGAAATCTGGATGAGCGTGCCAATGATGCAAAACATCCGCCAATGGAGTCGTTTTCACCGACAATGACGAATCGCCAGTGGCTATTTTGTCCCGCAGGCGTCTGATCTCTTTTCGCGTAAGTCCAGTCATGACTGCAACTCGCGAGATATTCGTAGGCCTCCCTCTAAGCCCAAAATCTGACGATGAAACATCTACTAAAGCCATTTTGGTGACTTCGGCAAATTCTCGATAACCAATTCCGTATCTCAAAAGAATTCGGGCAATAGGCCGCATCACCAAGAGGAAGGCGTCAAGAACACGTTGTTTCGTCTTATCTTGCATCGCGACGCAATATATTTATCAATCGGTAGAATTTCCAGAAAAAATTCATCCGTGGGAAATTTCGCCCAATGATCCTATGTGGTCAGTTTGTGCCGATACGGCCGTAATTGGGTAAACAGCCTAGAAATGGAATTTTCAACTTATGCCGCCTTCAGTATCGATGGCACTACGCCCTTATGAGTTTCAGCAGGCCGTCTTCATTCAGCACAGAAACCGTGAGCTTCTGCGCTTTCTCAAGCTTCGACCCCGCCTTGTCTCCGGCGACGAGGAAATCGGTTTTGCTCGAAACACTTCCGGTTACTTTGCCGCCTTCCCGTTGAATGAGGTTCTTGGCCTCGTCGCGTGTCATGGTAGGCAGCGTTCCGGTAATGACAAACGTCTTCCCAGACAGCGGCCCCTCATCAGCAACCTTCATTGGCTCCGAGTCTGTCCAGCGCACGCCCAGGCTCTGCAGCCGTTCAATAACATCGAGGTTGTGCTGTTCTTCAAAGAAGTTGTGTACACGGCTGGCAACAACCGGACCAACGTCGGGCACGTTTGTCAGGTCGTCTACAGACGCGCTTCTTATGGCCGGCAGAGATCCAAAATAAGAAGCAAGACTCGATGCCGTTGCCTCACCGACTTCCCGAATTCCCAGCGCATACAAGAACCGCGCAAGCGTCGTCGATTTGCTCGCTTCTATCGCGCCGACGAGCTTCTCTGCCGACCTGTCGCCCATGCGTTCGCGGCTACTGAGTTCGTCCTTGCTCAATTGAAAAAGATTCGATGGATCAGAAAGCCTGTCCTCAGCAACAAGTTGCTCAATGAGCTTGGCGCCGAGACCTTCTATGTCGAGTGCGCGTCGAGACACAAAATGCTTTAGCGCTTCCGACCGCTGTGCTTTGCAATAGAGGCCGCCGGTGCAACGTGCAACTGCCTCGCCATCCTCCCGTTTTACATGCGACCCACAGACAGGACATAACTTTGGTAAAAGAACGCGCTTCGTCTTTCTAGGCCGCCTGTTCTTGACAACACTAACGACCTCGGGAATTACATCTCCAGCTCTGCGGACGATAACTGTATCGCCAACGCGTACATCCTTTCGGTGCAGCTCATCGATGTTGTGCAATGTCGCGTTACTCACTGTAACGCCACCAACAAAGACGGGAGCCAGCCTTGCCACAGGTGTCAAAGCACCGGTACGACCAACCTGGAATTCAACATCCTCAACCTGGGTCAACTCTTCTTGCGCCGGAAACTTGTGTGCTATGGCCCAACGAGGCGCCCGCGAAACGAATCCGAGTTCTCGTTGCATCGCCAGGCTGTCCACTTTGTAAACAACACCGTCAATGTCATAAGCCAGGGCGTCGCGTTTTTCCTCAATCTCTCGGTAAAAACCCAGGCATCCTTCCACTCCCTTCACAACCCGGCTTTCAGGGCATGTCTTCAATCCCCAGTCTTGCAGCCTGGAGATAATCTCACTGTGGCGACCGGGTAGCTCACCGCCTGCGACGATGCCTACCGAATAGACATACATGTCCAGAGGCCGCGCCGCCGTTAGCTTCGGGTCAAGCTGCCGCAGGCTGCCGGCCGCCGCGTTTCGCGGATTTACAAACGTCTTTTCGCCGGCCTCTCTCGCCTTCTTGTTGTAAGCCTCGAAACCGGCCCTCGGCATGAACACTTCGCCCCGTACTTCGAGAGTGCTCGGGAAATCCGTGCCAATCAGGCGTAGTGGGACTGATTTTATGGTGCGTACGTTATGCGTAATGTCCTCTCCGGTCGTGCCATCGCCGCGTGTTGCAGCGCGAACAAGAACACCGCCCTCATACAATAGACTCACGGCGGCGCCATCCAGCTTCGGCTCGGCCGAATAGGGCAATTCTGGCGCACCGTCTTCAAATTCGAGTTTTTCCGCCACGCGCGCGTGAAACTCTCGCAGCTCGTCGTCCGCGAACGCATTATCCAGAGACAGCATAGGGAGACGATGTTTAATTGTTTTCAAAACAACGCTGGGCTCGGCGCCAACACGCTGCGTCGGCGAGTCCGGTGTCACAAGCTCGGGATTGGCCCGTTCCAGTTCCTGTAACTCGCGCACAAGCCGATCGTATTCCGCATCCGGAATCTCTATATCGTCAAGAGTATGATAACGGTAATTGTGATACCGAATCTCGTCGCGCAGCGATTTAATTTTCTTACGTGTGGCGGCAGACGCGGTCATAACATCCGGCTGTCTTAAGGTCAGGTAACCAGGGTGCTGTGCTGAAACTGGATAATTTCTTCGCGCAGGTAGCGCTCTCGCTGAATGCTCAGCGTACTCCCGGATTCATCCAGCAACTCCCCATTAAGCGATTGCGTCAGCGCCCGAGCTGCCGCCATCATCAGGTCAAAAGACTCCACACCATCGACTGGGCCAGGCAGAACGAGAAACAAACTGATGCCCGGGATTTCTTGATCCTTTATGTTCGCGAGATCAAAACTGCCGGGCTCGACGAGGCTTGCCGCGCTGAAAATAGTCCGAGTTTCGTCATTACCGTCATAGCGATGAAATATTCCGAACTGACCGTGCCGCAGGCCAATGCCGCGCATGCTTAGAACCAGGTCTTCACCATTGAACGCTTTCTTTTCGCGCGCAACGATTCGTAACGTTACAATTTTTTGCGGCAGATTCTCAGCGGATGCTTCTGAAACAGGAGCATCGCCGGAGTCTGGCTCCGACGTAATCTGATCGTGCTGTAGTGTCGGCTCAATGCGCGCAAAGTCCATCGCATCATCGTCGACTTTTGTCTTGTCTCGACGGCTGTAGAGATAGACGCCGGCAATAACCAGAACGCCAAAGAACAACAGCAACCAACGCAAACCGTCCATTTATCAGACTCGCAATTGCGGGCTACATAGTGACGCCAGAGAGTTGTCGTGCCAGTTCCATCGTGACCTTATTATGCGTAATGAATACAAACTGCACCTTGTCGGACATCTCTTTGACGATTTCGCAATAACGCGCAACATTCGCATCATCGAGCGGCGCGTCAACCTCATCGAGCATGCAGAAGGGTGCCGGATTCAGTTCGAATATTGCGAATACCAACGCTACAGCCGCCAGCGCTTTTTCACCACCTGAGAGTAAGTGAATAGTGCTGTTGCGCTTGCCTGGTGGTCGCGCCATGACCGTGATGCCGGCCGTCAAAAGATCGTCGCCTGTCAACTCCAGGTATGCATGCCCGCCACCAAAAAGTTTTGGAAACAGACGCTTAAAGCCGTCGTTAACATTGTTATAGGTTTCGCGGAAGCGCGTTCGCGTTTCCCGATCGATCTTGCGAATCGCGCCTTCCAGGGTCGCTAATGCGTCGTTCAAATCGGCAAGCTGTGAATCGAGGTATTCCTTGCGCTCCGACTGCTCTTTAAATTCATCGATAGCGGCAAGGTTGATTGGACCCAGGCGATCGATGCGCTTATGAAGTTTCTCGAGCTTCTCTTCCCAGGCCTCGATATTCGACGCTTCGTCCAGTTCATCGAGTAACAGCTCGAGATCAAAATCGGTCTGCGATAATTGCTCGGTGAAGCCCTCACGCCGAACCCTGAGTTCCTGTACGGCCATCTCCGCTTCGCTGAGCTTCGCTCGTGCCTCATCCACTACCTGATCAGTCTGCAAACGGGACTGGTCAAGCTCTCGCAATTCGTTTTCGACCTTCTCGACTTTTCCTCGCGCGGCAGCAAGCTCTTCTTCAACAACGATGCGTGCCGCCAGCTGTTCTTCGAGTAGCTCCTTGTTACCCGCAAGTGGGGACTGGCTCTGCTCCAACTGGTCCCGAATCTCCTGCTCCCGGCTCTGAAACAACACGAGCTGGGCCTGCATGCGCCCTAGATTCTGGGCCGCCGATTCCTTGCTCGTTCGGCGACTCTCGAATTGTATAGTGATGGTCTGCACGGCCTGTCTGTCTTCTTCCGCCTGTGCCCTGACCCGCTGCAACTCTGCGCGCAATTCTTCACGCTGGGCTTCGAGACTGGCTTTCTCTTCATTCAGTCGTTCCATCGACTCAATGGCCTGACCGTGTATTCGGTGGGACTCGCGCAGCTGCTCTTCCGCCGAAATCTTCTCACCATCGAGTTCGCCCGCTTCCTCAGCAAGCGCTGCTTTGCGCGCACTGGCCTGGTCCATCCGGTAACGAGCTGACTCCAGTTCTGCTTTTATTTCCGAGTATTCGTTCAGCAGTGCCGATGCATCCCGCTGCAATGTTTCACGACGCTCTTCCAGCTGCGTCAGGCGAGTACGACCGTCTCTCTGCAGCTTGCGAGCGCTCTCGAATCGCGCCAGCATTTCACGGATATCCGATTTCATGCGTCGCATATCGTGTTCACGCGTCAGTACGCCGGCCTTCCCGCCCTTAGTCCGCGACACACGTAACCAGTTCTTGCCAAGCCAAATCCCGTCTTCGGTAACGACGGAAGCGTTGCGGGATAGGGACTCCCGTATTGACAGCGCATTTCCGAGTGACGTCGCAATCCGCACATTCGACAGTATTTCAGCTACCGCCGCCGGTGCGCCGGTCACCTTCGTTGCCAGCGTATCAGCAGGTGCCTCGACAGCTTCACCTTTGGCCTGCTCCCGAAACACGGTCACGCTGCCAGCTTGAAGCTTGGCAATCGCCTCTGTCACCGGGGTTATATCGGCAACGCAAACTGCCTGAAGATAATCACCAAGTACCGTCTCAACAGCTTTCTCCCAGCCGCTGGCGACCTTTAACGTCTGCGCAACACGCCGGTTACTCTTGAGACCTGCTCCGGCCAGCCAACTCTTGATGCCTTCGTCGCCCACACCCATTGCTGCATTTTGCAATGCCTCTAATGACGCGTATTTTCCTTCCGCGTCCTGCAAGGTTGCGCGACGTTCGTCGACGAGCCGGGTCAGTTTTTGGTCCTGCTCACGGAGCTTGCGGATCTTTTCCGCCGTATCGGTGAGGTGACGATCGAATTCATCGCGCGCCTGGCGTTTGCGGAGCTCTTGCTCTGCGATTTCGTCATGCCTGGATTGCAGATCTTCGACACTTGCCGAAGATTGCGCTTCATCGAGCTTCTTTCGGCGCTCGGTATAACTCTGCAGGCGCGACTCAATTTGTTCAGCGCGCGTATTTTCTACGTTCTGCTGTTGTAGCGCTGTGTTGTACCTGAGGGAATGTGCATCCCATTGCTTTTGCCAGTCGGCCAGCGCGGCTTCAGCCGCTTGCAGCGACTCCGACGATATGCGCTCACTTTGACGCGCCTGCTCCAAACCTGGAACCAATTCGTTCAATGTGAGATCCAGCTGCTCTATTTCATCGCGATCCTGAGCGATGTGATCGGCGATTTCCTTGGCGCCATGTATCGCTTGCTCCAGGTCTGTTTCCTGGCGCTGTCGCAGTTCGCGCGCATGTTCAATGGATTGCTCCAGCCGGGCGATTTCGGAACCAACCTTGTAGTAGCGGCCCTGCACAACATTGAATTCGTCGCTACGGTCGCCCTGCTTAATGCGCTTGTCTTCGAGGGCGGCTTCAAGGCTACGTTGCTCGGCGATCGCCGCTTCCAGGCGCGTCTTGCGTTCCGACAGTTGGGCTTTTGACTCAGCCGCACGATCATCAAGATCCTTGGTTCGAAGAGCAAGCAGCTCGGCCGACGTTCTACGTTCGTCCGCCTTGTAACGGCTGTACCGCTCTGCTGTCTTCGCCTGTCTATCAAGGTGTTTTATCTGCTTCTCGACCTCTTCAAGAACATCCAGCAATCGGTCGAGATTTTCCTTGGTGTGCTTGATGCGGTTCGACGTCTCACGCCGGCGCACTTTGTACTTCGAGATTCCCGCCGCTTCTTCCAGGAATACGCGCATCTCCTCGGGCTTCGCCTCGATCATGCGCGATATCATGCCCTGTTCGATTATGGAGTAGCTGCGCGGGCCGAGACCCGTGCCCAGGAACACACCCGTGATGTCCTTGCGGCGACAACGTGTGCCGTTCAGGAAATAGTTGGAAATGCCGTCGCGACTCACCTCCCGGCGAATCGAAATCTCCGCGTATTTTGCGTATTGGCCTTCGAGCGTCGTTTCGCTGTTATCGAAAAGCAGTTCCACGGACGCCGATCCGACTGGCTTGCGCGAACTCGATCCGTTGAAAATTACGTCCGTAATGGAGTCGCCACGCAGGCGGCTGGCCGAGCTTTCGCCCATTACCCATCGAACAGCATCAATGACATTCGACTTACCACACCCATTTGGCCCGACAACGCCGACGAGGCTGCTGGGAAAGGTGATAGTTGTAGGGTCGACAAAGGATTTGAAGCCAGCGAGCTTGATCTTGCTTAATCGCATGGGTCGTGTAGGCCAATATCCCGTAAAAGTCGGTAAGTGTAATGTAATTCCGGCAATAAAACGATTGTCGCTGAAAAAAGACAAGGTAGGCCTAAGCCCAGCAAATACGGGCTCTGTCCGGTCATCGGGAGGGGCAGAAAACCACGGCAAAAATAACCCTTCCATGCCGCCACAAGCCATGTATAATTCCGGCCTTTTCTCTACCCGGCAGGAGCCAAAAATGCCCGTAAAGAAAGCCGCGAGCAAGAAGCGCAAGCAGACGAGGTCTCGCAAGAAAGCGGTGACCCGGAAAAAGACCGCGAAGAAGAAAGTCGCCAAGAAGAAAGCCACGAGCAAGAAAAAGGCTCCTGCACGCAAACGCGTGACCAGGAAGAAGGTCAGCAAGAAAAAAGCCGCCGTGAAGAAGAAAGCGGCGAAGAAAGTCACTAAAAAGAAGGCCGCTTCCAAAAAGAAGCCAGCCGCAAAGAAACGCGCGACGAAAAAGAAGAAGCCGGCTGCCAAGAAACGCCCGGCGAGCAAGAAGAAGCGGGTCAGCAAGAAAAAGCCGGCCAGCAAGAAACGCCCGGCGAGCAAGAAGAAGCCGGCTGCCAAGAAACGCCCGGCGAGCAAAAAGAAGGCGGCCAGCAAGAAACGCCCGGTCAGCGCAAAGAAATCACCGTTAAAGAAGCGCGTCCCTGCCCGCGCGCCTGCCGCTCGCAAAACGCCTGCGCGTCCGAGTAAGCGAAGGGGTTCTCTGCTGTCCGGGCCGATTCACGGAATTGCGCCGTACAAACCCAAACGCGGCGAAGGCTACATGAGCGATGCTCAAATCGAGCATTTCCGCAAGATTCTCAGCGCCTGGAAACGGGAGCTGATTTTCGAGGTCGATCGCACTGTCCATCACATGCAGGACGAGGCCGCGAATTTCCCGGATCCCAACGATCGCGCGACCCAGGAATCGGAGTTCGGCCTTGAACTCAGAACCCGCGACCGCGAACGCAAGCTGCTTCGCAAAATTGACCAGGCTATGGCCCGCCTCGATGAGGGCACATACGGTTACTGCGATGAGACCGGCGAAGAGATTGGACTCAAGCGTCTCGAGGCACGGCCGGTTGCCACGCTCTGCCTCGAAGCACAGGAGCGTCGGGAACTCGCCGAGCGACAGTTCCGCGATCGAGACGATCGCTACCGCTAAGTCGTTCCGTCCATGCTGACACGCGAATCAGCCACCTATGTCGGCCGGTTCGCGCCGTCACCTACCGGTCCGCTGCACTTCGGCTCGCTGGTCGCGGCCGTCGCCAGCTACCTTCAAGCCAAGGTCCACGCAGGACAATGGCTGCTGCGTATCGAGGATATCGATCCGCCGCGAGAGCAGCCGGGCGCCACCGATACGATCCTCAGAGCGCTTGATCGGTATGGCTTCGAGTGGCACGGCGATATCATTTACCAGAGTGGCCAAAGACAAGCCCACGAGGAGGCCCTGAAGTCACTGTGCGATCGCGGCCTCGCCTATCCCTGCGGCTGCTCGCGACGCGACCTTGCGAATGCTCCCAGGGGCGCCCTTGGTACCATCTACCCTGGAACCTGCCGGGATGGCTGCGACGCCGTCGAAACCGCCATTCGTCTGCGGACAACTGAGACCCCGATTTCGTTTGTCGACAGCCTGCAGGGCCTGCAAACTCAGACCCTCGAACGAGAGTCCGGTGATTTCGTCATCCGGCGGCGCGACGGATTGATCGCATACCATCTGGCCGTAGTGGTTGACGACGCTATCGAGGGCATCACTGAGGTGGTTCGCGGCATCGACCTGATGGACTCGACGCCGCGCCAGATATGGCTGCAGCAGCTGCTGGGCTACCGCACACCAGATTACATACATATACCTGTTGTCACACATCCGAACGGCGACAAACTCAGCAAATTGACCGGTGCGCCGGGCATACCGATGAACGGTATGGCACGCGTACTGGTGGCTGCACTCGTCGCCCTGCAA
>CAMYIS010000289.1 GCA_947258485.1 uncultured Woeseiaceae bacterium
TGAGAAAGAGCAATTTCCGATCGATGCACCGGAGCCCGTGGAGGCCATAAAGTTTCGCATGGAGCAATTGGGCTTAAATCGGAAAGACCTGGAACCGTTATACCTCTGGACGCTCTGATTGGCCGAGAGGGTTAGACCCACCTATATATGCGTATAATGTATATTATGTTAAATACCAGAGGGTATTCCGGATTGGGATGCTCAATTGACCCCGCATGGGGTCTTGAGTAGACGCCCTTTTCACCATAAGCTGGAACGATAACTAAGAAAGGCACATGGGAGGTGCCGAGAATGCTCCGCTACAGTTCCAGTCGGCACCGGCAGTTAATGACTGAGTCCGAGTACGCGCTGCAAGGCGCGACCGAATCACCCGTGCCTCGCGAATCGCGTATTGCCGACACGATATTAAGCGATAGCAAGAAATATCGTGAATGGGAACTACGACACGCCAACCTGTTGCTACCGGTCGCAGAGCAAAGTGCGCGGAAATACCAGGTCCTTGCATTGCGGCATGCGGACATTGCGCTGATCCATCGGCGCGCCTTGTTCCTTTATCTCCAGACCCACGAGGTGCGCGGCGACCTTCGGGAACAGCTGTTTCGGCTTTTTCACACGACGCTCGATTTCAACGAGGCGATCCTCGCCGAACACCGTCAATACATGCTGGCGTTCTCGAGCGGCATTTCGACCAATCATATTATCGACATAATGCGTGACGACAAGAGCACGCGGCTGGTGCAGCAATACGAAACGACATTCGCACGCTATTTCGAAATGAAATGTTTTGTGGCTACCGCCAAGGACAGCGACACCATCAAGATCGTTCGCTCATCGCTGCGCGACGTTCAGGGCCATTTGCTGCGTCTGAGGCGGCGCATGGAAACGGAACTGCCCTCGGAAAGAACCGGCAACTTCGATCAGCAGGAACTGCTGGCCCGCAGCGGCCGCTACGAGATACAGAACTATCTCAAATTGTAGTCCGCGGAATACTCAGGCAAGCCAGCCAAACACCGCGCCGGTCAACAGGCTGTAGATCAACGCGTCCAGGAAGGTTTTCACCGTGGACGCCCACCGGCGACCGAACCAGACGCTTTCCTGGACGTAGGCCATTCCATACGCAATGAAAGCGACGGTACCGCTGACGCGAAATAGTGTGAGGTAGTCGGTGCCTGGCGCCAGTGTTCGACTGACCATGTACGCACAGACAATTGCAACAACCAGGTTGTAGCCGAACATCATTACGAGCTTGCCTCCCATCTTGGGCAGGCCCGACGCCACGATCGTAATGTACCCTTGCGGGCCGTCCACGAATTTCTTCTGCATCTCCGGGTTGTTGAACTCCGCCCGGTCATTGCAGTTCGGGACCGTATACATGCCTGGCGGACACCCTTTAAGCGCGGCCCTTACCGCGTCTTCGTCCGGCGTTTTTTGCCACTCTCGCTTGTGCCAGGGCATGGCCATCCAGATGACAGCGCCGGCAAAGAAAACGACGACGGCCGATACAATGATCGGCAGCCAAAGTGTCATGATTGTCATGGGAGTCCCCTTTTAATCGTTTCCTTAAGGTATAGCAGAATCGCTTCGGCTATGCTGGGCACATGCTGATTCGAGGGCTACCGCTACTTGCCGGCATTGCGCCGTTTGTCGGTATCACGCTGGCCTACTGGCTGGGCGTGACTAATGATGTGCTGCCAGCCTGCATACCGTACCTGGATGGCTGTACGTCGATTAGCGCCACGGGACGGTACATGCCCGGCAGCCTGCTGTTTCGTGCCGTGATGCTGCCGCAGTCGCTCTTGCTCGCAGTCGTCTGGTACTTGTCGGCACACTGGCTGCGCGTAATTGCGCCTTCGACCAAGGCGGCCGGTGCGATCATGCTGTCAGGATTTATCGGCGCCCTCTGCCTCGTGTTGTACGTGACATTTCTTGGGACCAAAGGGCCTTTCTATGAATTCATGCGCCGCTTCGGTATCTACCTGTATTTCCTGGGAACGGCGACAGCACAGCTCACGCTCGCAATCGCCCTATTGGGCCACGCGAAGCGCTGCGCCGAGAAGTCACTGAAAAGGAGCGCCGTCGCCATGCTGTGGCTGTGCGGGCTCCCTTTTGGCCTGGGCATACTGAATTTGGTGTTGAAGGCCGTTCTCGACGACGCCGATCCGGCCGAAAACCGCATTGAGTGGATTTCTGCGCTTCTGATGCAGGGCTATTTCGTCGTCCTGTATCTCGCGTGGCGCCACACTGGAGTTTCTGTCGTGGTCAGTACAGACCGACCGACAGTCAGGTAGCAGCTCCTCTGGATTCGGGCTGCCGTTCCTCCTCGGACTGTTCATCAGCCTCCGGGGAGTCATATTCAAGCACTCCCGTCGCAAGCATGTCCTGTGATGCCTGGGCGACCGATAGCTCGGTCTCCACTTCTCGGATCTTGGCCTCAGCATGTACGTTTTCCGTGGCCCGGTTAGCCAGTTCAGCGCGCAACTCGCGAGTCTTGATGACTGACTCCTTGAGATCTCTGGAAACGCGATCAATCCGCGATTGCTGCTCGGTAATGACATTGTCCCGCCGCTCAATCCCGGAAAGGGTTTCCTTGAGTTCTTCTTCCAGCTTGTCGAAGTTTGTTCGCGACTTTTCGGCGTCAGTCTTCGCGACCCGCAAATCGGCCTCCAGCGAACGAATGCGGCCATCGCGTGCGTCGCGTTTCTTCGCCTTGAATTTGGAACCCAGGCTCGAGCTGATCGACGACAGCAACCAGCCGAGCAGGAATGCTCCGGCTATCATGAGGATCAGGTTTTGGCTCAATTCGACGAACATTTCGCTATGATTATTGGGATTCGCTGTTCATAAAAGGACCGAGTTCTCAATACTGGTACCAGCCGCAGGCCGTTAACGACATAAGTATCGGCACTTGTGATAGCTGATGTGGACAATAATCTCAATATAAACAGTCATTTATTTAATTATTTTCACTGTATTTCGAACTAAAGTCATGATCGCGGAACTCATCGTCGGCACCAGTAGATAACCTCCTGGGCGGCGAGGAAATTCTCCGCTTCCGCGCCTTGCAGCATTGCCAGTGTACTGATCATGCCCGCCTTGACGCAGGTGTCAGCCGCTATCGTAATTGATTGAGGGGCGTCAGGTACAGGCCATGCGGTCGACGGATCCAGAATATGGCTTCCCGGGTAACTCAATCATTAGAGTCATGTTAGACAGAATTCCTTCGCACAAACTGCACAACCTGATCAGGAAAGTCAGTAAACAGGCCGTCGATTGACAATTCGTCAATAAAAAAAGTCAGCAATGCGTCGAACGAGGCAAATCCCTCGGGCAGTTCGTCGGCCCGAAATGTGTACGGGTGAACCGCAAGACCGGCCGTGTGGGCTCGCTGCACCAACCCCGTGGAGCGGATTTCCCCGTTGCCGCGCGCAACGCGGTAGGCGCGCCTGATCCAGGGGCCGATTCCATCTACCGTGCGGGCCAGTCGCTCCAGGCCTTGCTGCGCCCGCAACGGTGCGTAACGTGTTGACGATTCTCCCCAGCTGTCCTCCCCGATCAACTGGATCAGCTTCAGACGGCAACCCAGTTCACGCCGAATGCGCCGCAGTTCTTTTGCATCAAAACACTGCACGTAGACAGGATCGGAATGCTCCTCGTAGCCAAAGTCGGCCAAAATTCCAAGGAACTGGGGTGTGATATCAACTCCCTCATGTCGGTGCCATTCAGGCCGCTTGATCTCGGGGTAGATGCCGACAGGGCGTCCGTCAGCGGCTTGCAGTGTTTGCACGAAATCGAGCTCCTCGGCGAAGGTCTGAATCCGAAAGATCTCGTCGGTGGAATTGAATCGGTCTGGATAGACCGGCGATCCGTCTGCATTGCTGCGCTCATGCACCTCGAGAGACTTGAGCTCGCCCAGATCGAAGTCCCTGACGTAGTAACGGCCGTCTTGCCGCTGGCGCCCGGGGTACCGGCAGGCCACGTCAGTAACCCGATCGAGGTGGATGTCATGCAGGACAACGAGTGCATCGTCACGTGCGGCGACGACGTCCTGCTCGAGGTAGTCAGCCCCCATAGCGTAAGCGAGCGCTTTGGCGGGCAGCGTATGCTCGGGCAGATACCCGGACGCGCCGCGATGGGCTATGACAACAGGCCGCATCGGCTAAATAACTTTAATTAAAAGTCATAATTAATTGTTTTAATTAATTATTCGGTCGGACCATCTGCATCAAAACCTGGGAAATCCAGCACCTCCCAGCGTGCCGTATCCTCTCCGCGCGCCTGCCGTCGCAGGGCGTCAGCCAATTCGCGGTCATTCCATTCGATAACTTCTTTACAGCGAGACACAATCGCCTCCGGCACCTCGGCGACGCCGCCAAACGGCCGTACGGCGATCATTTTCTTCTTGTTTGCATCTGCCACATCCATCATGAAGTCGACGAGTTCCTGCTCTTGCTCATAGAGCCCGGGCAAAACGAATACAGCTTCACACGCCTTGATTTGCTGGATGAGTTCGTCCTTGATCGCCTGCATGCCACCGGCCCCCGGGATGTTCTCCGGTTTGCTGACATTCAGGTAGTAAAAACGATCCACACCCTCGAGAAACTCGAAAATGCGCAAGTAATCGTCACTCTCTTCAAATCTGTGGGTGGCAAACACCCGGATCGGGTTTTTCTCAGACACCGCATGCTCCATTAATGGTCGCGTATTGGCCTAGTTTAGCCAATTCGGAGCCGACTCGCGAAAACCTCGTCACAGAATGTTTTCAGTGGTTTCCATGCTCCGGGGGTTTCGGTATCGTAGCGGCGCATGCGGCTTCTTTTATACAATATTCGATACGCTGTCGGTGGCGGAGGCAGTGCGCGCATGGCTTTGCCCGGTGCCGGGTACCTGATCGGCAACCAGAGCGTGTTGCCAGAGATAGCCCGGTTCATCAAGTCCGTCGATCCCGATGTTATCGGACTGATCGAGGTGGATACCGGGTCCATTCGGAGTCGTAATGTCAACCAGGCCGAGAAGCTCGCCAGCGACCTGGGGATGAATACCTCCTACGAGACGAAATACGGCTCGAAATCGCTTAATCAGCTGCTGCCGATCGTGCGCATGCAGGGCAATGCCTTCATGGCGGCACCGCGCGTGCACGGTGAGAAATTTCACTATTTCGACACCGGCATCAAGCGCCTGATCATCGAGCTGGAAATGGATGACTATGCGATCTTCCTCGTTCATTTATCGCTCAAATACCGGCATCGACACCTGCAATTACGTCACCTTTTCGACCTCATCGAGGCCACCGAGAAGCCGGTTGTGGTCGCCGGTGACTTCAACACCTTTTGGGGTGAAAATGAGATTTACCTGTTCATGAAAGCGGCGGGCCTGCGGTCCGCCAATATCGATAGCCGTCCCACGTATCCAAGCCGCGCGCCGCGCAAGGAGCTCGATTTTGTCCTCTACCAGGATGGAATCCGGGTTACGGCGTTCGACATACCCGACGTAAAACTGTCAGACCACCTGCCATTGGTCTGTGATTTCGAACTTACCTGATACGAGCAAAACTCATGACCCAACACTTGATACGAGCAAAACTCATGACCCAACACTGGAAAACAACAACCGACGACAACGGAATTGTCTGGCTTTGTATCGATAAAGCGGACGCGGGCGCCAACGTCCTGTCATCCGAGGTGCTGCTCGAGCTGGATGGCATCCTCAAACCCCTCGAGGCCAGCCCGCCTGCTGGCCTCGTTGTCTACTCGGGAAAACCGGGCAGCTTTGTCATGGGCGCCGATATCAAGGAGTTCGTTGGCATCGACACGCCCGAACTGGCCTACAAGCTCGTCAGGCAAGGTCAGCAATTATTTGACCGTATCGAAGGCCTTCAATGCCCGACGGTCGCCGTGATCAACGGTGTTTGTCTCGGTGGCGGCCTGGAGCTGGCCATGGCCTGTGATTACAGGGTCGCGCTTGCCGGTGACGACCGCATCCTGGGTCTGCCCGAAGTCAAACTCGGACTGCATCCGGGCTTCGGCGGCACGGTTCGTATCGTGCAGATTTGTGGCGTTCGGGCCGGCATGCCGGTCATGTTGACGGGCAACCCGATTACCGCGTCGAAAGGCAAAAGAATTGGCCTTGTCGATACGATAAGCAGTGAAGGAGATTGGCGATCGGCGGCATTGGACCTGGTTCGTGCAGCAAAGCCGAAGCAACGAGCACCCTTGCTTGATCGCATTCTGAACCTGAAACCTGCCCGGTCATTTGTTCGCAACATGCTGTTGAATCAGGTGCGCGGCAAGGCACGCAAGGAACATTACCCGGCACCTTACGCCATGATCGATATCTGGGCGGCTACCGGCGCTTCTCCGAAAACGGGTTATGAAGCGGAGGCCCGCAGCTTCGCGAATCTCATGTGTACGAGCACATCGCGCAGCCTTGTCCGCGTGTTTTTCCTGCAAAGTCGCCTGAAAGCGCAAGGCAACAAGATCGACACGAAGATTAAACACGTTCATGTCGTCGGCGCCGGTGTCATGGGTGGTGACATCGCGGCCTGGTGCGCGCTGCGCGGCCACACCGTGACCCTCCAGGATCGTGAGCAGAAATATATCGATCCGGCAATGGAAAGAGCGAAGAAGCTGTTCGGCAAACGTGTTCGCGATGTCGCGAAACGTGCCGAGACGGAACAGCGTCTGCGCGCGGATGTCGGTGGCGATGGCGTTCGCGATGCAGATCTCATCATCGAAGCGATTTACGAGAACCTCGAAGCCAAGCAGGAGCTTTACAAGGCGCTGCAGGAAAAAATGAAGCCGGGCGCCCTCCTCGCCAGCAATACATCGAGCATTCGCCTCGAAGAACTTCGCACCGTGTTGACAGAACCCAGGCGATTCATCGGCTTGCATTTCTTTAATCCCGTCGCGATGTTGCCACTGGTCGAAGTGATTCGATGCGAAGACACCGACCAGGAAGCGATGGATATCGGTTTTGCTTTCACCAAGGGCATCGGCAAGTTGCCCCTTGAATGTGCCAGTTCCCCCGGCTTTGTCGTCAACAGGATTCTCGCGCCTTACATGGCTGAGGCGATGCATTTGGCCGAGGAAGGCGTACCGCTGGTTGAAATTGACAAGGCCGCGGAAGCGTTCGGTATGCCGATGGGGCCCGTAGAGCTCGTCGACAGCGTCGGGATTGACGTCGCGCTGCACGTGTCTAAAGTACTGGGCGCTGCGATGAACCGCCCTGTCCCGGAACGACTGTCGAAGATGGTTGACGACGGCCTCCTCGGCCGGAAATCCGGCCAGGGATTCTACCGATGGGAAGACGGCAAAGCCGTAAAACCGTCGGGAGACAAGGCGTCCGTGCCCGCCGACATCCAGGATCGTCTCATTCTGCCAATGGTCAATGAGGCCGTGGCCTGCCTCCATGAGGGTGTGGTCAAAGATGCCGATCTGCTCGATGCCGGCGTCATTTTCGGAACCGGGTTCGCGCCGTTTCGGGGCGGGCCGCTGCACTATGCCCTTGAACGCGGTCGTGACGACGTCCTAACCGCCCTCAGCAGCCTGGCGAAAGCACACGGGGACCGATTTTTGCGACATGAGGGTTGGTCTGAGCTGTGACGTTGGTCACACATGGCCAGCAATCGTTGAACAAACTGTGAGTTGAATCACGATGCCTCGCTTCAACGGTACCGGAAGTCGTTGAATTAAAGGTAGAATGCGCGTTGGACGTAAAGAAGAAACACGAAGAGCGAATGCCGAGCACTAACAGGACAAAGTCGAATGGCCGCTGAGGAGGTAAGTACCGAGCTGCTCAGGCGATTCTCTCCGCTCGACGGTCTGAAGCGGGATAACCTCGCGGCACTCGCCCGCAAGGTGCAAATCCGTGACCTGTCGCCCGGGCAGGTATTGTTCAAGGAAGGTGATACCGAGAAGCGGACGATCTATGTTATCTCAGGTGTTCTGGAGCTCGTTGATCAGGGCAAGACCGTAGGCACGATCGAGGGAAACAGCGACGCCGCAAGAAATCCCGTGGCACCTGTCTACCCGCGCAGGATAACGGCCCGCGCCCGGGATCGCGTCCAGTTCCTGTCGATAGACAGCGATCTGCTCGACGTCATGCTCACCTGGGACCAGACGGGCACCTACGAAGTATCCGAATTGCAGGGCATGGCCGACGAAGGCAACGAAGACTGGATGACGATGTTGTTGCAGACGAAGGCATTCCACAAGATACCGCCGGCGAACATCCAGGCGATCTTCATGCGCATGCAGCAAATCAACTATCGTTCCGGCGACGTCGTCCTCAAGCAGGGTGCCGAAGGCGATTATTTTTATGTGTTGATTCGCGGTTCGGCTCTCGTGACGCGCGAGACCCCGTTAAGCAAAGAAGGCATCAAGCTTGCCGAGCTGCGCGTCGGGGATACATTCGGCGAAGAAGCACTCATTTCGGAAGCCAAGCGAAATGCAACGGTTACGATGCTGAGCGATGGCTCTGTCATGCGCCTCGGCAAGGAAGATTTTAAGAAGCTCTTGAACGAGCCGATGCTGGAATGGGTAAGTCGCGAGGAAGCGGAAGAGATCGTAAGAGCGGGCGGTCAGTGGCTTGACGTCAGGCTGCCCAGCGAATTTGAAAACCAGCACATTGACGGTGCGATCAATATTCCGCTGTATTTTATTCGCCTGAAGATCTCCATGCTCGACGAGAATCAGAAGTACGTCCTGTGTTGCGACACCGGGCGACGCAGTTCTGCCGGTGCATATATCCTGAGCGAACGTGGGTACCAGGCGTACGTCTTGCGCGATGGTATCGGCAGCGAATCGACCTAGGTCGTTTCTACATGGTGTGGGTCGGCTTGTCGCCGCCAAGGGCGCCGGCCAGGTAGGTCTCGATTTTTTTCTGCGTGTTGCCCTGATCCTGATCGCTGAACTGCACGCCGATACCCGCAGTACGCTTACCTTGCGCGCCCTTCGGCGTCATCCAGATTACAGTGCCGGCGACCGGGATCTTCTCTTCCTCACCCATCAGGTTGAGCAACATGAAGACTTCATCGCCGAGCTTGTAAGAGCTACTCGTCGGAATAAACAGACCACCATTGATGACATAGGGCATGTACGCCAGGTAAAGCGCACTCTTGTCTTTGATTGTCAGTGTCAGCAGTCCTGGTTTGCT
>CAMYIS010000290.1 GCA_947258485.1 uncultured Woeseiaceae bacterium
CGTCCGACCGTGAGCCAATTCACATTCTGATTGGCTGAAGGAAAACTGCGCACGGTATTTATTTGAGGCGCAGTTCACAGATAAAGCAATTGAATTGCACAACACTGTCGGCTGACTGCGATATTGCCGCTGATCCGTATATTCATGGCAGCAGCATACGGATTATGTAAACCAATAAGGATATTGGAGATGTCTAAGCCCATTCGCACCATGGTGTTGGCACTTCTGGTCTGCGGACCGATTAACTCCGGCAGTGCACAGGACATTTCGGGGGACGATACGCGAAGCCTGGACGGGCAGGTTCAGGAAATAAAATCGGATGTGCTTAACATCGCGTCGGAGCTCAGCAATCTCGAAGAACGATTGCTTTATCCGTCGGGTACACAAATTTCAGTCTTTGTTTCCATGCTCGAGAACGATCAATTTCGACTCGACGCGGTAAAGATTGAGCTCAATGGCGTACTGGCGACACATCATATATACAGCTTCAACGAACTCGAAGCGCTCCAAAAAGGCGGCGTGCAGCGTATTTACACCGGTAACATTCCCAGCGGCGACCATCAGCTGGGTGTTACGATGATTGGCAAACTGAAGAACGGTACCGATTTCAACGCGTCCGACAGTTTCGTTGTTGCCAAGGGAGTCAAGCCGAAAGCGCTGGGAATCACTTTATCCCGGCCGCAGTCCGGGAACAGCGGAATCCAGGTCGGAGACTGGTAGATCATGTTTCGGGCACCGCTCTCATTGACCGGGCTCCTGCTGTTTGCCTGCCTGGCAACGAGTCCAAGCACTCGCTCTATTTCCATATTAACGACGCCCATTTTTCGCTGGGTGACTTCGAACTCAGGTACAGGATGCACCATCGCGCGGGCCGCGCCATCAGGGCGGTGCTCGAGGGTGCCGTCGACGAACGGGTGCGTAACGACGCGGCTTACAGGCTCGCCCGGATTCATTTCCAGAAGGGCCAGCTGGAAGACGCGATGCGTGCGCTCGGGCGTATCGACGGAAAGGTCCCCGAATCGATCCGCGATGACATCGAGTTCCTTCGTGGCAACATCTATCTGGCCCAGGGCCAGCCGGCCGACTCCGTCAACGTGTTCAAACGCCTGCAGGACTCTGACGGCTACGGCGGCTTCGCCGCGTACAATCTTGGCATCGCCTATCTGCAGGACGGACAGCGACAGGCGGCGCTGCAGCAATTAGAGCGCGCCGGACAGATAGCGACCAGCGATCCCGCGGAACTCGCTATCCGGGACAAAGCCAATCTTGTGCTCGGCACAGCGTTGCTCGAAAGCGGCGAGTACGACCAGGCGATCCCGTTCCTGAGCCGCGTGCGCCTCGACGGGCCGTTCTCGAACCAGGCTTTGCTTAGCTCCGGCTGGGCAAACCTGTCCATCGAAAACCTCGAGAGAGCCGTCGTTCCGTGGAGCATTCTTGCCGAGCGGGAGGTGACGGATCGCGCGGCCCAGGAGGCTATGCTGGCGTTGCCGTATGCGTACGGCAAATTGAATATACACGGCCGCGCGGCCGTGCATTATGGCCAGGCACTGGATTCATTCAGCGCCGAAGTCGACAAGCTGAACACGTCGATTGAAAGCATCAGGGCGGGCAAGTTCCTCGAGGCATTGATTCGCGAGGAGATTCGCAAGGACAAGGACTGGGTCATCCGGCTGCGGTCACTGCCCGAGACACCGGAAACCTATTACCTGATGGAACTCCTGGCCTCACATGATTTCCAGACCGGCCTGCAAAACTTCCTCGACCTCGCTGATCTGCGCAGGAAGCTCATCGCATGGCAGGCCAGTTTCGACGCATTCGATGACATGGTGGCGATCCGCCACAACCATTATGAGCCGCTGCTCCCCGAGGTTGATACACAATTTCGCGAGCTGGATTCCAGGATGCGGCTGCGCATCGAGCAACACAAGATGCTCGTGCGGCGTCGCGATGACCTGTTGACAACGCCTCGCCCGGAGTTCCTGGCAACGCGTGGCGAGCAGGCTGTCCTCAAGCGCCTCGAACAGATCGAATCACAGGCGCATAGCCCGGACTCGGCGGTTAGCGAGTCCGTGAAGGCGCGAATCAAACGCCTCAAGGGATTGCTGACCTGGACGCTGGAGACCGAGTATCACGAACGGTTTACCGAATTCGACCGGAATCTGCGGGGCCTCGACGAGGCGATGGCCATCGCGCAAGAAAAATATGACCAATATGTCCGTGCACGGCAGGCCGCAACGCACAGCTACGTTGGCTACGAGCAACCGATCAATCGCCTGCGAGCACACGTCAGCAACTCCATTGAAAAGGTCGATCGGCTGATGGTTCGCCAGGGACATGAGCTCGAAGTCGTGGCGGTTGAAGAGCTGCTTGCGCGCCGCAGTCATCTCGAAAACTACGGTGACAAGGCACGGTTTGCGCTGGCAGACAGCTACGACCGCGCAACCCAGGCTCAGGCCAAGACTGGTGAACGTCAATGAAACGGCATGCAGCCACATTATTGTTTGCCTGCATCGGCCTGACGGCCTGTGCGACAAGCAGCGACCCGGGGACACTCGCCGAGCTTGACGGCATGCAAGCCGACGTCGATGAGGTGTATCTGGATGACAGCCTCGATCGCGCGGCAGACAGTTACCGCCGCTACCTGGAAGAAACTTCAGAGAGCGCGCGAACGCCTGAGGCAATGCGGCGTCTGGCCGACCTGCAGATAGAGCAGGCATACGGGGTCATTGGCAGCGGCGAACTGGTCGAGATGGAGGCACCGGACAAAGCGACTCAATTGGCACCGGCCGCCGCCGCGAAACAAACGGCAGCTCCGATCAAGGCCTCGGAGTCCGATCAGGAATTCGAACACCGGGCAACGCAGCGGCAGCAACTGCTGTCGCAAACCACGGCAGTTGACGCGGAGTTACCGGGCGGAAACGCCGAACCCGTTCCCGCGGGGCCACTGGAAGCGATAAAGACGTACCAGACGATCCTCGAGACCTATCCCAACTACGAGCGCAATGACAAAGTGCTCTACCAGATGTCTCGCGCCTACGATGAAGTCGGAGAGCCCGATGAAGCGATGGCGGTGATGGACCGGCTGGTTGCCGAATATCCATACTCGAAATATGTCGATGAAGTTTACTTCCGGCGCGGCGAGTATTTCTTCGTGAGGAAGAAGTACCGCGATGCAGAGGATGCCTACGGTTCGATCATCAAGATGGGATCTACCTCACCCTACTTCGAGCTCGCCTTGTACAAGCTGGGATGGACCTTGTACAAGCAGGAGTTTTACGACGAGGCATTGCATAATTACATGGCGATGCTCGATTACCGGCAGTCGATCGGGTATGACTTCGACGAAGATTATGAAGAAAACGATGAACACCGTGTAGCGGATACGTTTCGTGTAATCAGTCTCAGTTTTTCCAACCTGGGTGGCCCGGAAGTCGTTGACGAGTATTTCTCGGAAAATGGCCAGCGCAGCTACGCCGCGTCGTCGAAATTTACGGCGAAGCCGGATTCCCGTTACTTGTCGTCGAATCGAAAAAAGAATTTGCTTCGATGTACGCACTGGACGCTGAGTACTGGACTCACTTTGACATCGATAGCTCGAATGAGGTGGTCGGCTTTCTCAAGACCAATCTGACGGATCTTGCGGGGCACTACCACGCAATCTACCAGGACGAGGAATTTATCGATGACAAGCCCGCGAGCTTTAGCGAAGCGCAGCATTGGTACCGCCAGTTTCTGAACTCGTTCCCGACGGACGCCGAGTCGCCTCAAATCAACTACCAGCTCGCCGACCTGCTCCTGGAAAACGAGGACTATGGCGAGTCGGCAATAGAGTACGAACGCACGGCTTACGCGTACGGTGAGCATGAGCAGGCTTCGGCCGCAGGTTATGCCGCAATTTTTGCGCATCGTCAAAACCTCGAGGCAGCAACCGGTGCAAGGCGCGTGGAGGTCAGGAAATCGACCGTAACGAGCTCGCTCAGGTTTGCCGATACTTTCCAGGAACACGAACAGGCGCCTGTCGTACTGGGCAAAGCCGCGGATGACCTCTATGAAATGGAGGACTTCGATCTCGCAATACAGTCTGCGCAGACACTCATTGATCGCTATCCGGCCACGGATACTGCACTGATTCGCTCCGCGTGGGCCGTCATCGCTCACTCCTCGATCGATCTGGCCGAATATGAAAATGCTGAGCACGCCTACATGAACGTGCTCGCGCTGACACCCGCTGACGATGAAACGCGACCCGCAGTCGTCGATGGGCTCGCTGCGGCAATTTACAAGCAGGGAGAGCAAGCCAACCTTCTCGAGGACTATCGTGTGGCGGCGGATCACTTCCTCAGGATCAAGGATGTAGCGCCAAGCTCGAACATACGGACCTCGGCCGAATACGATGCGGCAGCAGCTCTGATGAAACTGCAGGACTGGGCGAAAGCGTCCGGCGTACTCGAGGAGTTCCGGACGACGCACCCGGAACACGAGCTGGGCAGCGAGGCGACCAAGCAGCTGGCGTTTATCTACAGGGAGGACGGTCAGACCGAACGATCGGCTGCTGAGCACGCTGATCGCAGCCGAGCTTTACGACGAGGTCAATGTTGTTGGCGACGCGATACGTGTTTACGAGCAGTACGTCGCCCAGTATCCACAGCCCCTCGATATTGCCATGGAGACTCGTTCACGACTCGCCGAGATCTTCAAAGCCGAACTCGACTATGAGCGATATCATGAGAAATTAGGTGAGATTGTGGCGGTCGATCGCGATGCCGGGGAGTTGCGCACCGACCGGAGCCGATTCCTGGCTGCGCGCGCCGCGCTGGTACTGGCAGAACTGAGCTATCAGCAGTTCGCGAGTTTAAAACTCACACAACCGTTCGAAGAAAGCCTCGCTGAAAAACAGCGACGTATGGATACGGCGATGGCCGCTTTCGAAAGTCTTGTCGCTTATGAGGTTGCCGAAGTAACGGCAGCTGCGACTTTTTATATCGCCGAAATTTACTTCGACTTCAGCGCGGCGCTCCTCGATTCCGAACGTCCGGCGGGCCTTAGCGACGCGGAAAAGGTCGACTACGAAATGGTCATCGAAGAAGAGGCATATCCCTTCGAGGAACGATCCATCGAGGTACACGAACAGAACTTTGAGCTACTTGCGAACGGTATTTTCAATCCGTGGGTGCAGAAGAGTCTCGACAAGCTGGCGGGCTTGATGCCAGGACGATACGCGAAGAATGAGATCAGCGGCGGTTTCCTGGGGTCAATCGACACCTATGCGTACCGCATGCCAATAGCACCGCAGCCCGGAATCGACGTGCTGCAGGATGGCGAAGTTCCCGAATCGGACGACGCACCAGCCACACCGGCAGCGACCGCGCAGATTTCCAGCGGATCGGAAATCGGTCGCGACTAGCGTCGAGGAAGCCATCATGAAAGCATCGTATCGTCATCAAAACGCCTTAATTTCACGCTACAGCGCAATACTGTTGGTATCGACCGTCGTAATTTCCGGTTGTGCGACGACACAATCATCGTCTGCCCCGGCGCGCATCGAAATCCAGCAGGAAGTCGGATTCACGATAACCGAAGAGACAAAGATAAACGGCGATGTGCGGCTTGATTATGACGAAGCGCTGGCCTACCTGAGGCAAGGGCGGCTCGAGCAGGGAGTTCAGATGCTCGAAGCTGTCGTTGAAGCGGCGCCACAGCTGAGCGCGCCGCGCATCGATCTCGGCATCGCGCATCACCGCAATGGCAATCTCGATGCCGCCGAGACCTCGTTGCTGCAGGCGCTCGAGTCAAATCCCGATCATCCGATAGCGCACAATGAACTGGGTATCGTATATCGCAAGACCGGTCGCTTCGCTGCAGCGCGGCAAAGCTATCAGGCAGCGCTGGCGACCTATCCTGGCTACCACTTCGCCAGGCGCAATCTGGCCATTCTGTGCGACTTGTATCTCGCTGATCTGAACTGTGCGCTGCAGAACTACGAAGCGTATATGTCGACCGTTCCCAGCGATGAAGAAGCCACGATGTGGATAGCCGACATACGTCAGCGCATGGGCCAGGCGGAGTAAAGACGATGAAAACACTCACGATCGTTGCGTCAATGCTGCTCCTGAGTTTCCCGTCGTTTGCTGAGGAATCGACGGACGAAGCTAAAGAAGAGACACCGGCGGCCGAGGCCAAAGGAGATGGCATCGACAAGCCAAAGACGATGTCCGGCATGTCTATCCTCGGCAACGAGGAAGCGCCCAAGTCGCTGGTCATCATCCCCTGGAAATCATCCGAGCTTGGTGACGACATCAGCCTGTCCGACACGCTCGACGATCGCGCGAGACCCGTGGATAAAGAGGTCTTCCTGCGCGAGCTGAGCTTCTACGAGATTCGATCCGGCGAGTGATCGTGTGAGGTAGGTCATAAGACCGCAACTTGCCGAAGGGTATTACGGCCTAACGTGCGCTGCGTCACATTCAAAGCTGTGATCTGTGCCTATGCTTTGTCTCGTTCCGAGACCAACTCTGGACATTCTGTTAAATGAGGATTTGGAAATGGACTTTTTCTATTCGATCGTAGCTTTCTTCACATCGGGTGGCGTATTCATGTATCCGATACTGCTGGTGTTTGCCGTCGGCGTTGCCGTCGCCGTCGAACGTTATGTAACGCTGACATTGGTTACAAACAAGAATCAGGTCGTCTGGGATAAAGTGCAGCCGTTGCTCGCGAACGGCGAATTCGACGAAGCGCGCGACATGACCAGTAAGGACGAATCTACAATTTCGCAAGTGCTGAATATGGGCTTGTCATTGCAGGGCGCCGTTCAACGTCGTGAAGACATAGAGATTGCGATGGAGGAGAGCATGATGGAAATTGTGCCGCGCCTCGAGAAACGGACGCCTTACGTCGGGCTTGCTTCCAGCATCGCTACCTTGCTCGGCCTGCTGGGGACCATCATGGGCCTGATCCAGGCATTTACAGCCGTCGCAAACGCAAACCCCGCTGAAAAAGCGGATCTGCTGTCTGCGAGTATTTCGGTGGCCATGAACACGACAGCGTTTGGACTCATGGTAGCGATTCCGTTGCTCGTTACTCACGTAGTACTGACGAGCAAGACAGGGCAGATCATCGACAGTCTCGAAATGGCCACGGTCAAAGCGTTGAACGTGTTCACTAAAAGGGCGAAGCGGCCGGTAGAGGCCTAGCCGATATGGCCAGGCGGCATCACTACAAACGTCGCAGCAAAGACGAGTTCGAGCTCGACGTAACCACGTTTCTGAACCTGATGGTCGTACTCATCCCGTTTCTGCTGATTACGGCAGTGTTCTCGAGATTGACCATTATCGAACTTGATCTGCCGAGCACCGCCGGCGGCGCGACCAACACCGCGCAAGATTTCCGTATCGAGGTAATTGTCAGAGAGCCGGGCATCGAAATCAGTAACGGCAAATCCATCATCGCGTCGATACCGAAGAAGGACGACGAGTTCGATCTGCAGACACTTTCTGATTTCATGATTGAACTCAAGCAGGAGTATCCCGATCACGATGAAGCATCGGTGCTGATGGAGGCACGCATTCCTTACGATTACCTGATCCAGGTGATGGACGTCGTCAGGAGTGTCGAACTACCTGTCGAAAAGGATGAATCGCTCGAGGCTGAAGATCCGATCGATGGTGCAGAGCAGTATGAACTATTTGCGCTGTTTGCGGACATTTCGGTAGGAGATGCACCGTGAGAAATACACGAAGAATCAAGCGCATGTCGCGCAATCGTCTGAAGATCACAAAAATGAACCTGACTTCACTCATGGACGTGTTCACGATTCTTGTGTTCTTCCTGCTCGTGAACTCCGGTTCCGTCGAAATAATGGAGTCGCCGAAAGACATGACCTTGCCGGAAGCAAGGGTCGATACCAAACCGCGTGAAACCGTCGTTATTTTCGTAAGCCCGGAAGACGTGCTAGTGCAGGGAAAAATCGTTGCGCGTGTTGACGATATCCTGGAAGGACAGTCGTCGACCGTCGATCCAATTACAACGCGCCTTGCGGAACTGAGAGAAAATATTGTCGGGCCGAGTACCTTGGCCGTGGCGGGCAGCCAGGAGATTACGATATTGGCGGACAAGTCGGTGCCGTTCATCGTCATCAGGAAGATCATGTCGGCGTGCACGGGCGAGGGTTACGAAAATGTCTCTCTGGCCGTTATCCAGAAAGAATCGCAAGTCGCGGCGCTCTAGCACCTAAAGGATCAAGGTGACATCGTGAGCTCAGAATATTCTGAACAACAAGAGTCGCTTCGAGGCCAGGTCGAAAGGTCGGAAAGCGTCTTGGGCGATCTCGAGGGTGAGCTTCGCGCAATCGATGCTGGACTCGAAGAACTGGCGCAGCGGAATGACCAATACGAAGTCCTGTCCAAACTCTGTCGTAACATTGAAGAACTGGCAGATCTCGGCGCCACGCACCTGTTTTGGCAAGCCCCAAGTGGACCGAACAATCCGGACGAGCATCTGCAGAACGCGCAGCGGCAGATAGACGAATTCAAGGCCGAGATCGCCAGCGTTGAAGAGCGGCGTGCGACGATTATTGACCAGATAAATGAGCAAAACGACGTCCTGGATTATCTGCACTACGATCTGCGTGACGTGCTGGCGCAACAGGAAAGAAAGAAAAGCGAATGGGTAATCGAACGCGAGCCCGACGAATTGCCACCCCGGCCACAGGTCATGCCCTGGACCCGGGGTTGCGAGGAAGACACACGGTTTCGGAAGTCGCTCGCCACATCGCTGGCAGCGTCATTTGCGATTGCATTTCTTGTTGGCACCATCGCTTTGCCGATCGTGGAACGTCCTACCGTCGACAAATTACCCGAGCGCATGGCAAAACTTGTTCGCCAGGAGCGAGCGGCACCGCCACCGCCGGTTGAAGTGCCGATCATCCCGGAGCAGGAAATACCCGAACCCGAGCCGGAGCTTGCCGACGAACAGCCGCCCGAGTTGACGCCGGAAGCGATCGTCGCAGATGCCGTGCAGCCGGATACGAGGGAACAGGTCAAGTCGAAAGGTATCCTGGCGTTTCGTGATAGCTTTGCCAGCCGCGCGAGCCTGAGGCCAACAGCGCAACTTGGGTCGCAGGCCAGTATCAGCAGCGCCGGCGAGAATTCTGTAGGCCGACCGCAGCGGTCAATGGTGACGACATCTGCGCCGGGCTCGAGCGGTGGCATCAATCTCGCCAGCATCAGCCGGGATGTCGGCGGCGGCGGCCAGGGAATCGGCGGCGTTGAAGTGGGCCGCGTTGCGAGTTCGATTGGCGGTGGCAGCGGAGGATCGGATCGCCCGATTAGTGGCGGGGGCGCGTTCGCAGGCCGCACCGACGAAGAGATTCAGATCGTCTTCGATCGTTACAAAGCGGCGCTTTACCGGCTTTACAATCGCGAGCTTCGCAAGGACCCGACGCTGCGGGGACAACTGGTGCTGCGGCTTACCATCGAGCCGGACGGGTCGGTTTCGCTGTGCCAGCTACAGTCATCCGATATGGATGCGCCGGCCCTGGCGCAACAGGTTGTACAGCGCGTACAGACGTTCGACTTCGGCTACAAGGAAGACATCGTTGCAATGACGATTATTTATCCAATCGACTTTCTTCCCTCAGCCTGACGACAATCATTATTTGACATAAATGTCTGCTACGGAACGTGGTATCGAAGCTGTGATCCAGTTCACCTTTTATATGCACCCTTTGCGAGATAGTTTCCCTTCGGATAAAGGCAAAACCACCGAAAGGTGGTGACGCAAAGTCACCGGCCTACAGGGCATTAATCCCAACGGCAGCGGGACCGCTCGAACAGCGACCAAGGACTGGGTCGTCCGCACCGGTGACGTGCGCGCACAGGGAAGTTAGCGACTGATCATGGTCATTCTTCACAAGAACGCGCGAGGATTGCGCGACGCACGCTCTCCGCCTTTGTGCCGCTGTTGTTTGCCGCTTTCTCCGCGCAGGCAGAGGACTGCTCCGACGAGATCGCAACGCCATGAAGAAGTTTTTCATCATCTTCGGCGCATTGATTCTTGCAGCGGCCGCATTGGTTCCAACCGGGAGTGCGTCGGCGGCCGAAATCACGTTCGTATCCGTTGTTGGATCCTGGCGTGACCCGGTGGACAGCGTTCCCGGAAGCCAGCCGGGCGATCCCGTCATCGTGAATGGCGACCCGATCTCGAGCATCAGCTGGGGTACGACGACGGGCCAGCAAAGCGGCTATGACTTCATTGCAACGCTTCCGCCGCTGTTCACGCTGCCAGGGCCCATCCCCTACTTTTCTCTCGGGACGTTTCAACATCGGAATTTCGTGGTCGGTGAGCCTTGGCTGGTTTCGGCTGCGCTCGATGTGGTGCTCGTGCTTGCCGTGGACGGCGTGCCAACCGGTCCGTTGACCTTCACGTTCACGTTAAACCACGACGAAACCCCGAACAACCTGGACCCTTGTCCCTATCCGACACCACCCGGAGACGGGTGCACGGATCGTGTGACGATCGTTGCCTCGGCCGACCCCACGACGTTCAACGTCGATGGAGTGGATTACACGTTGGAGATGAGCTTTCTGGACAACGGTAGTCCCGTCGACGAATTCATCACGGCAGAAGGCGACATCGTCAACAGCTCAGGCCTGGTCGGGGAATTCACGTTGCCGCCGGGACTCACGGTCACGAAGACCGGCCCGGCGACGATGCGTCTGGCGGAGTGGAGAGATTTCGTCATCGGCGTGCAGAATGAGAGCGAGTCCGACGCATACAACGCTACGATCGTCGACCAACTGCCCGACGGCCCGACCGGCGGGATGTGCGACACGACACCGGAGGTTCTGAGCGCGCAGGTGTTCGCGGCAGATGGCGTCACACCGGTACCGGGCAAAGGTCCCCTGGTCCAGGGGACGGACTACTCGCTCGCCTACGATGGCGCCGCGTGCGAGCTTACGTTCATCACCCAGACCGCCGAATCGGTGATTGGTGTGGGTGAGCGTCTGATGATCACGTATCGCACGCAGCTCGACACCGATTCCCAGGATGGCGTCGTGCTGACGAACGTGGCCGGCGCGACCGAGTGGTTTAATTCCGACGCGTCGACCGTCTACTTGCGCACGTTGACCGACGGCACCGTGGGCGTCGGGGACCACGAGGACGCGCACAGCGTAACCGTCGACCTGCCGGTGCTTCGCTTCGAGAAGGTGGTCATGAATGTGACGACGGGAGAGGACCCCGGCACCGTCGCGACGCCGGGCGAGACGTTGCGTTACCGGCTCTACGTGGAGAACCTGAGCGACGTCGCCGTCAGCGATTTCTCGATCGTCGACGAACTCGACCGTCTCAATGCGGCCCCGTCGTTCCAGGCCGGCACGCTGAATGTCGTAACGCTTCCGGCGGGCGCGGATGCCGGCAACACGAACGCGAACGGCGGTGCGGCCGGTACCGGCTTGCTCGACATACGAAACCTGAGCATCGGCGGGCTGGGCGAAAGTGTCCTGGTCGAGTTCGAGGTCCAGCTCGCGCCCGTCATCGCGAACGACACATTCGTCTATAACCAGTCCGAGATCATGTTCGGCGACTTGTCGGCTGCCATCAGTGACGACCCGAACGTCAATGGTGCGGCGGATCCCAACGTCGATGGCGACGAAGACCCGACCCAGATCCAGATCCAGTCCGCACCCTATTTCGACGTCGACAAAATATCGTCGTATATCGACGGTGACCCCAACGTGCTGCTTGCGGGCGAGACACTGCGCTACACGATCACCGTCCAGAACACAGGCACGGACAATGCTACGGGCGTAGACATCGTTGACCAGGTCCCGGGCAACACGACATACGTGGCTGGAAGCACGACACTGAATGGCGTGGCCGTGGCCGATGGCGGCGGTGGCACATCGCCACTCATCGACGGCATCCTCGTCAATGCACCCGGAGATTCGACGCCGGGCGTCATGAACGCGGGTGTCGCGGATAACGTGGCAACGATCGTCTTCGACGTCGTCGTATATCCGGACGTACCGGACGGTACGATCATATCCAACCAGGCATTTGTCAGTGCGGTCGATCAGGGCGTTGCGGATATACCGTCGGACGACCCGCGTACGGACGTGCCCGAC